>NZ_JARJLM010000270.1 GCF_029335485.1 Cupriavidus basilensis
CGCGCGCCGACGAGGGCTTCCTGCTGTCGATGGGGTATTCGACCCAGCGCGGCTATGGCAACTCGCACCCGTTCGCGGCGGAGATCCGCTATGGCGAGGTGGAAGTCGAGCTGTTCGTCGAGGAGCTGGGCTTTGCCGTGACCATCGGGGAGATCGAGGTCACCGAATGCCAGATGGTGAGCCAGTTTGCCGGCAACGCGCAGGAAGGACCGAGCTTTACGCGCGGCTACGGCCTGGTGTTCGGCTATGGCGAGCGCAAGGCCATGTCGATGGCGCTGGCCGACCGTGCCATGCGCGCCGCCGAACTGGGCGAAGCCGCCGACGCCCCGGCCAACGACGTGGAGTTCATGCTTTACCACAGCGACAATGTGGAGGCCTCCGGCTTCGTGCAACACCTGAAGCTGCCGCACTACGTGGATTTCCAGACCAATCTCGAACTGCTGCGCCGGCTGCGCGCCGAGCGCGAACCAGGCGAGCCCGCCCGGGCGCCTGCGGCGCCGGCGGCGCCGGCGGACAGCATCGCCGCGCCCCAGGCGCAGGAGGCCATCGCATCATGAATGAAGGCAATGCCAACGTGCGCGACGAACACTACAACTTCGGCTATCTGGACGAGTCCACCAAGCGCATGCTGCGCCGCGCGCTGCTCAAGGCGGTGGCGATTCCCGGCTACCAGGTGCCCTTCGGCAGCCGGGAAATGCCGCTGCCCTATGGCTGGGGCACCGGGGGCATCCAGGTGACCGCCTCCATCATCGGCAGCGACGACGTGCTCAAGGTGATCGACCAGGGCTCGGACGACACCACCAATGCCATCAATATCCGGCGCTTCTTTGGCCGCGTCACGGGCGTGCGGACCACCGAGCGCACCGCCGCCGCCACCATCGTGCAGACCCGCCACCGGATCCCGGAAACGCCGCTGGCGCCAGGGCAGATCATGGTGTTCCAGGTACCCATCCCGGAGCCGCTGCGCTGGCTGGAGCCGAGCGAGACCGAGACCCGCACCATGCACGCGCTGGCGGAATACGGCGCGATGCATGTCAAGCTGTACGAGGACATCGCCCGCCATGGACGGATCGCCACCACCTACGATTACCCGGTCATGGTCAACCAGCGCTACATGATGCGGCCGTCTCCCATCCCCAAGTTCGATAACCCCAAGCTGGACCACAGCCCGGCGCTGATGCTGTTCGGCGCGGGGCGCGAAAAGCGCGTCTACGCCGTGCCGCCCTATACCAGCGTCAAGAGCCTGGATTTCGACGATCATCCGTTTGCCGTCGAGACGTGGTCGGGCTGCTGCGAGCTGTGCGGCGCCACCGACAGCTATCTGGACGAGATCATCACCGACGACGCGGGCGGGCGCATGTTCGTCTGCTCGGACACCGAGTACTGCGCCACCCGGCAGGAGCAGGGCATGCGCGGCCCGAACGAAGCGAACCAGGGCGGCGGCAGCGCGCTCGCCAGTGCAGGGAAGGAGGCAGCATGAGCCGCAACGACGAGCCGCTGTTGTGCGTGCGCGGCCTGACCCGCACCTGGGATGGCGTACACGGCTGCCACGATGTCAGCTTCGACCTCTTTGCCGGCGAAGTGCTGTGCGTGGTGGGAGAGTCCGGATCCGGCAAGAGCACCTTGCTGCAGGCGGTGTCCTGGCAGGCCGCGCCCGAGTCCGGCAGCGTCCGCTACGACACCCGCGAGCACGGCCTGGTGGACCTTGCCTCACTGTCCGACGCCAGGCTGCGCCTGCTGGCGCGGACCGACTGGGGCTTCGTGCGCCAGAACGCGCGCGACGGCCTGCGCATGCGCGTCAGTGCCGGCGCCAATATCGCCGAGCGCCTGATGGCGGTGGGCGGGCGCCATTATGGAGAGCTGCGCGCCGTGGCCGGGGCGTGGATGGAGAAAATGGAACTCGACCTGGCGCGCCTCGACGACACGCCCACGAGCTTCTCGGGCGGCATGCAGCAGCGCCTGCAGATCGCCCGCAACCTGGTGACGCATCCACGCCTGGTGTTCATGGACGAGCCCACCGCCTCGCTCGACGTCTCGGTGCAGGCCCGCCTGCTGGACCTGTTGCGGCGGCTGGTGGCGGACCTGGGCCTGGCCGCCATCATCGTGACCCACGACCTTGCCGTGGCGCGCCTGCTGGCGCACCGCACCCTGGTGATGCAAGGCGGGCGGGTGGTGGAAAGCGGCCTGACCGACCAGATTCTTGACGACCCGCAACATCCATACACCCAGTTGCTGGTGTCTTCCATCCTGCAGAGCTGAACATGACGCAAGATCTCACCGGTATCCAAGATACCCTGGACACCCGGGACTTCCAGACCGATCCCCGCCGGATCCAGGTGCGCGGCCTGGGCAAGACCTTCATCCTGCATAACCAGGGCGGCACGCGCCTGCCGGTGCTGCGGGCCATCGATTTCGATGCCTCCGCCGGCGAATGCCTGGTGCTTGCGGGCAGTTCCGGCGCGGGCAAGAGCACGCTGCTGCGCTGCCTCTATGGCAACTACCTGGCCACCGAAGGCAGCATCCGCATCCGCGACGACAAGGGCTGGGTGGGCCTGACCCGCGCGCCGGAGCAGCGCATCCTGCAATTGCGGCGCGAGGTGATCGGCTATGTCAGCCAGTTCCTGCACGTGATCCCGCGTGTGAGCACGCTCGATGTGGTGGCCGAGCCGTTGCAGCAGCGTGGCGCCGGCGCCGGCGAGGCGCGCGAGCGCGCCGCGGTGCTGCTGGCGCGGCTGCAGGTGCCGGGCCGGCTGTGGAACCTGCCGCCGGCGACTTTCTCGGGCGGCGAGCAGCAACGCGTCAATATTGCGCGCGGATTGATCGGTGGCCACCCGGTGCTGCTGCTCGACGAGCCTACTGCATCGCTCGATGCGGACAACCGTGCCGTGGTGGTCGGACTGATTCGCGAGGCGCTGGCCGAGGGCCGTTGCCTGGTCGGCATCTTTCATGACGAAGCGGTGCGCGAAGCCGTGGCCACCAGGCTGCTGCCCCTGCATCCACCGGCGGCGGATGCCGCTTGCGCCGCCAGGCTCGCCGCGGTCGCGGGCTGAGATTCCTTCATTCCTGTCGCTAACCGTACCCGGAACCGACCATGCTTCCTGCCTACCTGACCCATGCGCGGATCGTCCTGCCCGACGGCGTCTTGCCTGATAGCGCCTTGCTGATCGAGGACGGCCGCATCGCGGCCATCGAGCCCGCCGCTGCCGCCGTGCCGCGCGCTGCCCAGGTGATCGACCTGCGCGGCCAGACCTTGCTGCCGGGTCTGATCGACCTGCATTGCGATGCCATCGAGAAAGAAGCCGAGCCGCGCTCGCGGGTGATGTTCCCGCTCGACTTCGCCGTGGCGCAGGTCGACCGCCGCAACGCCGCGGCCGGCATTACCACCCCTTACCATGCGGTATCGTTCGCCGGCCACGAGTTTGGCGTGCGCAACTACGATACAGCCGGCGACCTCGTGCGCACCGTTACCGCCTTCCGCGACCACAGCCTGGTGGACAACCGCATCCATTGCCGTTTCGAGGTCACCGATGCCAGTGCGCTGCCGGTGCTGGAGCGCTTGATGGCGGCCGGCCTGGTGGACCTGGTTTCCGTGATGGATCATTCGCCCGGCCAGGGCCAGTTCAAGACGCTCGATGCGTACCTGGCCTATATGATGGGAAATCACGCCATGACCCGCGACGAGGCCAAGGCCGCCGCGGATAGGAAACTGTTGGATAAGGAGGGCGCGCCGCAACGGGTGGAGCACTTGCTTGCCCTGGCCGCACGGCTTGGCATCCCGGCCGCCAGCCATGACGACGATTCGCCCCAGCGCATCGCCGCCATGCACGCGCTGGGCGTGCGCATGAGCGAGTTCCCGATCAACCTGGAAACCGCGCGGGCCGCTGCCGCGAAGGCATTGCCGACCATCCTCGGCGCGCCCAACGTGCTGCGCGGCGAGAGCCAGAGCGGCTCCATGCGCGCCATCGACGCCATCCGCGCTGGCGTGGCGGACTGCCTCTGCTCGGACTACCAGCCCGCCACGCTGATCGCCGCGGCGTTTGCCGCCGAGCGCCTGGCCGGCCTGAGCCTGCCGCGGGCGGCCGCGCTGGTCAGCGCCAACCCGGCGGCGGCCTGCGGGCTGTCGGATCGTGGCCGCATAGCGGCGGGGCTGCGCGCCGACCTGGTCGCGGTCGCCATGGTGGCTGGCCAGCCCTTGGTGACGCATACCTGGTCGGCGGGCCGGCTGGTGTTTGCCGCACGCTATCCGGTGGGCGCCGTGGGCTCGGACAGCGCGGACCTTGAGCGGATGCCGGCGCCTGGGCGGGAAGGCCGCGAAGCCGCATGAGCATGGACGCCGACCCCATATCGGGCGCGTCGCCGCCCCCGGGCCGCGTGGTCGCGGTGAGCCTGAGTGCCACGCATTCGTTCAGCAAGCCCAACGTGCCTGTCATCCGCCTGCTTGCCGGGCTCGGCGTGGCGGGCGATGCCCATCTCGGCGAGACTGTCCGCCACCGCTCGCGCGTGGCGGTGGACCCGAGCCAGCCGAACCTGCGGCAGGTTCACCTGATCGCGGTCGAACTGCTCGGCATGCTGCAGGCTGCCGGGCATGCGGTAGCGCCCGGCGCGCTGGGGGAGAACGTCACCACGCAGGGCATCGACCTGCTGGCGCTGCCGGCGGGCAGCCGCTTGCAACTGGGCGAGACCGCGGTGGTCGAGGTGACCGGGCTGCGCAATCCCTGCGCGCAGATCGAGCACTTCCAGCCGGGGCTGCTCGCGCAGGTCCTCGGGCGGGATGGCGAAGGCAGGCTGGTGCGCAAGGCCGGCATCATGGGCGTCGTGCTGGCTGGCGGCCCGGTGAGGGCGGGGGATGCGATCAGCGTGACGCTGCCACCGCTGCCGCACAGGAAACTGGAGCGGGTTTGAGCGGGCAGGCGCGGCGCGCCTGCGGCTAACGGTGGGCCGGGCGGGACTCGGTGCGAAGGGGAGCGTGCCAGTCCCCGGGAATGTCGGGGACGACCTCGCACTCGCCGCGTACGATCAGTTCCACCGTCGCGCATACGCCTCTCACGCCGCGCGGGCCGACGCAGACCAGGCTGCGGGGGTGCTCCGAATGATTGGGAATGGCGTACACACGCATCCCCTCCTGATACAGGGGATGGGCAGGCAGTCTGGCGTTCAGTATCTCGACAAAACGCAAGGGGCTCACAATCGGCTTTTCCATCGCGCTCTCCCATGGAGCGTGGGGGCGGTTACCGGCAAGGTCCGGATGGCCCGTTGGTGCTTGCTTGGCGGCCGGATGGTAAAGAGATGCCGGCCAGATCATCAGCGCAAAACCAGGAATGTGGCCCGGGAGCCGCGGCGGGGATGGAATGCGGCTCGATAGCCGCTCAGAGCGGGGTTCGATGCCAGGGGACCACACGATAAGGTTAGGTGATCTGGCGGCGGGTGCAAGCTGGCTCGCCATATGAAACGCGTTGCGCGACGAAGCCGGTACTTCCGCAACTTAGGCGGCCCACCGCGCTGTCCACCGCGCGCGCCGGCATGGCCACGGCTTCACTCGTTCTCTGTGGCGCAATGGGCGCAACAGGCATGATTGGCGGCGCCGGACGAGTGCGGTGGCCGATGCCGGGCGGCGCGGCTGAGGTATATTGCACGGTTTACCGTATCGGGTACCCCGCCGCAGGTGCGCCGCGCCTGCCAGGCCCGGCTCCCCGCGCCAACGCGCCCACTACCGAATTGCCGACCGCATGAACGTCACGCCAAGCCCTGCCACCGAGATTGCCGGCTCCATCGCGGCATTGCGCACGCATTACGATGCCGTCATCCTTCCGCTCTGGACCGGTCCGGGCTGGAACGCCGCGATGCGGCTGCCCTACGAGGCCTTGTCCGGCATCGATAACGGGCCATTGCCCGTGAAGCGCTATCGCGCCATGGCGTGCGCGCGCCAGCTCTATATTTTTTCGCAGTGCGAAGGCAGCGGCGCGGCGGCCCATGCCGCGCAGCTGTTCGAGTCGCTGCGCACGCGCTTCGCCGACCTTGCGCACGGCGGCTTTGTCTACAGCATCGACGCGCAGGGACAGCCGCTCGATACCGCCAAGGACCTGTACACGCATGCCTTCGTAGTGTTCGCCTGTGCGGCGTACTTGAAGCGCTCGGGCCTGCCGCAGGCGCGCGCCTTGCTGGACGGCACGACGCGGTTGATCGAGCAGCGCTTCGCTGCAGCTAGCGGCGGGCTCTACCATGCCGCGCTGGCGCAAGACTTCAGTGCAGGCGGTGGTACGCCGCTGCAGAACCCGATCATGCACCTGACCGAAGCCTACCTTGCGGCCTACGAGGTCACACGGGAACATGCCTACGCCAAACGGCTGGAGGGCATCGCGTCCGCTGTACTGGCGGGTTTCGTCGATCCGGCTACCGGCTGTATCGCCGAGTTGCCCCTGGGCTGCGACGGCAACCGCATCGAACCCGGGCATCAGTTCGAATGGTTCTCGCTGCTGTCCACGGCCCCGGCATTGTTCGACGGCTCGCCGCTGGCGCAGGCGCTGGCGCGCGCATTCGAATTCGCCTTGCGGCACGGGGTCGATACCGGCACCATGGGCGTTGCCGCGGCATTGAACCTCGATGGCTCGCCGCGCGATCCGGCGCAGCGGATCTGGGCGCAGACCGAATTCGCGCGGGCCCTTGCGGTGCGCGGCGATGGCTTTGCGCTGGCGCACCTGCAGGCCTGGCTGCATGCGTTCCCCGCACGTTTTCTTCATGCGCGCGGCTGGCATGAATGCTTGTCGCCGGCCGGTGCCGTTGCGCGCGGCGAACTGCCGTCGACCACCCCGTACCACCTTGCAACCGCTTACCAGGCGCTGGCCGAAGCCACGGCAGATTAATCCGCCGCGGGGATGAGCAGGCGGTCGAACTCGTTGCGGACGATGCGGTAGGACTCGCCGGAAAAGCCCTCCAGCCCGGCCCGGTCGATCACGGTGATATGTCCGCGGCTGTGCCGGATGAGGTGAAGCTCTTCCAGCCTGCCCACGGCCTCGGTGACACCCTCGCGGCGCACCCCGAGCATGTCGGCAATGGTTTGCTGGGTGACATCGAGTTCATTGCAGGGCGAGCGGTCCAGCGCCAGCAGCAGCCAGCGGCACAGCTGCGTGGTCAGGGAATGATGGCGAATGCAGACCGCGGTCTGGGACACCTGCGTGAGCAGCGCCTGCATATAGAGCAGAGCCATGCGCTGCAAGGTGGGCAACTCGGGGTAGAGCGTGCGCAGATCGCCCGCGGCGATGCGAAAGCCGTACCCGCTCCGGCGCACCTCGATGCGATTCGGCATGGTTTCGCCGCCGGTCAGCGCGGGCAGGCCCACCAGCCCCTCGTTGCCGACCGAGGCCAGCTCCACGGTGGCGCCGCTTTCCTGCAGCGACATCATCGAGATCACCGCCGTGCTCGGGAAATACAGGTGCCGGATGCGCTGGCCGGAATCGCTCAGCAGCTGTCCCGCGCGCAGGTTCACGCTGTTCACATGCGGAGTCAGCAGGCGGCGCTCCCGCGCCGGCAAGGCGCCCAGCAGATGATTGCCGGACAGATCCTGTTCGATATCGATCATCCCCGTGTTTCCCCGAAGCTAGAGGTTGCGGCAACCGATCCGGCTGTTCGGCTTTTCTCTGTGCGCTGTGCCACGCAGCCGGGCTTGCCGCGTAACTGTATTTAGCGGCATGCGTGCGTTTGCCGACAGTGGCCGGAGGTTGGAGATCGTCACCGTATTGGGCGGATATGCTTTCGGCTGGACTCATACTTTTGATGGGGGAAGGCTTAGGCACTTTGTGAGCGGCCGACCGCCGGCGGCCGTCCGACGCAAACGGCACTTTCCCGGGTGGGACCAGGGTGTGTCCGGCGGCGGAAGCGGTGGTCGGATGCGCCGGGTACAAAAAGCGTGAAAAAAACCTGTAAGTTCCCGCGGCCGCTGGCGACGAATGGGCTCATTCACCCAGTTGGAGATTGCCATGTACCCGAAGCTCGCCCAATCGCTGTTTGCCGCCGCCGCCATTGCCGCTGCCGTGTTTTCCCCGAGCGGCGCCCATGCCGCCGGCCCGACCGCCGGAGACACCGCCATACCTTACGCGCAGGCCACGCAGAATCCCGTGCGCGACGTGTTCGCCGCGGGCGCGCGTGCCGGGAAGTTCGATGCCTTCACCGATGGCGCGCGCATTGCCGGTCTGGATCGCACCGGCGTTTCCGCCGATCCGGCGCGCAGCATCGATCCGTTCGTGGACGGCGCCCGCGTGCGCCTGCCCGACCCCTATACCGATGGCGCACAGAAGCTGGCCGGCATGGATACCCGTGGCGTTTCCGCTCCGCCGACCCACAGCTTCAACCCGTACCAGGACGGTGCCAATGCTTGAGCGGGATAG
>NZ_JARJLM010000271.1 GCF_029335485.1 Cupriavidus basilensis
CGCGCGTGCCGGGGGAGGATGACCGGATTCCGTTGCCGCAGCGCAAGATCTGAGTGCGGCGGGCAGCTGTGCTGCCCGGCTTAACGCGTCAGACGGGGTTGGCCCAGGCCACCCGCGTGCCCTGTTGCAGGCACTCGCGGATCGCCTCGATCTGGGTGGCGATCGGTGCCGGCAGGGGCAGCTTGCCGTCCAGTACCAGGCGGATCCAGGCCGCGGTCTGGTCCACGTCGCTGCCGGGCGGCAGCTCCGGCACTTCGGCGATCGAGCCGGCAGTGGGGTCGACCAGGGTGCGCTGGTGCCCGTCATGCAGCCAGTCGATGCGGCCGCCACGGCGGGCATCGGCCACCACTTCGCCTTCGGTGCCCCGTGCCAGCAGGACATTGGCCGGTTCGCGCGAGAAGTAATCGGTGAGCGTTTCGCGATACTCGGGATGGGTGTAGCTGTACAGGCGCAGCGCTTCGGCCGGGGAATGCGCGCCGACCGGCTGCAGCATCTTGACCACCGTATGCGAGGAGTTGCGCAGGCCGATCTGCGTGCGCTTGTCGAGCAGGCGCGACAGTGCGGGCGACAGCACGTCGATCGGCAGCACCGCCAGCGGCCTGTCCTTGCTGCGAAGCTGGCCTTCGGCCTGTGCCACGGAGGCGCATGGCGCGATGCCCAGCGCCTCGAATAGCGAGATGCTGGTGACGCGCCCGTTGAACTGGCGCGTGCCGTGCACCAGCACGGGAATGCCTTCGCGCGCCAGCAGCAGGGCCAGCAGCGGCACCAGGTTGGGCTGCTTGCGCGCGCCGTTGTAGCTCGGGATGGACACCACGATGCGGTCCGGCGGCCCCGCCAGCGGCAGGCAATGCGCGTGCGCGGCATCCAGCATGCCGGCCAGTTCGTGCGGGGCCTCGCCCTTGATGCGATAGGCCATCAGCACCGCGCCCAGTTCGATATCGGCCACGCGGCCGGCCAGCATGGCGTCGAACAGGGCCTGCGCATCCTCGCGCGGCAGCGCGCGGGCGCCATTGACGCCCCGGCCGATTTCCTTGATGTACTTCGCCGCGGCGAACGGAGGCTGGGCGGGTGTCGCGGGTGCGGCTGGCGTGGTAGTCATGGCGGGCTGGGACAGTGTTGTTTGAGGTTCATGATAGCGGAGCAGGGCAGGCCGTGCCCATGGTATTGGCCAATGCCGGCGCTGTCAGTCCCGCTCCTGCTGCTGCACACTGGCCTTCAGCATCCCTTCAGGCGGCTTCTTTCAGCGCCGGATTGCGCTGCTTGCGATACAGGAAGTCCAGCACCGCGCTCCGGCAGGCGTGGTAGGTCTTGTCCCCGGCCAGCGCCATGCGTTCGCGCGGGCGGGGCAGGTCCACCGTCAGCACCTCGCCGATGGTGGCCGCCGGGCCATTGGTCATCATGACGATGCGGTCGGCCAGCAGCACGGCTTCATCCACGTCGTGGGTCACCATCACCACCGTGCTGCGCGTCTTGGCCACGATCTTGATCAGCTCGTCCTGGAGGTGAGCCCGCGTGAGCGCATCCAGCGCGCCGAAGGGCTCGTCCATCAGCAGCACCTTGGGCTCCATCGCCAACGCCCGCGCAATGCCCACGCGCTGTTTCATGCCGCCCGAGATTTCCTGCGGATACTTGTTTTCGGCGTGCGTGAGGCCGACCATGGCCAGCGTGCCGCGGGTGCGCGCCTTGAGTCCGGCCTTGCTTTCACTGCCGCCGAACACGCGTTCCACGCCCAGGTAGACGTTCTCGAAGCAGGTCAGCCAGGGCAGCAGCGAGTGGTTCTGGAATACCACCGCCCGGTCCGGGCCGGGTCCCGCGATCTCGCGTTCGGCGCAGATCAGCGCGCCGGCGCTGGGGCGGTCCAGGCCGGCCAGCAGGTTGAGCAGGGTGGACTTGCCGCAGCCCGAGTGGCCGATCAGCGTGATGAACTCGCCGCTGGCGATGTTCAGGTTGATATCGCGCAGGGCCACGAAGGGCCCCTTCCTGGTCTTGAAGGTCTGCCCGACGCCTTCGATACGGACGAACTTTTCCATGAGCTTCTCCTTGGCGCTGAGCGCGATTGGTGCCTCGGTTGCCGTCTTCAGTTGCCGTAGCTGAAGCGCCTGGCGAGCGTCAGCAAGGCGTATTCGAGCAGCAGCCCGACCACGCCGATGATGAAGATCGCGATGACGATGTGCTCCACCTTCAGGTTGTTCCACTCGTCCCACAGCCAGAAGCCGATCCCGGTGCCGCCGGTCAGCATCTCCGCAGCCACGATGACCAGCCATGCGGTGCCGATCGACAGCCGTACGCCGGTCAGCATGTAGGGCAGCACGGCCGGCAGCAGCACGCGGGTGAACACCTTCCACTCGGACAGGTCGAGCACGCGCGCGACGTTCAGGTAGTCCTGCGGCACGCGCGTCACGCCCACGGCGGTGTTGATCACCATCGGCCAGATCGAGCAGATGAAGATGGCCCAGATCGCCGCCGGGTTTGCCGACTTGAACAGCAGCAGGCCGATCGGCAGCCAGGCCAGCGGCGAGACCGGGCGCAGCAGGCTGATGATGGGCGCCATCATGGCGTTGAGAAAGGCGAAGCGGCCCAGCGCGAAGCCGGCCGGGATGCCGATCAGCGCCGCCAGGCCGAAGCCAGCGCCCACGCGCGCCAGCGATGCCAGCACGTTCCAGCCGATGCCCTGGTCGTTGGGGCCATTGCGGTAGAACGGGTCGGAGAACAGGGGCACGGCGGCTTGCCAGGTGGCGGCCGGCGTCGGAATGGCCGGGATCATGGCGGCGATGCCCTGCCATACCAGCAGGAACAGCGCAAAGCCGGCGAGAGGCGGTATCGCCTTCAGCACCGCCGCGCTCAGGGCGTCGAGCCATGCCGCGCGGCGGGCGTCGGCATGTTCGAGGGCTGGCTTGTGGCCTGGCAGGGCGGGTTCGGCGGCGGTGCCGTCGTCGGCGGGCGCGGCCTGGTTGCCGGCGTGGGTGGCCGGCTGGGCAAGTGCATTCACGTCAGGCTCCTTCAAGGGCCGGCGTGCTGGCACGCCGGCGTTCAAGCGGCAATCAAATGGATATCACCCGGAAAACGAAAGACTGCGAGAGGGCTGCGTTTCAGGCCTTGATCCTGAAACCGTCGGCATAGGCCTTCGGGTCCTTGCTGGCGTCCCACACCACGCCGTCCACCAGGCGCGCCGTGCGCAAGTCGCTCTTGGGCACCGGCACCTGCGCAGCGGCGGCGCCCTGCTTGTAGATGTCGATGCGGTTGACCTTCTTCGCCACGGCCAGGTAGTCGGGGTGATCCTTGAGCAGGCCCCAGCGCTTGTGCTGCGTGAGGAACCACATGCCGTCCGAAAGGAAGGGATAGTTGGTGTTGCCGTCCTGGTAGAACTTCATCGAGTCCGGGTCGTCCCAGGTTTTGCCCAGGCCGTTGCTGTAGCGGCCCAGCATGCGGTCCAGGATGATGTCCATGTCGGTGTTGACGTAGGACTTGGCGGCAATGGTCTCGGCGGTCTTGCGGCGATTGGAGGCCGAGGCGTCGATGTACTTCGATGCCTCCAGCACGGCGGCGACCATCGCGCGCGCGGTGTTGGGGTATTTCTGCACGAACTCGGCCGTGGTGCCCAACGTCTTCTCCGGATGGTCCTTCCAGATCGCTTGCGTGGTTTCCGCGGTAAAGCCGATCTTGTCGGCGATGGCGCGCGCGCCCCACGGTTCGCCCACGCAGAAGCCGTCCATATTGCCCACCCGCATATTGGCCACCATCTGCGGCGGCGGCACCGTGATGGCCTTGGCGTCCTGCATCGGGTTGATGCCGTTGGCCGCCAGCCAGTAGTACAGCCACATCGCGTGGGTGCCGGTGGGGAAGGTCTGGGCGAAGATGTACTCGCGCTTTTCCTTCATCATCAGCGCCTTCAGGCTAGCCCCATCCTTGACGCCTTTCTCGGCCAGCTTGGACGACAGCGTGATGGCCTGGCCATTGTGGTTCAGGTTCATCAGCACGGCCATGTCCTTCCTGGGGCCGCCGATGCCCAGCTGCACGCCGTAGATCAGGCCGTACAGCACATGGGCCGCATCCAGCTCGCCGTTGACCAGCTTGTCGCGCACGCCGGCCCAGGAGGCTTCCTTGGTGGGCGTGATCTTGATGCCGTGCTTCTTGTCGAAGCCGAGCGCGGCGGCCATCACGACCGAGGCGCAGTCCGTCAGCGGGATAAAGCCGATCCTCACCTCCGGCTTCTCCGGCGCGTCGGAGCCGGCCGCCCATGCGCCTGCGCGCACCAGGGGATCGATCAGCGTGATCACACTGGCGCCGGCGATGGTCGCCAGCGCACGGCGGCGGCCGCCGCTGGCGGGTACCGCATCGGCGCCGGCAATGCTGGCATCGGTGGCGACAGCGGCGTGCAGCGGCTTGGCAATCTTCAGGCGAGGGGGCATTCCACGGCTCCAGATAAAAAGCGTCCTGAACTGCGCCGCTTTCGCCAGAAATGCGGGGGCAGGTCAGGACGCCGTTGTCCCGTGATGCGGCGCGGCCGTCGTTGGCCGCGCACATCGGTTTGCAATCGGTCGTCGTTGGCCGATTGCGTGCCTATTACGCAAGCCGCGTGCCAATGGTCGCCGTCACTATGTTCCCGGCGGCGCGGGGCAGGTTTGTCCGGGAGCGGGGCGGCAGGCCGGCCCGCTGGAGCGGTGCCGGTGCGCGGCCGGTGCCGCGGCGGCTCCATGTTTGTGCATTGCACCAAGCCCGTGCGGGCGGCCGCCAGCCGGCGCCGCACGCTCAACTCATCACATCGATTACGCGCCGCGCGGCCTCGACCAGCTTGATGCCTCGTTCCATCGCCATGCTGCGCAGCCGCTTGTAAGCCTCATCCTCGCTCATGCCGCGCTCCTTCATCAGCAGGCCCTTGGCGCGCTCGACCTCCTTGCGCTCAGCCAGCTGCAGGCGCGTGGCATCCAGCTCGGCGCGCAGTTCCTGGTCCAGTTCGAAGCGCGCATAGGCCACGTCCAGCACGGTCTTGACGCGCTCCGCGCGCAGCCCGTCGACGATGTAGGCAGTGATGCCGGCAGACAGCGCGGCCTTGATGCGCCGGGCGTCGTCGTTGTCGGTAAAGAGCACGATGGGGCGCGGCGCGTGCTGGGTCGAGACACAGACATGCTCGACGGTGTCGCGGGCGGCGGACTCGGACGCGATGATGATCAGGTCGGGTTGCCGCGCGGCGATGGCGTCGGGCAGGCGCAGGTCGGCATCGACCGTCTCGATGTCGGTGAATCCCGCCGACACCAGGCCGGCGTGGATGGTTTCGACATTGAGCGGGTCGGCGTCGTGCGGGTCGCGGACCAACAGGATGCGCAGACCGCGCGAACCCGCCGCGGAAGCAGGCGCGGGATTCTTCGAACTGGGGGCGGCGGGTGGGCGTCGGTTCATGGCGTCACTTGGGATAGGGTTTGCCATGCAAGATTCGAGCCGGGCTGCTTTCCATTGTATTGCGGGGATTCCCGTATTCAATGTATGCGGGCGTACGCGGCCGGAATCGCCGGTGTATGCTATTGCCCTGCCGCGCGGCGGGGCGTCTGTTGGCGACGCCGCGTGCCGGTGCGTGGCCGACAACACAGCACAAGTCTGGAGAGATTGGATGACCGAATTCGTATTTGCCCCGCCGGCGCCCAATGGCGTGCCCGTGCGTGGCAGCAGCGCCCAGTTTCCGGTGCGCCGGGTCTACTGCGTGGGCCGCAACTATGCCGCCCATGCCCGTGAAATGGGTTCGGATCCCGATCGCGAACCGCCGTTTTTCTTCTGCAAGCCGGCCGACGCGGTGAGCTATGTGGCCGACGGCAACGAAGGCAGCTTCCCCTATCCGCAAGGCACCGGCAACTGCCACTATGAAGTGGAGCTGGTGGTGGCCATCGGCAAGGGCGGCAAGGACATCGCCGAGGCCGACGCCGCCAGCCACGTATTCGGCTACGCCGTCGGCCTGGACATGACGCGCCGCGATCTGCAGAACGAATCGAAGAAGACCGGCCGTCCCTGGGAAACCGGCAAGGCCTTCGACAAGTCCGCCCCGATCGGCCCGATCGTGCCGGTGTCCGCCATCGGCCATCCCGGCAAGGGCGCGGTGACGCTGTCGGTCAATGGCGCGGAGAAGCAGCGCGGCGATCTGTCCGACCTGATCTGGTCGGTGCCGGAGATGGTGTCCTATCTGTCGAAGCTGTTCGAGCTGCAACCCGGCGACCTCATCTACAGCGGCACGCCCGAAGGTGTGGGCCCGGTAGTGAAGGGCGATGTCATGCTGTGCAAGATCGACGGCGTGGGCGAGCTCGCCGTCAAGGTGGTGTGACGCAATGCTCAAGCTATACAGCTACTTCCGCAGCTCGGCCTCGTACCGGGTGCGCATCGCGCTGAGCCTGAAGGGACTGCCGTACGAGTACCTGCCGGTCCATTTGTTGCGCGACGGCGGCCAGCAGCTCCTGCCGGCCTATCGCGCGATGAATCCAGACGCGCTGGTGCCCACCCTGGTCGACGACGACCAGGTCCTGATGCAATCGGTGGCGATGGTCGAGTACCTCGACGAAACCCATCCCGAGCCGCCGTTGCTGCCGGGCAGCGCGCTCGACCGCGCCTATATCCGTGCCGTGGCGCTTGAAGTCGCGTGCGAGATCCATCCGCTCAACAACCTGCGCGTGCTGAAGTACCTCAAGCACACGCTGGGCGTGGCGGAAGAGGCCAAGGACGCATGGTACCGCCACTGGGTCGAAACCGGCTTCGAGTCGGTCAACGCCAACCTCGTGCGCGCGGGCAAGGCGGGGCGTTTCTGCTTCGGCGATACGCCGACCCTGGCCGACATCTGCCTGGTGCCCCAGGTCTTCAACGCGCAGCGCTTCAATATCGACGTCAGCCGCTATCCGGCCATCGCCAAGGTGTTCGATTCCTGCATGGCGCTGCCCGCGTTCCAGCAGGCCGAGCCCAAGGCGCAACCGGACGCCGAGTGACGATCCGCTTGTGGGACTGCGGCACGCCGCGGTCCGTGGCACGAAAAAGCCCCGCCAGATGCGCGGGGCTTTTTCGTGGAGCGTGACGGTCAGCCCAGCAACGCCTCGGCGAATTCGTCGGCCTTGAAGGGCTGCAGGTCTTCGACCTTCTCGCCCACGCCGATGAAGTAGACCGGTACCGGCCGCTGGCGCGCGATCGCGGCCAGGATGCCGCCCTTGGCGGTGCCGTCGAGCTTGGTCACCACCAGTCCGGTCAGTCCCAGCGCATCGTCGAAGGCCTTGACCTGGGACAGCGCGTTCTGGCCGGTATTGGCATCGATCACCAGCAGGCATTCGTGGGGGGCGGTCGGCATGGCCTTGCCGATGACGCGCTTGACCTTCTTCAGCTCCTCCATCAGGTGCAGCTGGGTCGGCAGGCGTCCCGCGGTATCGGCCATCACGATATCGATGCCGCGCGCGCGCGCCGCGTTGACGGCGTCGAAGATCACCGCGGCGGGGTCGCCGCTCTCCTGCGAGACCACGGTGACGTTGTTGCGCTCGCCCCAGATCGTCAGCTGCTCGCGCGCGGCGGCGCGGAAGGTGTCGCCGGCGGCCAGCAGCACGGACTGGTGGTAGCTCTGGAAGTGCTTGCACAGCTTGCCGATGCTGGTGGTCTTGCCGGCGCCGTTGACGCCCGCGATCATCATCACCAGCGGCTGCTCCCGGCCCAGCGCCATGGTCTTCTCGAGCGGGCGCAGCAGGTCGGTCAGCAGCTCGCGCAGCGCGATCTTGACGCCTTCGGAGGTCTCGATGCGTTCGTTCTTGACGCGGCGGCGCAGCGCGCTCAGCAGGTGCCCGGTCGCCTCGACGCCGGCGTCCGCCATGATCAGGGCGGTTTCCAGCTCTTCGAACAGGTCTTCGTCGACCTTGACCCCGACGAACAGCGTACCGAGATTGCGGCTGGTCTTGGACAGGCCGGTGCGCAGGCGCTGCATCCAGCCACGTCTGGCTTCGGCCGTGGCGGCGGGGGGCGGTGTCAGCACCAGGTCGTCGGCAGTCGCGACCGGAGCGAAAGCCGCAGCCTGGACCGGTGCGTTCGTCACCGGCGAAGCGGCCGGGACAGCCGCCGGGGCGGCCCGGACGCCGGGAAGCTGCGCTGGCGCGCTGGCTGGCGCCGGGGCGGGTATGACCTCGGGCGCGCAGACCTGCGCCTCGGGCGGCGCACTGGCCGGCTCGGCCTTGCGCTTCTTCCAGAAACTAAACATTGGGAAAGGGGTCAATACCCCGGTAGAATCAATCGCCAAAATTCTAGCAGACGGGGTCGCATGAACCATTGTGCTGTCAGGTCCAGGTCGGGTAACGCCCGTACCGCATCGCCACTTGCCGGAGCCGGCGCTTCTCGCCCGGCCGTTTTTTCCCGGCGCCTTCTTCCCACCCTGCTGTTGATCGCCCTGCCATGGTTCGGCGCAGCCCATGCCGAGACCGGCCTGGTGGCCCCGCCCGTGCCCTCCGGCCAGGCCACAGCCGCGCAAAGCGCCGCGGCGGAGGCCAGCACCACCGAATTCAAGCTGTCCAACGGCATGCGGGTGATTGTCAAGGAAGACCATCGCGCGCCCACCGTTGCGCACCAGATCTGGTATCGCGCCGGCGGCATGGACGAGGTCAGCGGCACCACGGGCGTGGCGCACATGCTCGAGCACATGATGTTCAAGGGTACACCAAAGGTTGGCCCAGGGGAGTTTTCCAAGCAGATCGCTGCCCTGGGCGGGCGTGAAAACGCCATGACCAACCGCGATTTCACCCTGTACTACCAGCAGATCAGCAAGCAGTACCTGCCCAAGATGATGGAACTGGAGGCCGACCGCATGGCCAACCTCATCATCAAGAAGGACGAGTTCGAGCGGGAAATGAAGGTGGTGATGGAAGAGCGGCGCCTGCGCACGGACGATTCCGCCCGCGGCACCGTCTACGAGCAGTTGCTGGCTACCGTGTTCACCGCGGCGGCCTATCGCCATCCCGTGATCGGCTGGCCGTCCGACCTGGACAATATGCGCGTCGAGGATGTGCAGGCCTGGTACCGCGACTGGTACGCGCCCAACAACGCGCTGCTGATCGTCACCGGCGATGTCAAGGCGGCCGAGGTCAAGGCGCTCGCCGAGCGTACCTACGGCAGGCTCAAGGCGCGCCCGCTGCCCTTGCGCAAGAACCAGCTCGAGCCGGCGCAGAAGGGTATCAAGCGGATCTGGGTCAAGGCCCCCGCGGAAAATCCGTATCTGGTGATGGCCTATAAGGTGCCGCGCCTGCATGACGTCGAAAAGGACGTCGACCCCTATGCGCTGGAGGTCCTCGCGGCCGTGCTCAACGGCTATGACAACGCCCGCCTGACGCGCGGCCTGGTGCGCGAGCGGCGCCTGGCCGACGATGTCAACGTCGGCTACGACAGCATCAATCGCGGCGAGTCGGTCTTCGTTGTCGACGGCACCCCGGCGGACGGCCATACGGCCGAAGAGATCGAGCGCGCCCTGCGCGACGAGATCGCCCGCGTCGCCCGCGACGGCGTTTCGCCCGAGGAGCTCAAGCGCGTCAAGGCGCAGGTGGTGGCGTCGCAGATCTACAAGCGCGACTCGGTGTTCGGCCAGGGCATGGAGATCGGCGTGGCCGAGATCTCCGGGCTTTCCTGGCACCAGCTCGACCGCATGCTCGAGAAGATCAAGACCGTGACGCCCGAGCAGGTGCAGGCCGTGGCGGCCAAGTACTTCAACGACGATAACCTGACGGTGGCGACCCTGCTGCCGCAGCCGATCGACCCGAACAAGCCGCAGGCGCCGGCCAACGCCGGCTCGCTTCGCTAAAGCCTTTCAGAGGACCGATGATGTCTCTCTTTGTCCCGACGATCCCGTCGCCACGCCAGCTGCGCCGCCTCGCGGTCGCGGCCTGCGGCGCGCTTGCCCTGATCGCCTCGCAGGCTGTACTGGCCGCCATCCCGATCGAGCAATGGACCACCTCCAGCGGCGCCCGCGTGTACTTCGTGCGCAGCCCGTCCATTCCGATGCTAGACGTCAACCTGGATTTCGACGCCGGCAGCCGCTATGACCCTCCCGGCAAGGCTGGCCTTGCCACGCTTGCCTCGGCCCTGCTCGACAAGGGCTCGGCCGCGCTGGACGGCCAGCCCGCGCGCAACGAGGCGCAGGTGGCCGATGCCTTCGCCGACACCGGCGCCGACTTCGGCGGTGCCGCCAGCAGCGATCGCGGCGGCATTGGCCTGCGCACGCTGACCTCCGAGCCGGAGCTCAGCCAGTCGCTTGCCCTGACCGCGCAACTGATCAAGGCACCGGCTTATCCGGATGCCGTGGTGGCGCGCGAGAAGCAACGCCTGATCACCGCCATCCGCGAGGCCGACACCAAGCCCGGCGTGATCGCCGACAAGATGATGTCGCGCGCGATCTATCCGGCCCACCCGTACGGCGTCTCGCCTACCGTGGCCTCGGTCGAGTCGATCACGCGGGCCGATATCGAACGCTTCTGGCGGGACAACTACGCGCCTTCGCGCGCCGTGCTGACGCTGATCGGCGCCATCGACCGCAAACAGGCCGAGGCCATCGCCGAGGAACTGACGCGCGGCTTGCCCGCGGGCACCGCGCCGCCGGCAATGCCGCCCGTGCAACCGACGATCCCCGCCAGCGAGCAGCGCGTGCCCCATCCGGCCCAGCAGGCCACGGTGGTGCTCGGCCAGCCGTCCATTGCGCGCGGCGACCCCGACTACTTCGCCCTGCTGGTGGGCAACTATGTCCTCGGCGGCGGTGGCTTCAGTTCGCGGCTGACCGACGAGGTGCGGGAAAAGCGTGGCCTGACCTACGGCGTCGACAGCTATTTCGCGCCGGCCAAGCAGGCCGGACCCTTCGGCATCGGCCTGCAAACCAAGAAGGCGCAGACCAACGAGGCGCTGGCGCTGGTGCGCAAGGTGCTCGCGCAATATGTGGCGGAAGGCCCCACCGACGCCGAGCTGCAGGCGGCCAGGGACAATCTCGTCAACGGCTTCCCGCTGCGCATCGACAGCAACCGCAAGCTGCTGACCAATGTGGCCAATATCGGCTGGTATGGGCTGCCGCTGGATTACCTCGATACCTGGACCGCGCAGATCGGCAAGGTCACGCGGGCCCAGGTCAAGGCTGCCTTCCAGCGCCATGTGCACCCCGATGCACTGGCGACCGTGATCGTGGGCGGACCGGAATAAGGCAACGACCGGCGTGGGCGCCGCGGGCCGGCGTCCCGGCACTCACGCTATCCTGCCCGCAGGCTCTACAATCACGGCATGAATTCCCGTACCCGATCTCCCTCGCCCGCTGTCCGCGGGCGAACCCCTTCCCCCTCGCCCCGGCAGTCGCCGGCCCAGGTCCGCATCATCGGCGGCAAGTGGAAGCGCACGCCGCTGCCCGTGCTTGACGCCGAAGGGTTGCGGCCCACCCCAGACCGCGTGCGGGAAACCCTGTTCAACTGGCTGGGCCAGGACATGTCCGGGCTGGCCTGCCTCGATCTGTTTGCCGGCTCGGGCGCACTTGGCTTCGAGGCCGCTTCGCGCGGCGCGCACCAGGTGACCATGGTGGAAGCCAATCCGCGCGTGGCGAAGCAGTTGCGCGATAACCAGTACCGGCTTGACGCGCAGCAGATCCGGGTGGTGCAGGGCGATGCTTTCGCCATGGCCGCGCAAATGCCCGCAGCCAGTTTCGACGTGGTGTTTCTCGACCCTCCATTCGCGGAGGACTGGCTCGGGCCGGCGTTGGAACACGCGGCGCGGCTGTCCCGGCCGGGCGGCGCGGTCTACGTGGAAACCGACCGCGCGCTGACCGGCCCGGATGCGCCGGTGCCGGCTGCGCTGGAAATCGTGCGGCATGCGCGCGCGGGTGCGGTGCATTTCCATTTGCTGCAGCACAAGAACAGCTGAGCCGCCGGCGGTCGCAGGCCGAATGGGCGGCCATCGCACGCAAGATGCGGCAGTGCCGCGAAACCGTGATGCGACGGCTTGCAAGTGCCGCTTTTAGCGTTACACTACGCCGCTGTCGCCAACGCTCGTCACGCAGCCTTGGCTCCAGCCCCCACCATAGCGGGGCGGGGCCGATCGGCCCATCCAGGGCCGGCGGCGGGCAGAATAAGGAGGAAGCATGGTCGTCGCGGTCTATCCCGGCACTTTCGATCCCATGACCCGGGGCCACGAGGATCTGGTGCGCAGAGCGTCCAACATCTTCGATGAACTCGTGGTTGGCGTGGCGCATAGCCCCAACAAGCGCCCGTTCTTTTCGCTGGAAGAGCGCATAGGCATCGCCCGTGAAGTGCTGGGCCACTATCCCAATGTGCGGGTGGAGGGTTTTTCCGGCCTGCTCAAGGATTTTGTGCGCAAGAACAATGCACGTGTGATCGTGCGGGGCCTGCGCGCCGTATCCGATTTCGAGTACGAGTTCCAGATGGCGGGCATGAACCGCTACCTGCTGCCGGACGTGGAAACCATGTTCCTGACGCCGTCCGACCAATATCAGTTTATCTCGGGCACCTTCGTGCGCGAGATTGCGGTGCTGGGCGGCGATGTCAGCAAGTTCGTATTCCCCTCGGTCGAGCGCTGGCTGCAGGAGAAGATCGGCAAAGCGGAATAAAATAGAGCTTTGCAACATGCCTGCCGCGGCCAGTCGGGCGCGGGGCATGTCTTTGGTTTAAAGGAAACACCATGGCACTGATGATCACCGACGACTGCATCAATTGCGACGTTTGTGAGCCCGAGTGCCCGAACGAAGCGATTTCGATGGGGCCCGAGATCTACGAGATCGACCCCAACAAATGCACGGAATGCGTCGGACACTTCGATGAACCGCAATGTCAGCAGGTCTGCCCTGTGGCTTGCATCCCGCATGATCCCAAGCGGATCGAGACGCGCGAGGTCCTGATGGACCGCTACCGGCTGCTGACCGCAGCCAAGCGGGTGGCCTGAGGCCGCCGGCTGGGTCCGGGATGGCGGCCCCTATGCAAGTTGATAGGGTATCCGCACACCTGGCTCGCCGGTAGGGAAGTCTTTGGTATTACGCGTGACCGGCAGCAGCGAATGCTCTTGCGCGCAAGCCCGGATAATGGCACCCCTTTCGGATCTTGACCCCGGGGTGGCAAGCGCGCGCGAACGGCGGTTCAGCGTGCCGTATGCAATGCCATCATGGCGCGTTCGGACTCGCCCTTGGCCAGCAGCGCCAGCGGCGCCATGCTGTGGTCGATGGCTTCGTCGATGGCTTGCTGTTCCTCGCGGCGCGGCGGTTTCAGCACAAAGTTGACCACATCCTCGCGGTCGCCGCCACCGCCCGCCGAATTGCGCGGGTGACCGACGCCAAGCCGCAGGCGCCAGTAATCCTGCGTCGTCAGGTGAGCCGAAATATCCTTGAGGCCGTTGTGGCCACCCGCGCCGCCGCCACGCTTGAGCTTGACGGTACCGGCAGGCAGGTCCATCTCGTCGTGGGCCACCAGGATCTCGTCCGGCAGGATCTTGTAGAAGCGCGCCAGCGATACCACGGAGAGACCGGAACGGTTCATGAAAGTGGACGGCTTGAGCAGCCAGATTTCCTGGTCCCACAGCCGGGCGCGCGCGGCCAGGCCGTGGAAACGGCCTTCCACGCGCAGGGTGACGCTGGCCATGCGGGCCAGCTGGTCTACCAGCCAGAAGCCGGCATTGTGGCGTGTGGCTTCGTATTCCGCCCCGGGGTTGCCGAGGCCGACGATGAGTTTGATCATGCGTTGCGCTACTTGGTTGGGGGACTAACTGCGACTGCTTAACGGCGTAACTTCACAGTCAAAGGCCGTTTCACCTCCCCTCGGGGAGTCGAACCTTCACGGCTCGCTTCGCATCGCCGTGGGCCGTCAGGGGCCAAGCATACGCGAAACGACGCACGAAAAAAAACCGCCGGACGCGCCGGCGGTTTTTTCTTGCGGCTGCGGGAGCCGTCCCGGTACGCAGCCTGAAGGCTGCGTTCAGGGCACTCAGGCAGCGGGCGTTTCGCCTTCGGCAGCTTCCGACACGCCACCAGCCGGCAGCGAGATGCTGGCGATAGCGGGGTTTTCGTCGCCGTGGGTGATGGCGCTGACGCCCTTCGGCAGCTTGATGTCCGACAGGTGCAGGGTCTGGCCCAGTTCCGCATTGCCCAGATCCACTTCGAGGAACTCAGGCAGGTCGGCCGGCAGGCACGACACTTCCAGTTCGTTCAGGATGTGGTTGACGATGCCATGGCCCAGCTTCACGCCCGGGGCGTTTTCCTGGTTCATGAAGTGCAGCGGCACCTTGACGTGGATCTTGTCGGTGGCCGACACGCGCTGGAAGTCGACGTGCAGGACCAGCGGCTTGAACGGGTGCATCTGGAAAGCGCGCAGCAGGGCCTTTTCAGCCTTGCCTTCCACTTCGATGTCGAGGATCGACGAGTGGAACGCTTCTTTCTTCAGCGCGTGGAACAGTGCGTTGTGATCGAGTTCGATCATCTTGGGTTCGGCAGCGCCGCCATAGATGATGCCGGGGGTCTTGCCGGCGTTGCGCAGGCGGCGGCTCGCACCCGTTCCCTGTACGCTACGCTCGAAGGCTACTACTTTCATGATGACTCCAAATGTAAGAGGGCTGTCCGCGACCAGACAGCCCGATGAGAACCGCGCCATGTGCTGCAATCCGGGGATGTTCCCCAAAAAAGCGACGAAAACGCGGTAAAGCCTTGAATTCTATCAGGAATCCGCAAACAGCGACATGATCGAGTCGCCCTTGACGATCCGGGTAAATGTTTCGGCCAGCAGCGAGGCGGTCGAGAGCTGGCGAATCTTGCCGGACTGGATGGCATCGTCGCGCAGCGGAATGGTGTCGCACACCACCACTTCATCCAGCTCGGAGTCGGCGATACGGGCAGCCGCGCCGCCGGACAGCACCGGATGGGTGCAGTAGGCGAAGACCTTCAGCGCGCCACGCTCCTTGAGCACCTGAGCTGCCTTGCACAGCGTGCCGCCGGTGTCGATCATATCGTCCATGATCACGCAGTTGCGGCCGTCGACTTCACCGATGATGTTCATCACCTCGGCCACGTTGGCCTTGGGGCGACGCTTGTCGATGATGGCCAGGTCGCAGTTCAGCTGCTTGGCCAGCGCACGGGCGCGCACCACGCCGCCGACGTCGGGAGAGACCACCAGCAGATTGCCGTAGTTCTTCTCGCGCAGGTCGCCCAGCAGAACCGGGGAGGCGTAGATGTTGTCAACCGGGATATCGAAGAAGCCCTGGATCTGGTCGGCGTGGAGGTCCATGGTCAGGACGCGCTCGACACCGGCGACTTCCAGCATATTGGCAACCACCTTGGCCGAGATCGCGACACGCGCCGAGCGCGGGCGGCGATCCTGGCGGGCATAGCCGAAGTAGGGCATGGCGGCGGTGATGCTGCGTGCCGAGGCGCGCTTGAGCGCATCGACCATCACCATCAGTTCCATCAGGTTATCGTTGGTCGGCGCGCAGGTGGACTGCAGCACGATGACGTGCTTGCCGCGAACGTTTTCCTGGATTTCGACTTGAACTTCGCCGTCGGAGAAGCGGCCTACCTGCGCCTTGCCGAGTGGGATGCCGAGGTGCTGTACGACAGCCTCCGCGAGTTTGGGGTTGGCGTTGCCGGTAAATACCATCAAGCCTTCGCTGCTCATTCGGGGCACCTGTCTTGCTGCTGGGGGAAAGACTGCTGCCGGCTATTGCCGGCAGCTTGTCATGCATGTCCGTTAGGACACTATAGGAATGTAATGGCAGGGGAAGAAGGATTCGAACCTTCGAATGCCGGAATCAAAATCCGGTGCCTTGACCAACTTGGCGACTCCCCTACACAACCGGGCACGTTCATCGTCACAAACAACTGCGACGCCAAACGAAAAACTTTTCTATGCGAGCGCTGCGAGCGGGTGATGCGATAAACTCCTCGCACACCTGCCATCCCATTCGGGAGGCAACCGGTCTAGTACCTGCTGCGCCGTCTGCTCGTCATCAAACCGTGCAAACACGCAGGCTCCGGAACCGGTCATCCTTGCATGGGGACTGTATTGTCTCAGCCATTCAAGGGCTCGGGCAACTTCGCCGAACTTCACTGTTGCTATCGTTTCCAGATCGTTGCAACCGAAAGCGAATTTGTTTTTGCATCCAGTGAAGTCCGCTATTATGCTGACCGGAGTATCCCTTGTCAAGCGTTGGTCTGAAAAAATTGCAGCGGTCGGAACATGCTGGCGCGGATGGACGATCACGAACCAGCTTTCGGGCAATGTCACCGTGGCCAGTTCCTCGCCGATGCCCTCCGCAAAGGCGTTTTCGCCGTGCAGGAAAAAGGGCACGTCCGCACCCAGGGCAAGGCCGATGCGCTTGAGCGCTTCCCGTTCCAGTCCCAGGCCCCACAGATGATTGAGGGCCAGCAGCGTGGTGGCGGCGTCTGAAGAGCCCCCGCCGATACCGCCGCCCATCGGCAGCCGCTTGGCGATGGCGATGTCCGCGCCGAACGTGGTGCCGCTGGCCTGCTGCAAGGCGCGCGCAGCGCGCACGATCAGGTCGCTTTCGGCCGGCACACCTGGCACCTCGGTAGTCCGTTCTATGCGGCCGTCTTTACGGCGGTGGAAGTCCAGCGTATCGCACCAGTCGACCAGCTGGAATACCGTCTGCAGCGTGTGATAGCCATCCGCGCGCCGTCCGGTGACGTGCAGGAAGAGGTTGAGCTTGGCGGGTGCCGGGCAGTCGCGCAGATCCGGCGGGGGCAGGGGGCGGGCCGTGTTCATTGCGCTTGCTCCGGATCGATCACAAGGCGTACCGAGAGCGGGCTGGCGTCGCCGTCGCGCGCGAGGTCGATGCGGCGCGGACTTGCAGCGGCCGATGTTGCCGGCGCGGCGGCGGACGGTTCCTGCCATGCCATATAGCGCACGGTCCAGCCGTTTTGCGCCAGCGTGGCCAGGCGCCCGCTATCGTCGCGCGTGGTGCGGGCCGGGCTGCCGGGCGCGGGCCGGGCATGCAGCCAGTCGCGCATGCCGGCCACGGGCAGCGAGAAGCCAAGCGCCTCTTCCAGCAGGGTATCGACCTCGGGTGCGTTGCGCGGTGCCTGGTTAGGCAGGTCGAGCGTCGCGCCCGAGGGCGTCGAGGTGACCACCGCCAGGGTCTGGCCCAGCGGCGAGATCAGGTCCAGGCGCACATTGCGGCCCTGCTCATGCCAGCGAAAGTTGCCTTGCACGCCTTCTTCGCGGCCGTAGCGCACATAGTTTGCGGCGAAGCGGCCGCTAAGGTCGCGCACCGCGGCGGCCTCGCCCGCGTCGAACTGGCGCGTGGGTGTAATGGAGGCACAGGCGGCAAGCCAGAGTGGGGCGGTCAGGCAGAGCAGGGCTAGGCGTCGGGATGTGGGCATGGCGTTCGGCTTGCGCACCGGCGCACGGCGGCGCCGGTGTGCCGGTCCGGGCGAGGCCCGGCCGGCAGAGGATTGCGGGCTATCTGGAAGGGCGGCGGCTCACTTGGTGAGCGCGGAGAGCGGCACGTTATAGCGGCGCAGGGTATCGATCAGGGTGACGTTGTCCGGCTCGATCTTGGCGGCTTCCGTCCAGGTCTTGCGCGCCTCGTCCTGCTGGCCGAGCTGCCAGAGCACCTCGCCCAGGTGGGCGCCGATTTCCGCTTCGGGGGCCTTGGCGTAGGCGTTCCTGAGCAGATCGGCCGCGGGCTGCAGCTGACCCAGGCGGAATTTGACCCAGGCCAGGCTATCCATGATGTAAGGATCGTCCGGGCCCAGCGCGGAGGCCTTCTCCAGCAGCTGGAGGGCTTCCGGCAAGCGCACGTTGCGGTCCGCCAGCGAGTAGCCGAGCGCGTTATAGCCCTGCTTTTGATCCGGCTGCATGGCGATCACGCGGCGCAGGCGTTTTTCCATGCTGTCGTAACGCTTCTCGCGTTCGTCGAGCATGGCCAGCTCATAGAGCCAGTCGGAGTTGTCGGGCTCGGCCGCGGTGCGCTCTTCCAGGACCTTGCGGGCACGGTCGTAGGACTTGGCGTCGATCAGCATGCCAACCTCGGCCTGGCGGATCGCGATCATGCGCTGCGCGCGCTGGTCGGGCTCGGCAATATCCTCGGCATCCGCCAGCATGTCGTTGAACACGGACTGGGCATCATCGAGCTTGCCCAGCCGGCCCAGCAGCTGCGCGCGCTTGACGGCGGCGGCGGGCGCCAGGCGGCTATCGTCGATACGGTCGAGCCAGGCGATGGCGGCCGGATAGTCCTTCTTTTCCTCGGCGATCTGCGCCAGGTATTGGTAGGCGATATCCGGGCTGGCGGCCGGGACCTGCTCGGCCAGCTGCAGGTATTCCTTCAGGTACTGCTCGGCTTCGTCATAGCGCTTGGACTGCAGGCTGGTGAGGCCGAGGGCGAGCGGTACGCGCGGGTCCTTGGGGGCAATCTTGCGCAGGGTTTCGAATTCGGTGCGCGCGGCCGGGAGTTCGTTCTGCTGCAGGTAGAGGCGCGCCAGCGTGATGTGTCCGTTGACCGAGGCAGGGGCCCTGCTGACGAACGCCTTCAGCCCCGCGATGGCCTGGTCCGGGGCACCGTCGGCGCGCAGTTCGGCGGCCATCAGGGCGGCGGCTTCGTAGTCGGGGCGGATACGCAGGGCCTGGTCGAGCTCGGTCAGGGCGCCGGGGATATCGCTCGCGGTTTCCCTGGCGCGGGCCAGTGCAAGGCGGGTCTCGGCCGAGCCCATGTCGTTCGCCACCAGGCGCTGCAGCAGGGCAGCCGCGCCGGCGGGATCACTGGTGCGCGAGAGTTGCTGCTGCATCTGGAGGATGGCTTCCGGGCGGTGGCTGGGCGGCACGCCATTGAGCTGCAGCGCCAGCAGCGGCTCGGCCTCATCCCAGCGGCCGCTCAGGACCAGCAAGGTCGAAAGCACCTGGCGCGCGCCGGCCGAGGTGGGGGCGAGTTCGTTCCACAACCGCGCCGCGTCGAGCGCTTGCAGCGCGCTGCGCGCATTGAAGGCGATCTCGGTAGCGCGCTGCGCGAAGCGCGGATCGCGCGTGTCGCGGGCCAGCTCGAGGAACGTCTGGTAGGCTGGGCCCGCCAGGCCGCGCTGGGCGGAGATCTCCGCCGCCATGACCCGGTACAGGATGTCTGCCGTCAGCGGCACCGACGGCAGCGGCATTTTCGGCGGCAGCAGATTCGAGCGGCCTGGCGTGGCTTCCGCCGCTGGCCTGCTCGCCGGCTTGCCCTCGCTGGGGGCGGCGTGACCGGCGAGCGGCGCCAGGGCGCAGGCCGCGAGCGCGGCTGCAGCCGTTGCTGCAAGCCTGTGACGCAGAGGCCGCCGGAAAGAGAATAATTGAGCGGTGGTCATCGAGGTACGGTCCAGGCGGTCCGACATGTGGGTGGGTGCTCCAGCACGCAAGGCGATGGGAAAGGTAAAGGCATTGTAGCCTGCCGCTACAATGCCTTGCTTATCCGCATGGCGCCAGTATGGCTGGGGTCTCTGGCGGTTTGAGTGGCACAAAAGGGAGAGGTTCGATGCCTGAGTTGCCGGAGGTCGAAGTGACCCGGCGCGGCTTGCTGCCGCATGTGGTGGGGCGGCGCATTGCCGACGTGGTGGTGCGTCATCGCGGGCTGCGCTGGCCCGTCGCGCCGGATCTC
>NZ_JARJLM010000272.1 GCF_029335485.1 Cupriavidus basilensis
CGCGCGTGCTGTCGGCGGGGCTGGTGGTGGGCGGCGAGTACGGCGAGGGCGCATTGCGCTCCAAGGGCGCCACGGTGGGCTATTACCGCACCACTTCGGCCTCGATCGGCCTGACCGCGGGCGCCCAGTCCAGGTCGGAGATCCTGCTGTTCATGACCCCCGAGGCCTACAGCAGGTTCGCCGACAGCAGCGGCTGGACCGTCGGCGCCGACGCCAGCGTCGCGCTTGCCAAGGTGGGAGTCAATGGCTCGATCGACACCAATACCGTGCAGCAGCCGGTCATCGGCTTCGTGCAGACCAATGCCGGACTGATGTTCGATATTTCGCTGGACGGCGCCAAGATCGGCAAGCTGAACCTGTAGGCGGCGGTTCCCCGCCAGCAAGGCCTGCCGCCGTGGCAGGCGCCAGGCATCCCGGCCAGGCCCCGCAGGGCTTCGCCGGGATGTTTCGTCGGCGGACAGTGTGGCGGGCACGGTAGCTGCGTGGCTGGCATAATCGCCCGAAAACCGCCCCCGGAACCGCAATGACCACCTCAGCCGCCACGCCCGTCCACAGCGGGCGCGTCTATCGTTACTATGATCTCGTGATGGTGGCGTTCGTCACGGTCCTGCTGTGCTCGAACCTGATCGGCGCCGCCAAGGCGGCCCAGGTCACGCTGCCCTGGATTGGTGCGGTCACCTTCGGCGCGGGCGTGCTGTTCTTCCCGATCTCATACATCTTCGGCGACGTGCTGACGGAGGTCTACGGCTACGGGCGCGACCGGCGCGTGGTCTGGGCCGGCTTCGCCGCACTCGGCTTTGCCTCCTTCATGAGCCTGGTGGTGCTGAAGATGCCGGTGGCGCCCTTCATGTCGGACTACCAGAAGAGCCTGGAGGATGTCTTCGGCAACACATGGCGCATCGCGTTCGGCTCGCTGGTCGCGTTCTGCTGCGGCAGCTTCACCAACAGCTACGTACTGGCCAAGATGAAGCTGTGGAGCAACGGCCGCTGGCTTTGGACGCGCACCATCGGCTCCACGCTGGCCGGCGAACTGGTGGATTCCTCGCTGTTCTACGTGATCGCCTTCTACGGCATCTGGCCGCTGGAAAAGGTGATCCAGGTGGCGATTGCCCAGTACATCCTGAAGACCGGCTGGGAAGTGGTGATGACGCCGGTCACCTACAAGGTGGTGAACTTCCTCAAGCGCGCCGAGCGCGAGGACTGGTACGACCGCAATACCAACTTCACGCCGTTCCGCTTGCGCGTCTGAGGCCAGGCCGGCGGGCGGCGGCGCCCTATGGCACGCGGCGATCGACCTCGTCGAGCGTGAGCGCCTCCAGGTGGCCGACATCGGCCCATTGCATCACCGTCAGCCGCACGCTGTCGCAGCGCAGCCGGTTGATGCTGGCATTGAGCAGCTCGTGCCGGCGCGGGGCCTCCAGCGTCATGTCGTTGGCCTCGCGGTAGAGGCAATCCAGCACGCCGCCGTGCGCAACCAGCGCGATGCGCTCGCCGGGATGGCGGCGCGCCAGCGCCAGCGCGGCTTCCACCGCGCGCTCGTGGAACGCCAGCAGGGACTCGCCGCCGTCGGGCGCGTAGTCGGGCACCCGCGCCTGCCAGCGGGCGAAATCCTCGGGCAATTGCTCGGCCACCTCCGCGTAGGTCATCCCCTCGAGCGAGCCGTAGCAGCGCTCGCGCAGGCGCGGCTCCGGCCGCACCGCCATGCCGAGCGCGCCGGCCAGCGGCTCCGCGGTCTGCATTGCGCGCGCCAGGTCGCTGGCGTAGACCGCGTCGATCGGCTCCTCGGCCAGCGCCTGGCCCAACGCCTGCGCCTGCGCCACACCGGTGGCGTTGAGCGGGATATCGAGCTGCCCCTGCAGGCGCCGCTCGCGGTTCCAGGCGGTTTCACCGTGACGGATCAGGATCAGGTGGGTGAAGGCCAGCGAATGCGGCCCGGGCAATTGCGACATGCCGTTTCCTTTACGCGCGACGCTGCGCGGTCGTGGCGGGCCTGGCGGGCAGCGCGGTCCGCGCGGCCTGCCAGGGGCTCACCGTGCCGGGTTGCCGGCGAGTTTCGGATTGAGGGTATAGGTGCCGGTGAGCACGGCCTGTGCCAGCACGTGGCCCTGGATCGCTGCGCGCACCTGCGCGCCCGAGAAGGTGCCGTCCAGCGGGAGGCGATCCAGGTCGAGCGCGTAGATCGTGAATACGTAGTGGTGCAGCAGGGTGTCGTTCCACGGCGGGCAGGGGCCGTCGTAGCCGTAGTAGTCGCCCTTCATGTCCGGGTCGCCGGCGAACCAGCCGGTGTAGTCGTTCACGCCGTGGCGCAGGCCGCCCGCGGCGGCGGTGCCGCCGGTGGCCTCGGGGCCGGGCTTGCCGCGCGCGATCACGCCGTCGCTATGGCTGCCGGCCGCGATCGAACGCAGTCCAGGCGGAATATCCGCCAGCACCCAGTGGAAAAAGTCCACGCGCGGCAGCGTGGCGGGGACCTCCCGGCCTTCCTGGTTGACGTCGTCGCCACGGCTGGGCACGTCCGGATCGTGGCAGATCAGCACGAAGGAACGGGTCTCGGCAGGCGCCTCGTCCCAATGCAGGTCGGGATTGCGGTTGCTCGACAGCGCCACGTGGGTAGCGGGATCGATCGCGCCGAAGGCGAACTCGACGGGAATCGGCCCATTGTCGCTGAATGCCTTGCTCCAGAGTTTCATGTTGCTCTCCTTGCTGGTTTGCGCCGCGCGCTGCGCGGCATGCGGGGTCAGGCCATGGCCGGCCCCGGCGGTGAGATGCGCCGTCCCGGGTCCGGCAAGCCGCCGGGGCTGGTGGCGATAGGAAGCGGGACGGTCGGGGTCATGTCCGGTCGGGGCGGTGCCGCATCAGCGCGCGGCCTGGGCAGGCTGGGCGTTGGCTGGCGGCACGCGCAGCCAGAATGTCACCGGCCCGTCGTTGACCAGGCTGACCTGCATGGCGGCGCCGAACTCGCCGGTCTGCACGTCGCCGTGCTCGGCGCGCGCGCGGGCCACGAAATGCCTGTACAAACGCTCGCCGTCGGCCGGTGCCGCAGCCGGCGTGAAACTCGGCCGCGTACCGCTGTTGGTGTCGGCGGCCAGGGTGAACTGCGACACCACCAGCAGGCCGCCGCGCAGGCCGCTGCCATCGATATTCCGGACCGGCAGGTTCATCCTGCCGTCGGCGTCGGAGAACACGCGGTAGGCCAGCAGCTTGGCCAGCAGGCGCTCGGCCTGCGCCTCGGTGTCGCCGCGCTCGGCGCATACCAGGGCGAGCAGCCCGGGGCCGATCTCGCCGGTGGTGCGGCCGTCGACGGTGACGCGGGCCTGTGCGACCCGCTGGATCAGCGCGATCATCGGCAGTTCCTGCCCGGCCTCAAGCCAGCGTCACGCGCGCAAAACGGCGCTTGCCGACCTGCACGACGTAGCTGCCGGCCGCTACCTTCAAAGCCTTGTCGCTCACCGTGGCGCCGTCGATCTTGACGCCGCCCTGCTCGATATTGCGGTTGGCCTCGGAGGTGGACGGCACCAGGTTGGCCTGCTTGAGCAACTGGGCAATACCGAGCGGCGCGCCGGACAGGCTGACCGCGGGGATGTCGTCGGGCACGCCGCCGCGTGCGCGGTGGTTGAAGTCCTCGAGCGCGCGCTCGGCATCGGCGGCGCTATGGAAGCGGGTGACGATCTCCTGCCCGAGCAGCACCTTGCAGTCGCGCGGGTTGCGGCCCAGCGCGATCTCCTGCTTCATCAGGTCGATCTCGCTCATGGGCCGGAACGACAGCAGCTCGAAGTACTTCCACATCAGGTCGTCCGAGATGCTCATCAGCTTGCCGAACATGTCGCTCGGGGCTTCGGTCACGCCGATGTAGTTGCCCTTGGACTTGGACATCTTCTCCACGCCGTCCAGGCCCACCAGCAGCGGCATGGTCAGGATGCACTGCTGCTCCTGGCCGTATTCCTTCTGCAGTTCGCGGCCCACCAGCAGGTTGAACTTCTGGTCGGTGCCGCCCAGCTCCAGGTCGGACTTGAGCGCGACCGAATCGTAGCCCTGCATCAGCGGGTAAAGGAACTCATGCACCGAAATGGGAATCCCAGTGCGGAAGCGTTTGGTGAAGTCGTCGCGCTCCATCATCCGCGCCACGGTGTACTTGGCCGCCAGCTGGATCATGCCGCGCGCACCGAGCGGGTCGCTCCACTCGCTGTTGTAGCGGATCTCGGTCCTGGACGGATCCAGCACCAGGCTGGCCTGGCGGTAGTAGGTCTGGGCGTTGGCCTCGATCTGCTCGCGGGTCAGCGGCGGGCGGGTTGCGTTGCGCCCGGAAGGATCGCCGATGGTGGAGGTGAAATCGCCGATCAGGAAGATCACCTGGTGGCCCAGGTCCTGCAGCTGCCGCAGCTTGTTCAGCACCACGGTGTGGCCGATATGGATGTCGGGCGCGGTCGGGTCCAGGCCCAGCTTGATGCGCAACGGCACGCCGGTGGCCTCGCTGCGCGCGAGCTTGGCCAGCCATTCGGATTCGACCAGCAGTTCGTCGCAACCGCGCTTGGACACCTCCAGGGCGTGCATCACGGAGGGCGTGAGGGGGTAGGAGGTGGCAGCGCCGGAGGAAACTTCAGTCATGACGTAAGTCTTTGAAAAACATGAGAATTCAGACGCGGGCACAAGCGGCACCCGGCCAGCTTTGGTATAATCCGCGCTTCTTGTGCCGGCGGGAACAATCCCGTGGGCCAACCGCCATTCTAGGCGGCAAACCAATATGGCACGCGCCGCACCTCGGGGGAGGAAGGCAGACGAAGCACATCGTCGCGGCAGCGCAGCCCGAACCAAAGAGTGAATTTTACGTGATGTGGTCCAGACTCCGCGAAGTTTTCGCGCGTGAGCTGGTGGTTCTAGTCGATCCGACCAACGCCCTGCACGCCCGCCGGCGCAAGCAGTTGACGGCAGCGGTTGGCACGGTGTTCACGCTGGGCATGGCCGCCGCCATGGGCGTGGCCCCCCGTACCGCCTACGACGACCCCCAGGCTCCGCGCGTCAGGGAGGCCATCCGCCTGCCCGATTTGCGCACCCAGCTCGAACAGCTTACCGACACCGACGCCACCTTCGTGCGCGAAGAGCGCATGCAGCGTGGCGACACCATCGCCAGCCTGCTCAAGCGGCTCGGCGTGGACGACCCCGATGCGCAGGCGTTCATCCGCCGCAACGCCACCGCGCGCGGCCTGTTCGACCTCAACCCGGGCCAGACGGTCCAGGCCGAGGTCGACGAGAACAACCTGCTGGTGTCGCTGCAGGCCAACCTCGGCGGCGACGCCAATGCATCGCGCGAACTGGTGATCGAACGCGTCGACGACCTCGCCGACCCGGTCTACAAGGCCCGCGTCGAATCGGTCAAGAACGAGCTGCACTACGAGATGCTGTCCGGCGCCATCGAGGCAGGCGGCTTCTTCAAGGCCATGGACGCGGCCAACGTGCCTGACGAGATCGTCCAGCAGATGCTGTCGATCTTCTCCGGCGTGATCGACTTCCACCACGATATCGCCAGCGGCGACCGTTTCCGCATCGTCTACGAGGCCGGGTTCCGCGATGGCGCCTTCGTGCGCAACGGCCGCGTGGTTGCGGTCGAACTGATCAACCGCAACCAGCTTCATCAGGCGCTCTGGTATGCCCCCGAAGGCAGCAAGCAAGGCGGCGCCTACTACACATTCGACGGGCGCAGCATGAAGCGGCCCTTCCTGCGCTCGCCGGTGGAGTTCTCGCGCGTGTCGTCCGGCTTCGGCGGGCGCGACCATCCGCTGCATCACCACTGGGCCCAGCACAAAGGCGTCGATTTCGCTGCGCCCACCGGCACCAAGGTGTTCGCGACGGGCGACGGCGAGGTGGATTTCGTTGGCCAGCAGAACGGCTACGGCAACATCGTCATCCTCAAGCACCATAGCGGCTATTCGACCTATTACGCGCACCTGTCCGGCTTTGCCGGCGTGCAGCGCGGCCAGACCGTGGCACAGGGCCAGGTGATCGGCTACGTGGGCCAGACCGGCTGGGCCACGGGCCCGCACCTGCACTACGAGTTCCGCGTCAACGACGTGCCGCAGAACCCGCTGGCCATCGCCGCGCTCGACGCGCCGGCGCTGTCGGGTCCGGCACGCCAGCAGTTCCTGAGCTATACCAGCGACATGCTCAGCCGTATCAACGCGCTGCGCACCTACAACGTGGCTTCCGCCACCAACTGAGCCAGCAAGCCAACCACCGAGCCAGCATGCAGACCGCGCCCACCGAACGCTTTATCGGCATCATGTCCGGCACCAGCATGGATGGCGCGGACGGTGTGCTGGTCGATTTCTCCGGACCGCGCCCGGCCGTGCTGGCGGCGGCCCACCAGCCGTTTCCGCCCGAGTTGCGGCAAGCCTTCGCGGCGCTGCAACAGCCAGGCGAGGACGAGATCCACCGCGAGGCGCTGGCGGCCAATGGCCTGGCGCGTGTCTACGCCGCCTGCGTGGCAGCGCTGCTGCGGGATGCCGGCCAGGCACCGGCGGACATCGCCGCGATCGGCGCGCACGGCCAGACCGTGCGCCACCGTCCCGCGTTGTATGACGGCATCGGCTACACCCGCCAGAGCCAGCAGCCGGCGTTGCTGGCGGAACTCAGCGGCATCGATGTCGTGGCCGATTTCCGCAGCCGCGACGTGGCCGCCGGCGGCCAGGGCGCGCCCCTGGTTCCGGCGCTGCACCAGGCCCTGTTCGGCGACGCCGCCGAAACGCGGGTGGCATGCAATATCGGCGGCATCTCCAATATCAGCGTGCTGCCCGCCGCCGGCGCGAACCGGGGCGAAGGCGGCGCGGCACGTCCCGTCACCGGCTTCGACTGCGGCCCGGGCAACGTGCTGCTCGACTACTGGATCGATCGTCACCGCGGCCTGGCCTACGACGCCGATGGCGCCTGGGGCGCCAGCGGCGCCATCGACCAGGCCCTGCTGGCGTGCCTGCTCGCCGAGCCGTACTTCAGCGCGGCCCCGCCCAAGAGCACGGGCCGCGACCTCTTCCATCCCGCCTGGCTCGAAAACCATCTCGCCCACTCTGGCGCATCCCTGAAGCCCGTGGACGTGCAAGCCACCCTGGCCGCGCTGACGGCCGAGGCCATTGCCCGCGATATCCGCGCGTACGCGCCCGACGCGGCGCGGCTGATCGTCTGCGGCGGCGGCGCCCGCAACGGCTTCGTGATGGCAAGGCTGGCGCAAGCGCTGCCCGGCGTGACGGTGCAAAGCTCGGACGACCTGGGCGTGCCGGTCTCGCAGGTGGAGGGCATCGCCTTTGCCTGGCTGGCGCGCCAGATGCTGCGGCGGGCGCCCGGCAACGTCCCCACCGTCACCGGCGCGGTCGGCCCGCGCGTGCTGGGCGCGCTCTACCCGCGATAGACGCCCTCCCCGCCTGCGCTCACGCCGGCTCGGCGTGCCCTGCCTCGCAAGCCCACTGGATAAACGCCTCGGCGACCGGCGACGGCCGCATCGCAGGAGACCGCGCCAGCACCACGCGCTGGGGGGCCACGGTTTCGCGCAGCGGCAGGCAGGCGATGGGCTGGCCGTCGTAGCTGTGGTCGCCCGCCGGGCGCGTGCACGATAGCGCCACGCCATAGCCATGCGCCACCAGGCCCCGCTGCATCTCGAAAGTCTGCGTGTACTGGTGCAGCTGGGGGCGCAGGCCGTGGGCCCAGAACAGCGACAGGAAATACTCCCGTGTCTGCGCGATGTCCTCCAGGATCAGCCGTTCGCCGGCCAGTTCCGCCAGGCTTACGCTTTGCTGCCGGGCCAGGGCATGGCCTGCGGGCAGCAGCGCGTAAGGCTCCAGCCTGGCCAGTATCCAGCGCGGGATGCGCTGGTCGAAACCAAGATCGTAGGTCAGCGCCAGTTCCGCCTTGCCGGCGGTCAGCGTGCGATGCACCGTGGCCAGGTCGGCCTCGAACAAGGTCACGGCGACGTGGGGATGCAAACGGCGGAAGCCGGCCAGCATCCGCGGCGCGTAGTAGGCGCCGAGATCCTGGAAACAGCTCAGCGACAGCTGCCCGCTCAAGCCCCGCGGGCCTGCCGGCTCGGCCCCGTGCGCAGTCAAACCCGCCGCCAGCGCCAGGATATCGCGTGCGCGCCCAAGCAGGCGCTGGCCTGCCGGCGTCAGCTCCAGCCCCCTGCTGACCTGGCGGCGGAACAAGGTCTCGCCCAGCGTCTGCTCCAGCTGCGCCACCGCCAGGGATACCGAAGGCTGGGACACATGCCGCGCGCGGGCAGCGGCGCTGATGCTGCCGTGCTCGGCGGCGGCGACGAAATACTCGAGCTGGCGGAAGGAGAAAGCAATCATGTTTTCCAATACTACAGCATAGGAAATATATACTTTTCCTATCTCCGCCTCGCCACGATACTCGTCCCACGCCAGCCATCCCAGGGGATCTTCGTGAATCCGCACCCGCACCTATCGCACCGATCGCACCGATCGCACCTATGCGCCACCGACATCGAAACCTACCAGCGCGACGGCGCCCTGGTGCTGCGCGGCGCCTTCACGGACTGGGTGGCGTCCCTGCGCGAAGGGTTCGAGCAGAATCTCGCCGCGCCCGGCCCCTTCGCCATCGAGAACGTGGGCACCGGCGAGCGCGGCCGCTTCTTCGAGGACTACTGCAACTGGGAACGCATCGCGCCCTTCGCGGATTTCATCCGGCATTCCCCGGCTGCCGCCATTGCCGGGCAGATCATGCGGGCCGATGCGGTCCAGATCTTCCATGAGCACATCCTGGTCAAGGAGCCCGGTACCGCCAAGCCCACGCCCTGGCACCAGGACCTGCCCTACTACTGCGTGGACGGCCTGCAGACCGCCAGCTACTGGATCCCCCTGGACCCCGTCACCACAGCCAACACCTTGCGCGTGGTGCTGGGCTCCCACCGCTGGCCCAGGCTGGTGCGGCCCAAGCGCTGGGCCAGCAATGAAAACTTCTACGCGGGCAGCGATCTGTTCATGGAAATGCCGGACGTGGAAGACGGCAGCCATGCCATCCTGGTGCCGGAGCTGGAACCCGGCGACGCCGTGGTATTCGACTTCCGCACGGTGCACGGCGCGGCGGGCAATACCGGCACGGGACGGCGACGCGCCTTCTCGGCGCGCTTCCTGGGCGATGACGTACGCTACCTGGAGCGGCCGGGGCGCACCTCGCCACCCTTCCCGGGGATCGGGCTGAGCAGCGGCGATCGGATGCGCGAGGATTGGTTTCCTGTCGTATGGCGCCGGGACCCATAAGCCGGCCAGAGCATCGGGCAATAAAAAAGCGCACCGAAGTGCGCTTTTTATTGCCTGCGGAATCCGCGGCGCTCTGGCGAGCCTTACACCGAGAACGAAGATCCGCAACCGCAAGTGGTGCTGGCGTTCGGGTTCTTGATCACGAACTGCGCGCCGTTGATGTCTTCCTTGTAATCGATCTCGGCGCCCACCAGGTACTGGTAGCTCATCGAGTCGATCAGCAGCGTGACGCCGTTCTTGTCCAGGGTGGTGTCATCCTCGTTCACCTCTTCGTCGAAGGTGAAGCCATACTGGAAGCCGGAACAACCGCCGCCCTGCACGAACACGCGCAGTTTCAGATCGGCATTGCCCTCTTCCTCGATCAACTGCTTGACCTTGTCGGCAGCGCTGTCAGTAAAGACGAACGGGGCCGGCATGTCCTCGGTAACGGGTGCCTCTGCGACTGCGTTCATGGGGTTCTCCTATTTAGGTACGCCTGTATTTTAAGCGCTCTGGGAAGATCGTGCCGAAACCCCGCGAATTCAAGGGCTTCTGCTCGTATGGCCAGGCTGCGGGTGCGGTATCAGGCAGATTCCTGCGTACCCGAAGCCAGAGTCAGGTTGGGCAGCGCCCTGGGTTCGGCGCCGGCCAGGGGAACCAGGCGGCCCTCCACCAGCGCGCCCTGGTGCATTTCCAGGGCAGCGTAGTGTACTTCGCCGTGCACGCGCGCGCGCGGCTGCAGTTCCAGCAACTCGCTGGCGTGTACCGGCCCGGTGACGGTGCCGTTGAGGATCAGGTGTCCGACACGGACCTCCCCCTCGACCACGCCCTTCTCGCTGATCACCAGCATGCTGGTCTGGTCGGCCGCTGCCGTGACGTTGCCGCGCACCCGTCCGTCCAGACGGAGGCCGCCCGAGAACGTCAGGTCACCCTCGATAACGCTGTGCTGGCCGATCAGGGTATCGATCGCCAGACCTTTTTTCTTGGAAAACAACATAGGTCCCTTATTCCGTTGCTGGCCCAGCGCAACCCTCACGGCATCGCCGTCTGGGTCGCGCGCAACTGACCGTTTTGCAAAATTCGTACCGTTACTGCCCGCACAGTGGCTCCCGCCGGCAGCGCGAAGGCGCCCTCTATTCGTTGGTAATGCGTCAGACGCACGCCTGGCAGGGGGTTGGTGGCCGCCTCGGGCACGGTCAAGGCAACCGGCTTGCCGCCCTGCATCAGCGAAACCACCAACTGTACCTCACCGCGAAATTCCGCTAACGACGAAAAAGCCTTGGATCCACCCTGCATTATCAGCAAACGATAGTGCATCTTCAGTGCATCGGTTTCATCGAGACTGACGCGAAAACTCCGCACGTGGATGCCGGAGGTATTGCCGCCAGCCGGCAGCAGGCTCTCGAAGAACGCCAGGTCCTCCTTGAGCTGGGCGACCTCGGCTTCCGCCGACTTCAATTGCTGGGCCAGCCCCTCCTGTGCGCCACGCGCCATCTGCAGCTGCGCCTCGGCCGTATTGGCCACGGCCTGCAGGCGGTCGCGCTGCGCCGCCATCGCCACCGCCTGCTCGCGCAGCGTCGCGTTCTCGGCCTTGGTGGCCGCCATGTCGGGCACCGCGCCGCTCAGGCGCCGGCCGGCATCGTAGGCCCACCCGGCAGCGCCCGCCACCAGCACCAGCACCAGTACGGCGCCCAGCACGCGCAGCGGCCAAGGCAGATGCGTGCGTACCGCCAGGCGCTGCGACAGCAGTCCGCGGCGGGGACGCAGCAAACGGTACTTCATGCGCCGCCGGCGCGCCGCCCAGTCAGGCAGGCGAGATGCGGTTTGGCTGGCCATTGCATCATGGTCGGGTTCTCCGGACGGCAGGAGCGGGGATTGTATCCGGCAAGAGGCAAAGGATTTGTAAAACCTGTGTTAAAGCGCCTGCTGCCCCATCGCCCAAGTACCTTGCCATCGCCTGCCCCGCCCGCTTCCGCGCATTCCAGCCTGCCTGCCATGGCAAAAAAAACCGCACGGAGAACCGTGCGGTTTTTTTCTGGCGCGGCCAGACCCGGAGACCGGATCCGCCGAACACACATCAACGCTTCGAGAATTGCTTCCGACGACGCGCCTTGTGGAAACCAACCTTCTTACGTTCCACTTCACGCGCATCGCGCGTGACGAAACCGGCCTTGGACAGCGTCGGCTTCAGGGTGGCATCGTAGTCGATCAGTGCACGGGTGATGCCGTGGCGCACTGCGCCGGCCTGACCCGTTTCGCCGCCGCCAGTCACGTTGACCTTGATGTCGAAGGTCTGTGCGTTGGCAGTCAGTTCGAGCGGCTGGCGCACGATCATCAGCGAGGTTTCGCGAGCGAAATACTCATTGATGGGCTTGCCATTGACGATGATGTCGCCCTTGCCCGACTTGATGAAGACCCGTGCCACTGCGCTCTTGCGGCGGCCAGTACCGTAATTCCAATTTCCGATCATGGATGGCCCCCTTAGATTTCCAGCGCCTTAGGCTGCTGTGCTTCATGCGGATGATCGGCTTCGGCGTAAACCTTCAGCTTCTTGATCATTGCATAGCCCAGCGGGCCCTTCGGCAACATGCCCTTCACAGCTTTTTCCAGGGCGCGGCCCGGGAAACGCTGCTGCATCTTGCCAAACGTCGTTTCGTAAATGCCGCCCGGGTAGCCCGAGTGACGATAATACTTCTTGTCGGTTTCTTTGGTACCCGTGACACGCAGCTTGGCTGCGTTGACGATGATGATGTAATCACCCGTGTCGACGTGCGGAGTAAATTCCGGCTTGTGCTTGCCGCGCAGTCGGCGTGCCACTTCGCTGGCAACACGGCCGAGGACTTTGTCCGTCGCGTCAATCACGTACCAGTCGCGCTTAACCTCTGCAGGCTTTGCGGAAAAGGTCTTCATGATTTTTCCTGAGACTTGTAGAACCTGCCCGAAACATGACTTGCGTCGTCGGTCGACCCTTAGGATCTGACCTTCCTGCTTGTGTGTGCAGGCTCTCCCTGAATTTCTTTCCCGCGGGCATGACGGAAAAGCCGACGAGTATACTGCGGATTCCAGCCGAAGTACAAGCAATGTTGGGCGTGAACGTCAAGATGTCGCCATGTGGCGGTCCGCCTTCCCGCCCCGGCACATCGGCGGCGGCGCCAGAAAAGGCACCATGGAACACTTCACGGGACGGCCCGGCGGACGCAGAATAAAAAAAACCCAAGCTATTGAGCTTGGGTTTGAATCCACCAAAGGAGGAGGGTGGAGGAGACACCTGGAGATCGACAGGGCTGGTTGGCGGTGCGGCCGGCGGATCCACCGGGGATTCGCTTTCGCACTCTGGCTCACCGTGTGCGCCGTCGTTCAATGATTCAAATTATACATACGCACGGGCCAGGCGCAAGGAAAATTTGCAGTGCGAAATGGCATTTCGTATTGTAAAAAATTGTGAAGGCGTAAGAATACGGCTATTTATTCAACAAAATCAACAACTTGGACGCAATAAAGACTGTCACTACATTGTCATTTTAGAGGAAAGCCTCAGTTTTGGCGGAAAATTGCCGAGGTACGGCATCTTCTGCTTCGTGGCATATACTCAAAAAGCAAGTATCGAAATCGCGTGTTCATGATCGGATACGCACACATCAACACCCAGGATCGAACAAAATGGAATGCAAAGTGACTTGGATGGGCACCGATGGCATGAGCTTCGTCGCCCAGACCGGTAGCGGCCACATCGTTGCCATGGACGGCGCGCCCGAGGGCGGCGGCCACAACCTGGCGCCGCGCCCGATGGAGATGGTGTTGCTGGGCACTGGCGGCTGCACCGCCTACGATGTGGTGCTGATCCTGAAGAAGAGCCGGCAGGACGTGCGCGGCTGCAGCGTCAAGCTGGAAGCGGAGCGCGCCAGCGAGGACCCGAAGGTGTTCACCCGCATCAATTTCCACTTCACGGTAAGCGGCCGCAACCTGAACCCGGGCGCGGTCGAGCGCGCCATCCACCTGTCGCACGACAAGTACTGCTCGGCCTCGATCATGCTGGCCAAGACGGCGGAAATCACGCACACCGTGGAAATCGTCGAGGTATAAGCGCCCGGTGCCTGGCAAGGCAGCAGGCCTGGCCGCCACGCACCCATGCGCAATGGGCGGGCGGCCACGCGAAAGAATCAGAAGCAAAGCAGGCCGATAAGCCGGATTCTGTGCGCGCCGGCTTCCTTGCGGCCGCCTGCGCGTGACAATCATTCCTCTAGGCCGACCGTTACCGGCCGGCTCCAGCTCCCTACCCGCAGGCTCAGCGAGCAGCCTCAATGCCTGCCTATTTGGGATTGCTCCAGGTGGAGGTTACCGCGTTTCACCCTTCCCGCCGGGCGAACCCGATGGCAAGACTCGTCTCTGTGGCCCTATTCCGCACGTTGCCGTGGATGGCTGTTAGCCAACACCTTGCTCTGTGGAGTCCGGACTTTCCTCCCCTCGCCCCTTGACGGTGCGAGCAGCGATTGCCTGGCCTGCTTTGCGGCCCGCAGTCTAACACCGTTTTGACATAAACCGGCCATCCGCGTCCACCCTCGCCCTATGCATCGCCGGCGGCCGGGGCGCGGCGCCCTTGGCGGAATACGCTGGTATCGGCGTAGTAGGCAGGATCGCGATTGGCTTCGCACCAGCCGGGAATGCCCATCACGGGTAGCGGCGCAAAGCGGCGGCTGTGCAGTTCGGCGGCCTCGAGCGAGGCGCACACGGCATCGTCGAGCGGGCCGGGCAGCGCCACGCCGGCGACCGGCGGGACGGCCAGCGGCCAGGCGTGCGCGGTCAGGGCCTTGTAGGGCCGCGCCAGTTTTTCCAGCAAGGCGTGGCCGAACGGCACCACGCCGCACCGGGTGGCGCCCTTCCCGCTCCCATCCCACGCAGCCCGCCGCGCCACGAACAATGGCTCCCAGGCAAAACCCCGCAGCAAGGACTCCAGCCCGGTATCGGCACTCAGGAAGAGGATGGCGTTTTCGTCGAACAGGGTGGCGGCGTCGCGCAGGCTGCCGCGGCGGGCCTGTACGCCCGTGGCGGCGATCGCCTGCGCCTGCAGGCGATTCAAGACGCGCTTGGAACGGGGAAAATGCAGCCACACCAGCGCATTGAAGACATCGTGCAGGTTGTCGCGCGTCGGCACGGCACCGGTGGCAAAGATATGTGCCTCATAAGCCGCGCCGACAGGCAACTCAGCCTGGGGCACGAAACGCAGCGGCAGGCCTCCCGCATTGCGCAGTCCGCGCTGCGCGGCCATCTCGCAGAGCACGGCGCGCAAGTCGGCGCCACCTTGCAGTGCCGCCGCCAGCGCCATGCCAGGCCCGGCGAACGGCCGGAACCAGGGCTGCGACCAGTCGATCCCTGCCACCGCCGCGGCCAGCGGCGCCACGGCCGGGTCCCGGACGTGTATCTCCGATGCCACTGCGCCAGCGCGGCCTAGCGGGCCTTCCAGCGCAGCGTCTCGCCGCCGCGCAGCGGTACCAGCGTGGTATCGCCATAGGGCAGTTCGGCCGGCAACTCCCAGTCTTCGCGCGCCAGGGTCAGCGTGCCGCCGTTGCGCGGCAGGCCGTAGAAGGCCGGGCCGTTGAAGCTGGCAAAGGCTTCCAGCTTGTCGAGCGCGCCGGCCGCCTCGAAGGCCTCGGCGTACAGCTCCATGGCATGCAGCCCGGTGTAGCAGCCGGCACAGCCGCAAGCATGTTCCTTCAGGCCGCGCGCGTGCGGAGCGCTGTCGGTGCCGAGGAAGAAGCGCGGGCTGCCCGATACGGCGGCAGCCACCAGGGCTTCGCGGTGGGTTTCGCGCTTGAGCACCGGCAGGCAGTAGTAGTGCGGGCGAATGCCGCCGGTGAAGATGGCATTGCGGTTGTACAGCAGGTGATGCGCGGTGATGGTGGCGCCGACCGGGCCTTCGGCATCGCGCACGTATTCGGCGGCATCCTTGGTGGTGATGTGCTCGAACACCACCTTGAGCGCCGGGAAGTCGCGGCGCAGCGGCGTCATCACGCGGTCGATGAAGACGGCTTCGCGGTCGAAGATGTCGATCGCCGGATCGGTCACCTCGCCATGCACCAGCAGCGGCAGGCCCACGCGCTCCATCGCTGCCAGCGCGCCCGCGCAGTGGCGCAGGTCGGTCACGCCGGCATCGCTGTTGGTGGTGGCGCCGGCGGGATACAGCTTGACGCCGTGCACGAAGCCGCTGGCCTTGGCCGCGACGATCTCCTCGGCGCTGGTCTTGTCGGTCAGGTACAGCGTCATCAGCGGCTCGAACGCCAGGCCAGCCGGCAGCGCCGCCAGGATGCGGTCGCGGTAGGCCGCGGCCTGCGCCACCGTGGTCACGGGCGGCTTCAGGTTGGGCATGATGATGGCACGCGCAAACTGGCGGGCGGTGTCGGGCAGGACGGCGGCCAGCGCAATGCCGTCGCGCAGGTGCAGGTGCCAGTCGTCCGGGCGGGTGATGGTGAGGTTCTGGGTCATGGCTTTCGGGAGCGCCGGCCGGCAGTCGCAGGCTGGCGCTGATCAGGGATTACAGAATCAGGATGGCGCGGTAGTCATTCACATTGGTGCGCGTGGGACCGGTCACCACGAGATCGCCCGCGGCATCGAAGAAGCCCCAGGCATCGTGCGCGTCCAGCCGGGCTCGCGCCGGTGCGCCCGCGGCCTGCGCGCGCGCCAGCGTGGACGGGTCCAGCAAGGCGCCGGCATTATCCTCGGAGCCGTCGATGCCGTCGGTGTCCGCCGCGATGGCGTACACATTATCGGCGCCATCCAGCTCCAGCGCGAGCGACAGCAGGAACTCCGAGCAGCGCCCGCCGCGAGGCTTTCCGGCCGCCCCGCCACCGCCCTGCGGCAGCGTGACGGTACATTCACCCCCGGAAATCAGCGCCACCGGGACCGCGAAGGGCGCATTGTACGCGCGTATCTCGCGCACCAGCGCGGCATAGACCCGCGCCACTTCCTGCGCCTCGCCGGTCACCGTATCGCCCAGCACCACCGGCTGGATGCCGCGTGCGCGGAAGTGATCCGCAGCCGCCACCAGGCTGCCGTGGGCCGTTGCAATGACGAGGTTCCGCACCCGCGCGAACAGCGGGTCCCCGGGCTTCGGCGTTTCCGCCACCTCGCCGCGCGCGCCGCGCTCGAGGTAGCCCCTGACCACAGGTGGCACGGTAGCGCCATAGCGGCGCAGGATGTCCAGCGCATCGGCGTAGGTGCTCGGGTCCGGCACGGTCGGGCCCGAGGCGATCGCGCTGGGATCGTCGCCGGCCACGTCCGAGACGATCAGCGTGGTCACCGGCGCGCGGCAGGCCTGGGCCAGGCGCCCACCCTGGATGCGCGACAGGTGCTTGCGCACGATGTTCATCTCGGTGATGGGGGCGCCGCAGCGCAGCAGTTCCTGCGTGGTGGCCTTGAGGTCAGCCATGGCGATGCCTTCGGCCGGCAGCGACAGCAGGCTGGAGCCCCCGCCCGACACCAGCACGATCAGACTGTCCTCGGGACCCAGCTCGCTCACGCGCGCCAGGATCTCGGCGGCGGCGCGCTCGCCGGCTTCGTCGGGCACCGGATGGCCGGCCTCGATCACGCGGACATGTCCGGTCGGCAGGCCGTGGGCATAGCGCGTGACCACCAGCCCCTCGATCGCATGGGTGCGGTCGAGCGCGGCATAGGCCTGTTCCACGGCCAGCGCCATCGAGGCCGCAGCCTTGCCGGCACCGACCACCAGCGTGCGGCCACCCGGCTGGGGCGGCGGCAGGTGCTCCGCCACGATGCGCAGGGGATCGGCCGCCGCCACGGCGGCGTGGAAGGAGTCGAGCAGCAAGGCGCGCGCATCGGCCGCGCCGGCCGGCAGGGATGGGGCGGCCATGTTCACAGCGCCTCCGCAATGGCCTGGCCGAGATCCGCCGTGCCTGCCTTGCCGCCGATATCGCGGGTCAGCGGCGCATGCGCCGGACCGGCCGCCAGCACCTGTTCGATGGCGCCGAGCACGGCCGCGCCGGCTTCCGGCTGGCCCAGATGCTCCAGCATCATGGCGCCGCACCAGATCTGGCCGATCGGGTTGGCCACGCCGCGCCCGGCGATATCCGGCGCGGAGCCGTGCACCGGCTCGAACAGGCTGGGGAAGGTGCGGTCCGGATTGATATTGCCCGAGGGCGCGATGCCGATGGTGCCGGTGCAGGCCGGGCCCAGGTCGGACAGGATGTCGCCGAACAGGTTGCTGGCGACCACCACGTCGAACCAGTCGGGATGCTGGACGAAGTGCGCAGTCAGAATGTCGATGTGGTACTTGTCGACCTTCACGCCCGGGTAGTTCGCGGCCATGGCCTCCACCCGCTCGTCCCAGTAGGGCATGGTGATGGAGATGCCATTGGACTTGGTGGCCGAGGTCAGATGCTGCGCCGGGCGCTTTTGCGCCAGCTCGAAGGCGAACTTGAGGATGCGGTCCACGCCGGTGCGCGTCATCACCGTCTCCTGGATCACCACTTCCCGGTCGGTGCCGGGGAACATGCGCCCGCCGATGCTGGAGTACTCGCCCTCGGTGTTCTCGCGCACCACGTAGAAATCGATGTCGCCGGGCTTGCGCGCATTGCCGTCGCGGTCCACCAGCGGGCTGCGGATGCCGGGCATCAGCCGCACCGGGCGCAGGTTGACGTACTGGTCGAAAGAGCGCCGGAATTGCAGCAGCGAACCCCACAGCGAGACGTGATCGGGCACGGCGTCCGGCCAGCCCACCGCGCCAAAGTAGATGGCATCGTACTTGACCAGGGTGTCGAACCAGTCGTCCGGCAGCATCTTGCCGTGCCGGGCGTAGTAGTCGCAGCTGGAGAAGTCGAAATGGTCGAACTGCATGCCGATGCCGAACCGGCGCGCGGCGGCGTCCATCACGCGCAGGCCCTCGGGCATCACTTCAGTGCCGATGCCATCGCCGGGGATGACTGCGATCTTGTATTTGCTCATGTCTCGGAAGCCCGCTGGATCTAGGTATTGAATTCGGGGGGGAAAACGCGATGCGCTTGGCAGATAACCCGGGGAGGCCGGATAATGGGACATTCTATTGCAATCCGGCAGCCCGCTGCCGGTCCGGTGCCCGCCATGTGCCAGCTGCTCGGCATGAACTGCGCCACGCCGACCGACGTGACGTTCTCCTTTACCGGCTTCGCCGCCCGCGGCGGCGTCACGGACCACCACGCCGACGGCTTCGGCGTGGCATTCTTCGAAGACAAGGCCTGCCGCCTGTTCATCGACAACCAGTCCGCCGGCACCTCGCCGGTGGCGGACCTGATCAAACGCTACCCGATCAAGTCCAAGAACGTCATCTCGCATATCCGCAAGGCAACGCAAGGCACCGTGCTGCTGGAGAACTGCCACCCCTTCATGCGCGAGCTGTGGGGCCGGCACTGGATCTTCGCCCACAACGGCGACCTGAAGAATTTCTCGCCCTTCCTGTCCGGGGTCTACCAGCCGGTCGGCGACACCGATAGCGAACTCGCCTTCTGCACCCTGATGCAGGGACTGCGCAAGCGCTTCCCCGGCTCGCAGCCGCCGCTCAACGAGTTGTGCCACGCGCTGGCCGACATCACGCGCGAGATCACGCTGCACGGCGTCTTCAACTACCTGCTGTCGAACGGGCAGGCGCTGTTCGCGCACTGCTCCACGCGCCTGTACTACATCGTGCGCCAGTGGCCGTTCTCCACCGCCCACCTGATCGACGCCGACCTGTCGATCGACTTCGCCCAGGTCACCACGCCCGACGACCGGGTGGCGGTGATCGCCACGGCGCCGCTGACCGACAACGAGACCTGGACCGCCTTCGAGCCCGGCGAACTGATGATGTTCGAGGATGGCCGCGCGGTCATGACGCTGACCGTGCCGATCCCGCCGGAAGTCCAGGCCAAGAACGCCGCCAACAGCGCCTGCACCTGAGCCATCTCCCGGATGGCCCTGGCACGCGGCTGCCGGCGCGCCTTCAGTCGAGCGTGAGCTTCTGCACGGCTACCGTACGCTTGTAGATATCGTATTCCTGCACGATCTGCTGGCGGAACTGCTCTGGCGTGTTGGCCACCACCATCGACCCGGTGGCTTCGATCCGGCTGCGCACGCCGGGATCCTGAAGGGATTTCCTGACCGCCAGGTTGATGCGTTCCACCACGGCCTGCGGCAGGCCCTTGGGTCCGTAGACGCCATAGAACGCCATGCGGTTGGCAGGTTCGAGGCCGACCTCCTTGAAGGTCGGAACGTTCGGTAGCTGCGCCACCCGCTCCGGCGCGGACACCACGATGGGAATCAGCCGGCCGTCCTTGATGAAGGGAAGCGCGGACGGCAGGTTATCGAAGACCACACCCACCTGCCCGGCCACGGCGTCGTTCAGCGCGGGGCCCGAGCCCTTGTAGGGCACATGCATGATCGACAGGTGGGCCAGGCTCTTGAAGAGCTCCATCTGCAGGTGCCCGATGGAGCCGGTGCCGGCCGTGCCGTAGCTGTATCTGGTCGGGTTCTTCTTCAACTCGGCAATGAACGCCTGGTAGTTCTTCGCGGGAAACGAAGGATGCACCGCCAGCACGTTGGGGGTCGCCGCGATATTGACGATGGGCGTGAAGTCCTTGAGGGGATCGTAGGGAATCTTCGGGTTGATGGCCGGATTGGTGGCCGTGGTGGACACCGTCGCCACGCCCAGCGCGTAGCCGTCGGGGTTGGCCCGCGCGATCTCGGCCGCGCCAAGCACGCCGCCGGCCCCGGCCTTGTTCTCCACCACTACCGATTGCCCCAGCTCCTTGCTCAACGGCGCCGAAATCACGCGCGCCACGATATCCGTGGTGCCACCGGGAGAGAACGGCACCACCAGCCGCACCGGCTTGGTGGGATAGGGCTGGGCATAGAGCGCCGATGCGCCGGCGGCGCACAGGGAAAGGGTGCACAGCTTGAGGAAAGAAAGCCTGTTCATGTGCGGTCTCCTTGATCGTGGTTCGAAATAGTTTGAAGTTGAACGAAGCGCGGCCATCGGTGGGCGATAAGCCATCAGCGTCAGCCGCCGGCCGCTTCGTCAGCGGCGGTACAGCACCGCCGGATCCAGTCCGGCACACTGGCTGACCCCCAGCATGGCCATGTTGCGGTCGACTTCGTCCCGCAGCAGGTTGATCGCATGCGTCACGCCGGCTTCGCCCGCCACGGAAGCGGCGTAGTTGAAGGGCCGCCCGACGAATACCAGCTTCGCGCCGAGCGCCAGGGCCTTGACGACGTCGGTGCCGCGACGGATGCCGCCGTCCATCATCACCGGCAGGTCGCCGACCGCCGCCACGATCCCGGGCAGCACCCGCAAGGGCGCCACCGCGCCGTCGAGCTGCCGGCCGCCGTGATTCGATACGACGATGCCGTCGGCGCCCCGGTCGCGGGCCAGCACGGCGTCCTGCGCGCTGAGGATGCCCTTGACGATCAGCACCCCTTTCCAGCGGCGGCGGATGCGCTCAAGGTGGCTCCAGTCGAGATGGTCGCGCGCGGAAAAGTCGCGCAGCACATTGGCCGACAGGATCGGCGCGCCGCGTTCCGCGAAGGAGTTCTCGAAATGCGGCATGCCGTGGCGCAGCAGCGTGCGCGCGAAGGTGCCGACCAGCCACTGCGGGCGCGTGATACCGTCGTACGCCAGGCGCAGGCTGGGCCGCAGCGGCGTCGAGAAACCACTGCGCACGTTGTTCTCGCGGTTGCCGGCGACCGGAATATCCACCGTCACCACCAGGGTGCGGCATCCGGTGGCCCGTACGCGGTCCAGCAAGGCATCGATGCGCGCCGCATCGCCCGGCACATAGGCCTGGAACCAGGCGTCGGGGGCGGCTTCGAACACGTCCTCGAGCCGGATCAGCGATGAACCGCTCAGCACCATCGGGATGCCGGCCGCCCGCGCCGCGCGCGCCTGCACGATGTCTCCGCGATAAGCGGACAGCGCGCTCAGCCCCATCGGCGCGATACCGAAGGGCGAAGCGTAGGTCTTGCCGAAGAGTTCCACGCTCTGGGTGCGCCGGGACACGTCCACCAGTACGCGCGTGGTCAGCGCATAGTCGTGGAAGGCGGCACGGTTCTCCTGGAGCGAGCGGTTGTCTTCGGCGGCGCCCGCGATATAGCCGTAGATGGGCCGGGGCAGGCGGCGCCTGGCGGCATGCTCGAAGTCATCCAGGGACAGGATGCGCTGCAGCGCGCGCGAAGCCTGTTTCAGCGGGGCGGCGAAACCGCGGTTGGTGGGCCGGGTGGAGGCAGCGGCATCCGTGGCTGAAGTCATGGTCTGGGTACGGGTATAGGTATGGGTGCGGATCGATGACACGCACTCTATGCCCGCCTCTTGACTCCATAAAGCGAATTTATTTCAGATACTATGTCCTCTTTTTTTCAACTACATGAGGCATCTCCAGACATGGGAACCGCTGCGGAAATGTCCGATCTCATCAAATCATGACCCTCAAGCAACTCGAAGCATTCTATTGGGCGGCCACCTGTTCGAGCTTCGCCATCGCAGCCCAGCGCCTGCATCTTTCCTTGTCGTCGCTTTCCAAGCGCATTGCCGAACTCGAGGATTCCCTGGGCCGGCCCCTGTTCGACCGGAGCGGGCACAAGGCGGTGCTCACCGATGCCGGCAACCGGCTGGTCTCGCGCGCCCATGCGCTTCTGCGCAGCGCCGACGAACTGCGCATCGAGATCGGCACCGTGGCGGGCCTGCATGGCAAATGCCGATTCGGCGTGGGAGAACTGACCGCACTGACCTGGCTGCCACGGCTGGTGCGGCTGATCGGCGAAGCCCACCCCGGCCTGGAGCTGGAGGCCCACGTCAGCATTGGCGAGGCGCTGGAGAAACGCGTCGAAGACGGCGAACTCGACTTCGCCGTGGTGGCGGGCAAGTCCACCCGCGGCACCATCGCGTCCCATGCGATAGCACAGGCGCAGTTCGTGTGGTGCACATCGGCACAGGCAACCGGCCGCGCCACCCCGATCAGCCCGGACACCCTCGGCAACCGGCCCCTGGTGACCTTGCCATCCGGCTCGGGCGTAACGCGCTTGCTCGACGAATGGCTGGACGGCCGCGGCGGGCTGCCGCAACGGCGCATCGTCTGCAATCACTGGGGCGCCGTGGCCGGCATGCTGGTGGAAGGCATCGGTGTCGGCATCCTGCCCCATGGCTGGGCGCAGTCGCTGGCCAAACGCGGGGCACTGCGCGTGCTGCGCAGCGATCCGGCGTTGCCTCCCCTGGCCTACTCGTATCAATGGCGCCGCGACGATTCCCGGCCGCTGGTCGGCGCCATGCGCGAACTGACGTTGCTGGCGGCCGACTTCCAGTCGGCGAGCCGGATACTGTAGGTCCGGGTGGGCTGCCGAACCTGCGGGCCGCGGCAGCCGTCGTCATTCCAGACGGTGTTGGCGCATTCCGGCAGCTTCGTCTGATGCCACCGGTTTACCCCCTCTCCCCATGAGCTGAGGGAGAGGGAGTGACAGCCGTCGTCATGGCTGCCGGGTCTGGCGCGTCATCAGTGATGCAGGATCTTCGACAGGAACTGCTTGGCCCGGTCGGAGCGGGCGTCGATATTGCCGAAGAACTCTTCCTTGGCGCAGTCCTCGACGATCTTGCCCTGGTCCATGAAGATCACGCGGTTGGCCACCTTGCGCGCGAAGCCCATCTCGTGGGTCACGCACATCATGGTCATGCCTTCCTGCGCCAGCTGCACCATCACGTCCAGCACTTCGTTGACCATCTCCGGGTCCAGCGCCGAGGTGGGTTCATCGAACAGCATGCAGATCGGATCCATCGACAGCGCGCGGGCGATCGCCACGCGCTGCTGCTGGCCGCCCGACAACTGGCCGGGGAACTTGGCCGCCTGCGCCTTCAGGCCCACCCGGTCCAGGTACTTCAGACCCTTGGCGGTGGCTTCCTCCTTCGAGCGGCCGAGCACCTTCATCTGGGCGATGGTCAGGTTCTCGGTGATCGACAGGTGGGGAAACAGCTCGAAGTTCTGGAACACCATGCCCACGCGCGAGCGCAGCTTCGGCAGGTTGGTCTTGGGCGAGCCCACCGAGGTGCCATCCACCGTGATGTCGCCCTTCTGGAACGGCTCCAGCGCGTTGACGGTCTTGATCAGCGTGGACTTGCCGGAACCCGACGGGCCGCACACCACCACCACCTCGCCCTTGGCGACCCTGGTGGTGCAATCGGTCAGCACCTGGAAGGTGCCGTACCACTTGGAGACGTTATTGATTTCGATCATACGGCCACCTTTTTCTGGTAACGCTTAACCAGCAGCGATGCGGAGAAACAGATAATGAAATACACCAGCCCGGCAAACAGCAGCATCTCCACGATGCGGCCGTCGCGCTCGCCGATGCCGTAAGACTGGCCGAAAAAGTCCGCCAGCGCGCTCACGTAGACCAGCGACGTATCCTGGAACAGGATGATGCCCTGGGTCAGCAGCAGCGGCACCATGTTGCGGAAGGCCTGCGGCAGGATCACCAGCCGCATCGCCTGCCCGTAGGTCATGCCCATGGCCTGCGCGGCGAACATCTGCCCGCGCGACACGCTCTGGATACCCGCGCGGATGATCTCGGAGTAATACGCCGCCTCGAACAGGGCGAAGGCGACCAGCGCCGAGGTCATGCGCAGGTCGGATGCCTGCGACAGGTTGAACGCCTTCTGCAGGACCTGCGGGATGATCAGGAAGAACCACAGCAGCACCATCACCAGCGGTATGGACCGGAAGATGGTGACGTAGCCCTGCGCGAACCAGTTCAGCGGCTTGACGGAGGACAGCCGCATCATCGCCAGGATGGTGCCCCAGACGATGCCGACCACCACCGCGGTGACAGTGATCTTGAGCGAGACCAGCATGCCCTCGCCGAGCACGCTCAGCGTGGTGGGATTGATCGAGCTGAAATCGAATGAATATGCCATGACGTGTCCCTTTACTTGGTGCCGATGAAGCCGGGCACGCGGGTGCGTCCTTCGACCCAGCGCATGAGCAGCATGACCACGATATTGATCAGCGCGTACATCAGCGTCACCGCGATGAAGGACTCATACGGCCGCGCCGTGTAGTCCACCAGCTGGCGCCCCTGCGCCGCCAGTTCCAGCAGGCCGATGGTCGACGCCACCGCGGAGTTCTTGAAGATATTCAGGAACTCGGAGGTCAGCGGCGGCACAATGACGCGGAACGACATCGGCAGCAGCACATAGCGGTAGGTCTGGGCCAGCGTGAAACCCATCGCCAGGCCGGCGTTCCGCTGGCCGGGCGGCAGCGAGTTGATGCCCGAGCGGACCTGCTCGCAGACCCGGGCTGCCGTGAAGGTGCCCAGGCAGAGCATGGCTGCCAGGAACTGCTGCGCGAAGGGATTCATCTGCTTGAAGGTCTCGCCGCCGGGCAACAGCTCGGGCATGACGAAATACCAGATGAACAACTGCACCAGCAGCGGAATATTGCGGAAGATCTCGACGTAGGTGGCGGCCAGGCCGGACAGCCACTTGTTGGGCACCGTGCGCAGCACGCCAAGCACGGAACCGATGATGAGGGCGATGATCCACGACGAAAGCCCCAGCGCAATGGTGACCTTCAGGCCGGAAATCATCCAGTCCAGGTAGGTCTCGTTCTGGGCCGCTTGTTCGAGGAATACACCCCAATGCCAGCTGTAGTTCATGATGTGTCCTCAAAAAGAAACGGAAGGACACGCCTTCCGTTTCACACAACCGGAAGCCCAGGATCAGTCGAGTGCCTTGTCGTTCGGATTCTTGAACAGCGCCTTCATGTCTTCAGACAGCGGGAAGTCCAGGTTCAGGCCCTTGGGCGGAACCGGCTGCTGGAACCACTTGGTGTACAGCGTATTGACCGAGCCATCCTTCATCATGCCGGCGATCACGGTGTCCGACAGCTTCTTGAACGGTGCGTCGTCCTTGCGGATCATGCAGCCATAGGACTCGCGCGATTGCGGCTTGCCCACCACGATCCAGTCGGCCGGGTTCTTGGCTTTGGCGCGTTCGCCGTACAGCAGCGCATCGTCCATCATGAAGGCGACGGCGCGGCCCGACTCCAGCGTCAGGAACGACTGGCCGTGGTCCTTGGTGCTGATGATGTTCATGCCCAGCTTCTGGTCATCGTTCATCTTGCGCAGCAGGCGTTCCGAGGTGGTGCCCGCGGTGGTCACCACGTTCTTGCCCTTCAGGTCGGCCCAATCCTTGATGCCGCCATCCTTCTTCACCATGATGCGGGTGCCGATGATGAAGATGCTGTCGGTAAACGATGCCTGCTTCTGGCGCTCGAGGTTATTGGTGGTGGAACCGCACTCGATGTCGATGGTGCCGTTCTGCAGCAGGGTGATGCGGTTCTGCGAGGTGATCGGGATTTCCTTGACCTGCAGGTTCGGCAGCTTCAGGCGGTCCTTGATGGCCTCGACGATCTTGATATTGATGTCGTAGGAATAGCCGACCTGGCGCACGCCGCCCAGGTTGTAATTGAACGGAATCGACGACTCGCGCACGCCAAGCGTAATCACACCGGTGTCTTTGATCTTCTGCAGCGTGCCCGTCAGTTGCTCGGCGGCTTGCGCGGTGCCGCACAGCACGCCGGCCGCAATCATCAGGGAAGCCAACTTGGCAACATTCATAACATCTCCTTGACCATGAAGAGAAAGGCGGGACTCAGGCAAGATGCCGCCCGCCGACGAGGTAGTATTACGCAGGCAGGCATTCAAGACAACGGGGTTTTTCCCCTAACAAAGTCAATACCAGCACGGCTTGCAGGCAAACCCAAAGCATGCATCAGGCCCTTCCCGCACTGGATTGCCCCGCTCCGTCATGGCCTTCCGTCAAGGGAATGCTCGCCGGGAACCTCTCTTGCGAATCGCTGCGGCACATACGACAACGCGGCTGCCGGGAGGCCCGGCAGCCGCGTTACCAATGCTGGATCGGTTTGCTGCATTGCAGCATCGCTATTCAGCGATACCGCTGCGGCAAACCGCGCTTGTCCACATCAAGCATCAGGGATAGAGACCGCGCATTTCGCGCGCCTGCAGAATCCGCGTGCACGCCACGATGAAGGCGGCGGTGCGCAAGGTAACCTTATTGTCCTGAGCGACCTGCCAGATCGCACGGAATGCCTCTTGCATGATTCGTACCAGGCGCTGGTTGATCTCTTCTTCGGTCCAGAAGAAGCTGGAGAAATCCTGCACCCATTCGAAATAGGAGACCGTAACGCCGCCAGCATTGGCGATCACGTCCGGCGCCACCAGGATATTGCGCTCGCGCAGGATGTCGTCGGCTTCCGGCGTGGTCGGGCCGTTCGCACCTTCGATGACCATGCGTGCCTTGATGTGGGGCGCGTTCTTGGCGGTGATCTGGCCTTCCAGGGCGGCCGGGATCAGGATTTCGCAATCCACCTGCCAGAACTGCTCGGCGGAAATGGTCTCGCCCTGGAAACCCTCGATGGTGCCGCTATGCGAGGCGTATTCCATCATGGCGGGCACGTCCAGGCCGGCCGGGTTGTACAGCGCGGTGCGATGGTCCTGCACCGCCACCACCTTGGCGCCGGCTTCGTGGAACAGCTTGGCAGCCACGGCGCCGACATTGCCGAAACCCTGCACCACCACGCGTGCGCCCTTGATGTCCAGGCCCAGGTTGCGGGCCGCCTCGGAACCCACCACGAAGACGCCGCGCCCGGTTGCCTCGCGCCGTCCCAGCGAGCCGCCCAGCGAGATCGGCTTGCCCGTGACCACGCCGGTGGAGGTGCTGCCGGAGTTCATCGAGTAGGTGTCCATCATCCATGCCATCACCTGTTCATTGGTGTTGACGTCAGGCGCCGGGATGTCCTTGTTGGGCCCGATGATGAAGTTGATTTCGCTGGTGTAGCGACGCGTCACGCGCTCCAGCTCCGAACGCGAGAGCGTACGCGGATCGACGCGGATACCACCCTTGGCGCCGCCGTAAGGCACGTTGACCGCCGCATTCTTGACCGACATCCAGGCCGACAGCGCCATCACTTCCGACAAGGTCACGTCCTGGTGGAAGCGCACGCCGCCCTTGCCCGGACCGCGCGACATGTTGTGCTGTACGCGATAGCCTTCGAAGTGGGCAATGGTGCCGTTGTCCATCTCGATCGGCACATCGACCACCAGGGCGCGCTTGGGGCGCTTGAGGGTCTCGACCCAGCGGGCCAGCGAGCCCAGGTACGGCGTGACACGATCGACCTGCTGCAAGTAGATGCCCCAGGGCCCGAGCGCGTCGGCGTTCAGGTAGGAAGGCAGGGTGTGGTTCTTTACGGCAGGATTGGACGGCGCTGCGGAAGACATCGTTTGGTTCCGGTGTGAAGGTGCCGCAAGCTTAGGGGAGGCGGCACCGCCGAAGCCAATGCCGTTTGATCATCCCGTTATGCACGGATTGCATAACCTTGAGACACGCCGGTGCGCCATCCCGACCGCTACGCCGCCCCGCCCTCCGGACCACGTCCGGCCTTTGGCGGCGCGGGCAGGCTCCGCGCCGCGAGCGACGACCACACGCGGTCCACCAGCTGGCGCTTGCCGCGGACCTGCGCGCTGCGCCGTTCGCTGACGTGTTCGCCCGGCTTCTCCCGGTAAAGCCGGATTTCCATGTCGATCGACAGCGGTGCCCCGCGCGCCGACTCGGCCCGGACCAGCCGGTGCTGGGCCAGTTCCTCTCGCACCGCGCTCTCCGGCAGGAAAGCCATGCCGTGCCCCGCCAGCGCCATCACCTTGAGCGCCTCGGCCATATCGGTCTCGTAGCACTTGTCGAGCCTGAGCGCGTCGGTGGTTTCGGACAGCAGCATGTCGACCATCCGGCCAAGGAAGGCATTGGGCGTGTAGCTGAGGAAGGGCACCGGCTTCTTGTCCGTGCCGGGCAGGCGGTACAGCGGCTTGCCGGCGGCGTCGGGCACGCTGTATGGCGACAGCCGCTCGACGCCCAGCACCATCATGTCGTAGTGCGCCGGGTCGAGCTGGATGGCCTGGCGCGCATGGTGATAGACCATGACCAGGTCGCAGCCGCCGTCCACCAGCGCCAGCACCGCATCGTGCACGTTGAGCGCGCGCAGCCGGCACGGCAGCTTGCCGATCTCGCGCTCCACCGCCTTGAGCCATTCGGGGAAGAAGGTCAGCGACAGCGTATGCGGCACCGCGAACTCCAGCACCTGGGCGTTGGCCGAGCGCTGCCCCCGCATCAGCGCGCGGGTCTCGCTGACCTGGGCCAGCATGGCCAGCGCCTGCTCGTAGAACACCTTGCCAGCCGGCGTCAGGCTGGTGGGATAGCTGGAGCGGTCGATCAGTTCCGTGCCCACCCAGGACTCGAGCGACTGGATCCGGCGCGAGAACGCGGGCTGCGTCACATGACGCTGCTCGGCCGAGCGCGAGAAGCTGTGCGTCTCGGCCAGGCTGACGAAGTCTTCAAGCCACTTGATTTCCATGAGGCCGCATTATCCACCGGCTGTCCGCCGCCATGCCATTGTCAGGAAAAAATTTTCGTTTATTTGCTATTTACTGGAATACGATTACACTTTCAGGCAGATTTGCACGACAAAATGCAGGTGTTTGCTACAAGCCGGACGCTATGATGGTCGCAGACCAACAAGGAGCCCTTCATGGCCACCCAGCAAGCCAGCATCGCGGATACCGCCAGCCATGCACGTAGCGCCGTCTTTGCCGGGCTCGACGCGGCCGATGGCCGGCCGGATCTCTTCGCCCCGCTCTCCGATGGCATGTCGTCGGCCTTTGCCGCCAGCGCGCGCATGGTGGCGCAAGGCATCGAGGCCAGCCTGCCGGATGCCGCGACACTGCTGGCGTTACTGCCCGAAGCGCTGCGCGAGGGCTCAGCGCAGGGCTATGCCCGTCACCTGGTCCACGCCGATCCGCTGGCGCGCTTCTCCGCCATGCTGATCGTCTGGCGGCCGGGGCAGCATAGTCCGGTGCACGGGCACCAGACCTGGTGCGCCTACCGGGTGCTGCGCGGCACGCTGCACGAGCGCCACTACCGCTGGGACGCGCAGCAGCGGCGAGCCCTGCCGTGCGGCGCGCTCACGCGCACGGCGGGCGATACCTTCAGCGTACCGGCGGGGCTGCGCCATATCCACGCGCTCGGCAACGACAGCGACGAGATGGCGGTGTCGCTGCATATCTACGGGGTGGACCAGGAACACATCGGCAGCGGTGTGAACCTGCTGGTGGACGCGGCCTGAAGCGACGGCCGGCGTGCGGCCGGGCACCGGATACGCTGCATGTTATTGGAATTGCCATGGACCGCTACGACCGCCAGATACTCGCCGCCCTGCAGGAAGATGCCACCGTGCCGGTGGCCGAACTCGGGGAGCGGGTGGGACTCACTTCCACGCCGTGCTGGCGGCGCGTGCAGAAGCTCGAGGAAAGCGGCGTGATCCGCAAGCGCGTGGCGCTGCTCGATCCCGCCCTGCTGAACGTGGGCGTCACGGTATTCGTCTCGGTCCGCACCAGCCAGCATAGCGTCAAGTGGCTCAAGACCTTCCATGAACTGGTCGCAACGATTCCCGAGGTCACGGAGTTCTACCGCATGGCGGGCGATACCGACTACCTGCTGCGGGTGGTGGTGCCGGATATCGCCGCCTATGACCGCGTGTACAAGAAACTGATCCAGGGTGCGGAACTGGCGGACGTGAGTTCCAGCTTTGCAATGGAGCAGATCAAGTACACGACGGCGCTGCCGCTGGACTATGCGTAGCCCGCTGTTCGAGTGAGAGCGACGATCGAGGCTTCATCAGTGGGCGCGGTGGCACCAGATTTGGGGCGCTCAGCCTCAAGCCGGGGCCACCGCGCCCACGACGAAACCAGCAAGGATCGGGAGACAGTAGCCATTCGCGCCGGTAACGCAAATGCGTGAACTACCACGGATCATTGCTATCAGGGGCACTACAATAAAACCAATGCCATCCGCAGTGGTGATGCCGTTCGCACCGGTAGCGCCAGCAGTCAGGCAGGACTGACGCGCCCACCACGAATCCGCAAAG
>NZ_JARJLM010000273.1 GCF_029335485.1 Cupriavidus basilensis
CGCGCTGCTGGCGCGTGCCGTGCCGGGCCGACCCTGCAGTGTAGCGGGATCAGGCCGCCTGGCGCATCAGCTCGATCTTGCTGCAGCGGTCCTGCACCGCCAGCATGCCGGCGGCACTGGCGCGGGCGACGGCCTCGTCACTGACGATGCCCAGCTGCAGCCAGACGCCGCGCGCGCCGATCGCGATGGCGTCCTCGACCACGGGCGGCACGTCGGCGGCACGGCGGAAAACGTCGACCCATTCGATGCCCTGGCCCGTCCCGGCCAGTTCCGCGGCCGCGTCGGCCAGGCTGGCATGGCAGGTTTCGCCCAGAATACGCTCGCCGGCGTGGCGCGGATTGACCGGGACGATGCGATAGCCGCGGCGCTGCAGGAACGCAGCCACCTCGTGGCTGGCCCGGTCCGGGCGGTCGGACAGGCCAACCACCGCCACCGTCTTCATGGCCAGCATGCTGCGTATGGCCGCCTGCATCCGGGTCCCGTCGCAAACGTCGCTCGCATTGCTCATATCTTTCCTTCTCCTCGGGTTAGGGGGATTTATCCTGGCCGGCACCATTCGGGCGGGCACAATTGCCCAGCCGCGCGAACGGCACCGCCACCTGGTAAGAGCCCTGCGCGAACGGGCCCACGGCATAGGGGGCGTAGTGCAAGACCACGCCTCCGCGATACAGGGTAAACGGCAGGAGCGGGTCGTGTACGGCCTGCTCACCAAGCGCACCGTGCGCGGGTGCGGCGGCGCCCTGCCGCTTCAGCGCCGCCTGCAGTTCCTCGTTGAGCCGGGCCAGGCACGTCTCGCCCGGCTGTAGCAGGTCGCCCAGCAGGATACGCGTATAGACGGCCTGGGGAGATGCCGGGGAGGCCGCCGACGCAGGCTCGGCCGCAGCGCGCCGCCAACTGCCTCCGGCGTAGTCGAGGCTGCCATGCGCCCCGCCGCTATAGCGCCAGGTGGTACGCAACAGGCTGACGGTACCGGCATCCAGCCGCATCAGTTCGATCGCGCTGCGGCATTCCCGCTCGCCATCGCCGCAGCCGCTGGTACGCAAGGACGCAATCAGGGCGTCGAGGCCGGGGCGGCCGGTTTCGGGAAAACGCTCTGTCAGGCGCACGCCGCCGGCGTCCACGCTGCGCTCGCGGTAAACCGCCTTGCGGGTCAGCGAGAGCGGCAGCCGGCGCGTGCCGTCTGCGCTGGTCCATTGTCCGCTCAGTGTCCTGCCATCGGCGGCGACGGTGCCCTCGAAGCGAGCGCCGTTGCGCGGGAGCGTGCCGGCCGGCGCCTCGCCGCCGGCATCCCGCTCGCGCCAGCTTAAACTGCCGTCCGATGTCAATTGGCCATCCAGTTGACGGGGGGTGGCCGCGAGCCTTGAATCGTAACGGGCAGTCCCATCGATCCTGTCGGTGCCGGCCTGCGGAAATAGGGTTATCGATACCTGCACGCGGCCCTCTAGCTCACCTTGCCACAAGGCACCGCCGGAGGCTTGCGGCTCGGCCGCGCGCACCGGCGTGCCGGCCAGCAAAGCGGCCGCAGATAGCGCCGCCAGGCCAAGCTGGACAAGGCCTCCACGGATACCGGCAGGGACCGGTGCAAAGGGGGGAAAGGAGGAAGTCGGCGGCATGGCAATCGGTGGCCAGACCGCTGGGCGGGTGGCGCGAATAGCGAAAGCTATGGGACTGGCACCGTCTGGTGATGTTCCCGCCGCCTGGCAGCAAGGCGGGTGGTATGAGAAAAAAAATGCCTATTCAGACGCAAATCCCGTTACCGCGCTTTCAACTTCTTGCAAACCGATACATTTTGTTACTGCCATCCCCAAAAGTTTCCCCCACAATGCCTTAACACAATCAGATTTTGTGAAAGGCGCACTTTCCCCCGAAACAGAAAGGGAAAGCGCCGTTGAAGAAAGCCAAAGGAATCATTTCCCACCCAGATTTACCGGATCGCAGGCCTTGCCTGCGGTTGGTGTACCAGGTTGAGATGTTGGCGCATGCCGGTTTCCGCTGGTCGGATCGTCTGAATGCGATCTGTACCGCCTGACCGGAGAGTGGACCACTGTGTAGTGGCCGGCGCCTGTTGGTTGACCTGGACCGTACCCGTTCCTTCGAATTGACCCCTCGAAGGGATTTTCCCGTCCGCGCGGAGCCTCCCCGGCCCGCGCGCTTTTTTTTGTCCTGAGCCGTCAGAATAGTCGTAGAGGTGCAAAAAAGGCAGCCTCCCGGCTGCCTTTTTTTACGCCACTGCCAAAAAAACAACAGCGATGGCGGACCTGCTTTTTCTTACCGTTTGCGACGCAGGCGCGCGATGGCGGCCAGTTGCGCAGCAGCAACGGCGAGCTCGCCCTGGGCACGTGCCAGGTCGAGATCGCTGCTCTGGTTCTGCATCAGTTCCTCGGCCGCGCGCTTGGCTTCCTGCGCCTTGGCTTCGTCGAGGTCGCTGCCGCGGATGGCGGTGTCCGCCAGCACGGTGACGTGCTTGGGCTGGACTTCAAGAATGCCGCCGGCCACGAACACGAACTCTTCGCTACCGTCTTCCTTCTCGATGCGCACCGCGCCTGGCTGGATACGCGTAATCAGCGGCGTATGGCCCGGCAGGATACCCAGCTCGCCCGACTCGCCCGGCAGCGCCACGAACTTCGCCTGACCGGAGAAGATCGACGCTTCGGCGCTGACGACGTCTACAAGAATGGTTGCCATGTGAATTCCTTTGTCCCTGAAAGCTTCGGCTTCCCGTTGCCAGGAAGCAGGTATTCCACTTTCAGGCCAAGCGCGGCCGCCGCCGACATTGCTGTCCACGGCAACCGCCACTACGGCGCTGAAAGCGAAAGACGCCGCTTACTGGAGCTTCTTGGCCTTCTCGAAGGCTTCGTCGATCGAACCGACCATGTAGAACGCCTGCTCGGGCAGGTGATCGCACTCGCCGTCCACCAGCATCTTGAAGCCGCGGATGGTTTCCTTCAGCGGCACGTACTTGCCCGGCGAACCCGTGAACACTTCCGCGACGTGGAAGGGCTGCGACAGGAAGCGCTGGATCTTACGAGCGCGCGACACCGACTGCTTGTCTTCCGGCGACAGTTCGTCCATGCCCAGAATCGCGATGATGTCGCGCAGTTCCTTGTAGCGCTGCAGCGTTTGCTGCACGCGACGGGCCACGTCGTAGTGCTCCTGACCCACCACTTGCGGGTCAAGCTGACGCGAGGTCGAATCGAGCGGATCGACGGCGGGGTAGATACCCAGCGCGGCGATGTCACGCGACAGCACCACGGTCGAGTCCAGGTGCAGGAAGGTGGTGGCAGGCGACGGGTCGGTCAAGTCATCCGCAGGCACGTACACGGCCTGGATCGACGTGATCGAGCCGGTCTTGGTCGAGGTGATGCGCTCTTGCAGCTTACCCATTTCCTCGGCCAGCGTCGGCTGGTAACCCACTGCGGAAGGCATACGGCCCAGCAGTGCCGACACTTCCGTACCGGCCAGCGTGTAGCGGTAGATGTTGTCGACGAAGAACAGGATGTCACGGCCTTCGTCGCGGAACTTCTCGGCCATGGTCAGGCCGGACAGTGCCACGCGCAGACGGTTGCCCGGCGGCTCGTTCATCTGGCCGAACACCATGGCCACCTTGTCGAGAACGTTCGAGTCCTTCATTTCGTGGTAGAAGTCGTTCCCTTCACGGGTACGCTCGCCCACGCCGGCGAACACCGACAAACCGCTGTGCTGCTTGGCGATGTTGTTGATGAGCTCCATCATGTTCACGGTCTTGCCGACGCCGGCGCCACCGAACAGACCCACCTTGCCGCCCTTGGCGAACGGGCAGACCAGGTCGATCACCTTGATGCCGGTTTCCAGCAGGTCGACCGAAGGCGACAGTTCGTCGAACTTCGGGGCCTTCTGGTGGATCGCGCGCAGCTCGTCCGAAGCGATCGGGCCGGCTTCGTCGATGGGACGACCCAGCACGTCCATGATGCGGCCCAGGGTGCCGTGACCAACCGGCACCGAGATCGGCGCGCCGGTGCTCTTCACGTTCATGCCGCGGCGCAGGCCGTCGGACGAACCGAGGGCAATGGTACGCACCACGCCGTCGCCCAGCTGCTGCTGCACTTCAAAGGTCAGGCCCTTCTCGGCGAACGAGGCTTCGTTGCTGTCTTCCAGCACGAGCGCTTCGTACACCTTCGGCAGCGCGTCGCGGGGGAACTCGATGTCCACCACGGCGCCAATACACTGCACAATATTTCCGATACTCATTTCGTATCTCCGATAGCTTGAATACTTGACGCCTTAGACGGCTGCGGCACCGCTGACGATTTCCGACAGTTCCTTGGTGATCGCTGCCTGACGGGTCTTGTTGTAGACCAGTTGCAGTTCGCCGATCACGTTCTTGGCATTGTCGGATGCCGCCTTCATGGCCACCATGCGCGCCGATTGCTCGGACGCCATGTTTTCGGCCACGGCCTGGTACACCAGCGCTTCGACGTAGCGGACCAACAGTTCTTCCACTACGGTCTGGGCGTCGGGCTCGTAGATGTAATCCCACGAGTAGGCGCGCTTTTCATCTTCGGTCTGGGCAAACTTGTCGGCGGGGAGCGGCAACAGCTGCTCCACCATCGGCTCCTGCTTCATCGTATTGATGAACTTGGTGTAAGCCAGGTACACAGCATCCACCTCACCATTGGTGAAGGCATCGAGCTGGACCTTGATCGCGCCGATCAGTTTTTCCAGATGCGGGGTGTCACCGAGGTGCACCACGTGCGAGAGCACCTTGCCGCCGATGCGGCTCAGGAACTGCAGGCCCTTGGAACCGATGGCGGTGCTTTGCACCGTCACGCCACGGTTCTGCAGGTCGCGCAGTTCGTTGGTCACCGCACGCAGCACGTTCGTGTTCATACCGCCGCACAGGCCCTTGTCGGTCGTCACCACGATCATGCCGGCGCGCTTGACTTCGCGCGCGACCATGAAGGGGTGCTTGAACTCGGGGTTGGCCGCAGCCAGGTGCGCCGCGATGTTGCGCACTTTCTCGGCGTAGGGGCGGGCATTACGCATCCGTTCCTGCGCCTTGCGCATCTTGGACGCGGCGACCATCTCCATCGCCTTGGTGATCTTGCGCGTGTTTTGCACGCTCTTGATCTTGGTTCGAATTTCTTTCGTTCCGGCCATATCTTCCTCTCCATTCGTGCTGCACCGGCACCGTCATGGCAACGGCCGGCCGGCGCAGTTTCGTGGAATCACGCGGTTAGAACGCGGCGGACTTCCTGAAATCCTCGATCGCGGCACGCAGCGTGGCTTCATCTTCCTTCGAGAGATCTTTCGTCTCTTCGATGCGGTTGACGAGGTCGGCGTACTTGGTCTTCAGATGGTCGTGCAGGCCCTTCTCGAATGCGAGAATGTCTTTCACGTCCACGTTGTCGAGGAAGCCATTGTTGGCAGCGTACAGCGACGCGGCCAGCTGCCACACCTGCAGCGGCAGGTATTGAGCCTGCTTGAGCAGTTCCGTCACGCGGCGGCCGCGCTCCAGCTGCTTGCGGGTGGCTTCGTCCAGGTCGGAAGCGAACTGCGCGAACGCAGCCAGTTCACGGTACTGGGCCAGGTCGGTACGGATACCGCCGGAGAGCTTCTTGACGACCTTGGTCTGGGCGGCACCACCAACGCGCGACACCGAGATACCGGCGTTGATTGCGGGGCGGATACCAGCGTTGAACAGGTCGGTTTCCAGGAAGATCTGACCGTCGGTAATCGAGATCACGTTGGTCGGCACGAAGGCGGACACGTCGCCAGCCTGCGTTTCGATCACGGGCAGCGCGGTCAGCGAACCCGTCTTGCCGGTCACGGCACCCTTGGTGAACTTCTCGACGTACTCGGCGTTCACGCGAGCAGCACGCTCGAGCAGACGCGAGTGCAGGTAGAACACGTCGCCAGGGTAGGCTTCGCGGCCCGGCGGACGGCGCAGCAGCAGCGACACCTGGCGGTAGGCCCAGGCTTGCTTGGTCAGGTCGTCATAGACGATCAGCGCGTCTTCACCGCGGTCGCGGAAGTACTCGCCCATGGTGCAGCCGGCGTAGGCAGCCAGGTACTGCATGGCGGCGGAGTCCGAAGCCGAAGCGGCGACCACGATGGTGTATTCCATCGCGCCCAGTTCTTCGAGCTTGCGCACCACGTTGCTGATGGTCGAAGCCTTCTGACCGATCGCCACGTAGACGCAGAAAACGCCCTTGCCCTTCTGGTTGATGATGGCGTCGACAGCCACGGCGGTCTTGCCGGTCTGGCGGTCGCCAATGATCAGCTCGCGCTGGCCACGGCCGATCGGCACCATCGCGTCGATCGACTTCAGGCCGGTCTGCACCGGCTGGCTGACCGACTGACGTGCGATCACGCCAGGGGCAACCTTTTCGATCACGTCGGTTTCCTTGGCGTTGATCGGGCCCTTGCCGTCGATCGGCTGACCCAGCGTGTTGACCACGCGGCCCAGCAGTTCCTTGCCAACCGGCACTTCCAGAATGCGGCCGGTGCACTTGACCGGGTCGCCTTCCGAAATGTGTTCGTAGTCGCCCAGCACCACGGCACCGACGGAGTCGCGCTCGAGGTTCAGCGCGAGGCCGAAGGTGTTGCCGGGGAATTCCAGCATCTCGCCCTGCATCACGCCGGACAGGCCGTGCACGCGGCAGATACCATCGGTCACGGAAATCACCGTGCCGGTGTTGCGCACTTCAGCGTCGGCGCCAAGACCCGAGATGCGGGACTTGATCAGCTCGCTGATTTCTGAGGGGTTCAGTTGCATCACAATGCTCCTAATTCTTCAATCCGTCGGCCGGTGTGCGCTTCTCGCGCATCATGCGGTCAGCGCCACTTGCATTGCTGCCAGGCGCGCACGCACGGAGGTGTCGAGCACTTCGTCGCCGACCTTGACGCGCACGCCGCCGATCAGCGACGGGTCTACCGCAACCGAGGGCTGCAGCTTGCGGCCGAACTTGCGTTCGAGCGCGGCGACGAGGTCGGTCAGGGGCGCGCCTTCGATAGGGAAAGCACTCGTGATCTCGACATCGGCCGACCCTTCGCGGTCGTTCTTGAGCGCATGGAACTGCTCGGCGATTTCCGGCAATACCGACAGGCGGTGGTTATCCACCAGCAGGCTGACGAAGCGTTTGGCCTCGTCGTTGACCGGAGACTTCAGGGCCGACAGGAACAGTGCAGCCAGCTTGTCGCCGTGCACGTTCGGATCGCCAGCCACCGCCTTCATGTCGGGATTGGCGGCAACGTGCCCCATTTCCGACACCAGCTCGGACCATGCATCCAGATTGCCGCTCGATTCGGTCGCGACGCGGAACAGCGCCTCCGCGTAGGGGCGGGCAATGGTTGCGGTTTCAGCCATGATTAGAGCTCAGCCTTGAGTTGATTGAGCAGGTCAGCGTGGACCTGCGCGTTCACTTCGCGCTTGAGGATCTGCTCGGCACCCTTGACGGCCAGCACGGCGACCTGGTCACGCAATTGCTCGCGCGCACGGGTGACTTGCTGTTCGGCTTCGGCCTTGGCCTGGGCGATGATGCGTGCGGCTTCCGCCTGGGCGTTGTGCTTGATCTCGTCGGCCGTCAGCTGAGCGCGCTTCTCGGCGTCGGCGACGCGTTGAGCACCCTCGGTGCGGGCTTCGGCCAGGGCCTGGTCCACACGCTTGTTGGCAAGTTCGAGCTCAGCCTTGCCTTTTTCGGCAGCGGCGAGGCCATCGGCGATCTTCTTTGCGCGTTCGTCGAGCGCCTTCACCAGCGGCGGCCAAATAAATTTGGCAACTACCCACCACAGGATGAAGAACACGACCATCTGCGCAAAAAACGTTGCGTTCAGATTCATGGTGTGTTCCTTTCGGTAATCAAACTACAGATAAATGCGCAAGGGCGGCCAGGCTAAGTGGCCCGCGCCGCCCGTCAGCATCATGCAGACCGAAAAGAATTACTTGATGACAGCCAGCAGCGGGTTGGCGAATGCGAACAGCATTGCAACGCCCACGCCGATCAGGAATGCTGCGTCGATCAGGCCAGCCAGCAGGAACATCTTGGTTTGCAGCGGGTTCATCAGCTCGGGCTGACGTGCGCACGCTTCGATGTACTTGCCGCCCATCAGGGCGATACCCAGGCAGGCGCCGATTGCGCCCAGACCGATGATGATGCCGATACCGATAGCGGTCAGACCCTGGATGTTGGCGAGATATGCTTGCATGACGACTCCTTTAATTGAGAAGAGACTTAGAACCAAAAAACCGAAAAACCGAAAATCTAAAAATCAGTGGTGATCGTGTGCCTGGCCGATGTACACCAGCGTCAGCATCATGAAAATGAAAGCCTGCAGCAGAACGATCAGGATGTGGAAGATCGCCCATACCGTACCGGCCAGCACATGACCGACGAAGCCCAGCGCGGACAGGTCCGCACTGAACGTCCAGATGGAACCCAGCAGCGCGATCAGCAGGAACACCAGTTCGCCGGCGTACATATTGCCGAACAACCGCATGCCCAGCGAAACCGCCTTGGCCAGGAATTCGATCAGGTTCAGGATCAGGTTGAACGGGGCCAGGTACCACTTGGCGCCGAACGGGGCCGACAGCAGTTCGTGCACGAAGCCGCCCGCGCCCTTGATCTTGAAGCTGTAATAGATCATCAGCACCAGAACCGAGCAAGACATGCCCAGCGTGCCGTTCAGGTCGGCCGTGGCAACGGCGCGATGGTGCGGCAGGTGGATGTGGAAGATGCCCAGCAGGCTGTTCAGGCCGGTGACCCAGTCGACCGGGATCAAGTCGATGGCGTTCATCATGGTGATCCAGCAGAACACCATCAGCGCCAGCGGGGCAATGAAGGTACGGTCGCCATGGATGATGCCCTTGGCCTGGTCGTCGACCATTTCGACGATCATCTCGACGAAGGCCTGGAAGCGGCCCGGCACGCCGGTCGTGACGCGGCGCGCGGCGGCGTACAGGAACAGCACGGCGATGGCGCCGCACAGCACCGACCAGAACACTGTGTCGTAGTTGAGGACGCTGAAGTCAACGACGGAGGCTTGCTTGCCGCCAACGGAGTTGAGGTTCTGCAAGTGTTCGGCGATATAGCCGGAGGGGGTGAGCGCCTGTTCGGCGCCTTGAGCAGCTGACATGTCGAAACGAACCGTAATATTGCGAAACCAGTTGCCGGCGTCCTGCCGGTACGCTTCTTGCTCCGCCTTCAGCATGATTTGCTGGTCACCGCGGGCAAGCTCGTCTGAACCTTATCTGCGCCGCGCTTCACCCTTGTGACGCGCCACGCCAAAAAACTCTTGATATTCCGTTTTCGTGCCCCACTTCGAACCAAACAGGCAGCAGCACTTTCATTCGAACCGCCGCGCCGGCCGCTTTGCTCCGGGCTTGGCCCTAGCGAATCGCCAGCGCCACCCAGTAGGTCTTGAGCGCAAGCAGGAATGTGACCAGCATCGGCACCCAGCGCAACTCGCGGTACAGCACGACCACCAGCACAAACAGTGCGACGGTGGCAAACACCTTGATCGCCTCGCCGACCACGAGGCCGCTGATCGAGGTACGCTCGCGCGACAGCCAGAGGCGCAAGGCAAAGAACCCGCTCGGCACGAAGCACACAGCGCCGCCAAACAGTGCGGACCAGCCGGCCGCGCCGGCATTTCCGCCGGCAAACAGCCGCCAGGCAATCGCGGACAAAACCGTAACCGCCACCTGCGCCAGCACGACCCTGCCGGGCGTCATGCGCGACGGGCGCAGCGCTCGCTTGCCGAACAGCGTTTCCGCCTCAGCACGCGACAGCGGATCGACCGCCTCTTCCTCGCGCTCCGCCTCGTCTTCATCCCAGGCATTACGCGTGCGCCAGTCCTTTTTCTGACTGGCATCATGACGATCTGAAACCACCTGCTATGCCTCTGCTGGTTGTTTAATCCAGCCCGGAACTTTTCTGGACCGGCCGGAATTCAAACCGCACGATTTTACGAGGAATGCACCATGCGAGTCAATCTGCTTACAGACGCCTTGCAACGGTCCGCATTTCGCTTGCAAGTATCCGTGAATCAAGATTGCACGCTCGGCGGAGTCCGGCCAATAACGCGCCAGGTAATTGAATCGTTCAATGCTGGTGGCGCATCATCGTGGTTCAATGGCCTTGCACAGACCTTACACACGCCCGCCTGCCGCCCTGCCCGTGGTAATCGCACCACGCGGCAACAGCCGTTAATCGCGCACTATTTTTGGGAAACCCGCTCAGGCGGAGGACTGGCTCTCGCCGGGCTCGCGCAGCCGCGTCAATACACCGTCGAGCGCATCGTTGCTGGTGAAGTGAATGGTCAGTTGGCCTTTGCCCCGCGCGCCCAGTTTGATCTGCACCGGCAGGCCGAGCACGTCGGACAGTTCTTCCTCGAGGCGGGCCACGTCGCGCACCGGCGTGCCGTTGTGCGGCTTTTCCGTCCTGAGATCAAAGGGCTTGAGGCTGGAGGCTACCAGCTTTTCAGTCTCGCGCACCGATAGACGCTTATTAATGATCTGATTGGCGAGCGTGATCTGGTTGGCACCGTCCACGGGGAGCAACGCGCGTGCGTGTCCCATGTCGAGATCGCCTGCCATCAGCATGGTTTGCACCGGTTGAGCCAGGTTCAGCAGACGCAGCAGGTTGGACACCGCGCTGCGCGAGCGGCCCACCGATTCCGCCGCCTGCTCATGCGTGAAATTGAATTCACGCACCAAACGCATGATGCCCTGCGCCTCTTCCAGCGGGTTGAGGTCTTCGCGCTGGATATTCTCGATGAGCGCCATCGCGGCCGCGGCTTCGTCGGCGACGTCCTTGACCAGCACCGGGACTTCTTCCAGCCCGGCGATCTTCGATGCGCGGAAGCGCCGCTCCCCGGCGATGATTTCGTAGCGGTCAGGCTCGGCAACGCGGCGCACCAGGATGGGCTGCATCAACCCCTGGGCACGAATGCTCGCGGCCAGCTCCTGCAACGCCCCTTCGTCCATGCGGGTGCGGGGCTGGTACTTGCCGGGCTGGAGCTGGTCCAGGCGCAGCACGGAGGGCGCGCCCTCCTGCTTGACGGCATCGACGATCTCGGCCGGACCACCCAGCAGGGCCTCCAGTCCGCGGCCCAGGCCCTTCTTCTTCGCGGTACTCATCTCGGTATCCTCGGTATCCTGTATGCGGTGGATCTCAACACGGCACTCAGCCGAGCAGCTTGACGCGCGCGATCATCTCGGCACCGAAGTCGAGGTAGGCCTTGGCCCCCTTGGATGACGGATCGAAGGCAACGCCGGGCACGCCATAGGACGGCGCTTCCGCCAGGCGCACATTGCGGGGGATCACGGTCTTGAACACCTTGTCGCCAAAATGCGACTCAAGCTGGGCCGAGACCTGTTGCTGCAATGTCACACGTGGATCGAACATCACACGCAACAAGCCTATCACTTTCAGGTCACGATTGAGATTGGCATGCACCTGCTTGATGGTATTGACGAGATCGGACAACCCTTCCAGTGCGAAGTACTCGCATTGCATCGGCACGATCACGCCGTTGGCCGCGCACAGGCCATTGAGGGTCAGCAGCGACAGCGACGGCGGGCAGTCGATCAGCACGAAGTCGTACTCGGCATCGACCTCGGCAATCGCGTTCTTGAGGCGGCGTTCGCGCTGGTCCAGTTCCACCAGTTCCACTTCGGCACCGGCCAGCTCGCGGTTGGCGGGCAGCACATCGTATTTGCCGGATTCGGAATGCTGGCGCGCCTGGGCAATCGAGGACAAGCCGACCAGCACCTGGTAGACACTGTGTTCAAGCGCCTGCTTGTCGATACCGGAGCCCATCGAGGCATTGCCCTGCGGATCGAGGTCGATCAGCAACACGCGCTGATCCTGGGCCGCAAGTCCGGCGGCAAGATTCACCGTGGTGGTGGTCTTGCCGACGCCGCCCTTCTGGTTTGCGATCACGAATACCTTGGCCATAAGCTCCTGCTGCTCCTGCTTGATTTCAACCTGCCGGGGGTGGGCGCCGGCGACAACCACCGGCCGGGTCAGCGGCGCGACAGCACCACCAGGTGACGCTCGGCGTCCAGTTCCGGCACGCTCAGGCGCGGAACCGACTCGACCTGCCATTCGGCCATCAACCCTGCCGCTTCCATGCGGTCGAGTTCGGGCTGTGGATAAACACCCTTCATCGCGATCAGCTTGCCTTGCGGCGCCAGCAGGTGGCCGGCGAGCGAAACAAAATCGCTCAGCTCGGCAAACGCACGCGAGGTGATAACGGCGTAACCCTTTTCATCCTGCAGCTTTTCGACCGGCCCCCAGTGGGCGGCGGCATTGGTCAGTCCGAGCTGAGCCCGGCACTGCGTCAGGAAAGCTGTTTTCTTTTGAACGATGTCGACCATCAGCACCGACAGGTCAGGACAGGCGATCGCCAACGGCAACCCGGGCATGCCGCCCCCCGAACCCACGTCGAGCACCCTGCCGCGCGCGCCCTCTTCCACGCCGGCGCTACGTGCGGCCTCGGCCAGTGCGGGCACGGCGGCCAACGAATCCAGCATGTGGTGGGTCAGCATCTCGTCGGGATGACGGATGGCGGTCAGGTTATAGATCGCGTTCCATTTGCGCAGCAGTGCCAGATAGGCAAAAAGCTGGTCGATCCGGGCCGCCGGCAGCGCCAGCCCGATGGTGGACAACCCGGCCTCCAGGCGGCGGCGCTGATCGGCATCGTCCACGGCGACGTATCGTTGATTCCTCACTCAGGCCGCCTCTTGACTGGAGTCGGACTTGGTACGCCCCATCCCCTTCTTTTTCAAATGAACCAGCAACAACGAAATCGCTGCCGGCGTCACGCCCGAGATACGCGATGCCTGCCCCAGGGTTTCGGGCCGGTGCTGGTTAAGCTTCTGGCTGACCTCGAAGCCCAGGCCACGGACCTCGGTGTAGTCGAAGCCATCCGGCAGGCGGGTGGACTCGTTGGCTTCCAGCTTGTCCACCTCGGCTGCCTGGCGTGCGATGTAGCCGTGGTACTTGATGCCGATCTCGATCTGTTCCCGGATCTGCTCAACCAGCAGCGGATCTGTATCGAGCGGCTGGGCCGGGGCGAACTTGCCACCCTGCAGCGCCATCAACGCTTCGTACTCGACCGCCGGGCGACGGAGCAGATCGGCGAGGTTGTACTCACGCTCGATCGCCTTGCCCAAGAGAGGCACTGCGTCCGCCTCCGGCAGGATGGCCGGATTGACCCAGGTACTCTTCAGGCGTTCTGTTTCACGTGAAACAGCATCGCGTTTCCGGTTGAATGCATCCCAGCGCACATCATCGACCACACCGAGCTCCCGACCGGCCTCGGTAAGTCGCATATCGGCATTATCTTCGCGCAGGCTCAAACGGAACTCTGCGCGGCTGGTGAACATTCGGTACGGTTCCGAGACCCCGCGGGTGATCAGATCATCGACCAGAACCCCAAGATAGGCCTGGTCTCGCCGGGGAGTCCAGGCGGCACGCTCCCGTACGAAGCACCCGGCATTGATGCCCGCCAGCAGGCCCTGGGCCGCGGCTTCCTCATAGCCAGTGGTGCCGTTGATCTGGCCGGCGAAGAACAGGCCCCGGATCGCCTTGGATTCAAGCGAGGCCTTGAGTGCGCGGGGATCGAAGTAGTCGTACTCGATCGCGTAGCCCGGGCGCAGGATATGCGCGTTCTCCATGCCGCGGATCGAGTGCACCAGCGCCAGCTGCACGTCGAACGGCAGGCTGGTGGAGATGCCATTGGGGTAGAACTCGTTGGTGGTCAGGCCTTCGGGTTCCAGGAAGATCTGATGGCTGTCCTTGGCGAAGCGATGGATCTTGTCTTCGATGCTGGGGCAGTAGCGCGGCCCCACGCCTTCGATCACGCCGGTGTACATCGGCGAACGATCGAGGCCGCCACGAATGATGTCGTGGGTGCGGCTATTGGTGTGGGTGATCCAGCACGGCAGCTGCTGCGGATGCTGCTCGGCACGGCCAAGGAAGGAGAACACCGGCACCGGGTCGAGATCGCCTGGTTGCTCCTCCATCACCGAGAAGTCGATGGTGCGGCCATCGATGCGCGGCGGCGTGCCTGTCTTCAACCTGCCCTGGGGCAGCTTCAGTTCCTTCAGGCGGGCCGACAGCGATACCGAAGCCGGATCGCCGGCACGGCCGCCGGTGTAGTTATCCAGCCCCACGTGGATCTTGCCATCCAGGAAGGTGCCGGCGGTCAGCACGACGGCGCGGGCACGGAAGGCGATGCCAACCTGGGTGATGGCGCCGACCACACGATCGCCCTCCACCATCAGGTCATCCACGGCCTGCTGGAACAGCATCAGGTTGGGCTGGTTCTCCAGCCGCGCGCGAATCGCTTTGCGATACAGTACGCGGTCAGCCTGGGCACGGGTGGCACGGACGGCCGGACCCTTGCTGGAATTCAGGATGCGAAACTGGATGCCCGACTCATCCGTGGCAGCCGCCATGGCGCCGCCCATGGCGTCCACTTCCTTGACGAGATGACCCTTGCCAATACCGCCTATCGACGGATTGCAGCTCATCTGGCCGAGGGTCTCGATGTTGTGGCTCAGCAGCAGCGTCTGGCAGCCCATGCGCGCCGCGGCGAGCGCGGCTTCCGTGCCGGCGTGGCCACCACCGACAACGATGACATCGAATTCTTTTGGGTAAAGCATGGAGGCACCTCCTCCGGGAGGCTGACGGGAATGAATCGGGATGCCGAATTATAACGGCATTCCTCTGGCCTTCCCTGCGCCACAATACGTTTCACGTGAAACGTGGCGCATGAAGGACACGGCTGTGTTCCACGTGAAACAAAAAAGCCGGACCCAAGGGTCCGGCCTTCCTGTGCGTCACGCAAAACCGCAGGAGCGCTACGGTCGCCGTTGCTCGCGCAGATAGGCGGCGATGCGTTCAACCAGTCGGCCAAGATCGCCTCGAAGCTGGTCGAAGCCGGCATTGCGCTCACGCGTCACTTCATCCATATAGAGCGGCCGCCGGATCTCGATCTGCAGGCTGTTGCGCCGCTCAGCCGGACGGCCAATCTGTGCGATCAGCTGCACGCCCTTGTATGGATCGTTACGCGCTACCGTATATCCCAGCGCGCGCAGCTCCGACGCCACCAGCCCGACAAAGCCCGCCTCGCAAGTCGAGCCATCCCGATCCCCCAGCACAAAGTCCGCCAGCGGGTGCGGGCTCTGGATCTTGAGCCGCTCGTATGCGTTGTTCGGCATGGAATGCAGGTTCAGATGCCAGACCGCGCCGAAGCGCCGATAGGTGTCCTCCACCGCTTCCGACAGCGCCCGATGATAGGGCCGGTAGTAGCGATCGATCCGGCTCCGTACCTCTTGCAGCGAGAGCTTGCGGTCGTAGATCGGGGTCGCCGCATCCATGTTGCGCCAGATCAGCCCATAGCCAAGCCGCGTCTTCTCGCCCGGTGCCAGCGGCTCGGGCCAGGCGCCGTCCAACAGATCGGGATCGAGATCGTCGAGCGTCCGGTTGGGATCGATGTAGACGCGGGGGAAATTCGCCGCAATCAGTGTGCCTCCGACGCGCGGCACCGCATCCCAGAGCGCGTCGATATGGGTATCCTCGCCCGCCCGCAAACGCTGGGTGGGGATGGCCGCCCGGAAATCCTGCGGGTAATGCGTGCCGCTATGCGGCGAATCACAAACCAGCGGCAAGGACTGCGCCTGCGGCGCGATGTGGACGAAAGGTTCGAAGCTATCGCTCATGCTATCGGTCCGCTCAATCCAGCTTGATATTGGCAGCCTTGGCCACCCGCGCGTAGCGCGCCATGGCCTGCTGGATCTGCACCTTGAAGCCATCCGGCGTGGTCGGCACCAGCGTGCCGCCCGACTCCTCCACCTTGCGCTTGAACTCCGGGTTCAGCATGGCCTTGTGGATGGCGCTGTTGAGTCTGGCGACGATGGCCTGCGGCGTGCCAGCCGGTGCGACGATACCAAACCAGCCGCCCTCGCCCATCTCCTTGTAGCCGAGTTCCGCATAGGTCGGCACATTGGGCAACAGGGGCGAGCGCGTGGCGCCAAGCACGGCGAGGGCGCGCAGCCGGCCCGATTTCACGTGGGGCAGCGTGGACGACAGGTTGTCGGTGATGGCATTGACCTGCCCCGCCACCGCATCGTTGAGCGCCAGGCCCGCCCCCTTGTACGGCACATGCAGCAGATCGAGCTTGGCCAGCATCATGAAATTCTCGATGTTCACGTGGCCAAGGGAGCCCGCTCCGGGGGAAGCAAAGCTGTACTTGCCGGGATTGGCACGGACCAGTGCGATGAACTCCTGCATGGTCTTGGCCGGCACACTGGGATGCACCGCGAAGACGCTTGGGATCGCCACCACGTTGGTGACCGGTGCAAAGTCCTTGATCGGATCGTAGTTCAGCTTGGGGTACACGGCCGGGTTGGAGCCGTGCGTACTGACGGTCGCCATGCCGATGGTGTAGCCATCGGGCGCTGCCCGCGCAACCTGTTCCATACCGAGCGAGCCGCCGGCGCCGCCCTTGTTTTCCACCACGATGGACTGGCCCAGTTCGCGGCCGGCGAACTCCGCCACCAGGCGTGCCGACAGGTCGGTCGAGCCGCCCGCGGCAAAGGGCACGACCAGGCGAATCGGCTTGTTCGGATAGTTGGCCTGCGCGAGCGCACTGCCGGCGGTGAGGCTGGCGCACGCCGCCAGGCAGGACAGGACGAAAAGCCGGCGCGGCTGACGGGCTCGGATCATGAGGTTTTCTCCTTGGCGTTATATCGACGAATGGCCAAGTGTCGGCAGTTTACCGGGTCCGCACAAACGACTATATTGCACGGTTGCATTACCAAAGCTCATTCTCGGTCCGCCCAGCTCCCATGCGGCTACGCTCCCCTTCGATGTCCGAGCTCCATGCCTTTGCCGCCGCCGCGCGGCTGGGCAGCTTTACGCGCGCGGCCGAGGATCTGTGCGTGACCCAGGGTGCGATCAGTCGCGCCATTGCCCGGCTGGAATCGCATTTCGGCCTGCCCCTGCTCCAGCGCAATGCGCACCGCCTGACGCTTACCGACGCCGGCCGACAGCTGCTGGAGTCCGTGGCGGGGCCGCTGACGGCCATCGAAAATGCCAGTGCCGCCCTGCTCTCCCGCGACCGCCAGCACCGCCTGACGCTCTCTGCCGTGCCCACACTGGCCAGTGTCTGGCTGATCCCGCGGCTGCCGGATTTCCACCGCCGCCACCCCGAGATCCGCCTGGATTTCGTACCCTACCGGCGCGATGAAGACTTCTCCGGCCCCGCCCCGGATGCCGCCATCCTGGCCGGCACCGCAGACCGCTGGCCAGGCCTGCAATGCGATTACGTGATTGGCAGCGAGATGGTGCCAATCTGCCACCCCGATCGCGCCCGGGCACGCCAGCAAGCCGGACGGTGGTCACAGCCCGCCGAACTGCTGGACGAACCCCTGCTCTACCACACCACCGCGCCTGCCAACTGGCAGCACTGGCTATGGGCCGCAGGCGTACCCAGTGCTGCGCCCGCGCTCGCCAGCGGCTTCGATCAGGTCTCGATCCTGGTCCAGGCGGTCAAGGCGGACATGGGCGTGGCGGTGCTGCAGCGCTGCCTGGTACGCGAAGAGATCGCCGCCGGGCGCGTGGCGGCACCGTTCGATCTGCCAATCCGGCTGACCCGGGGTTACTTCCTGTGCGCGCCACGAGAGCGGCGGGACCATCCGGCGTTTGCCCGGTTTCGGGCATGGCTGCTGGAAACGGCGGCCCAGGATCCGGATGTGCTGGGCGTCAACCCAGATAATTCACAGAATGAATAATCAAAAACAAAATTAGACGACTTACGTTTATTTAACGCATGATTTTTTGGCGCTACGGCACATACATTCTCATAAAGAATATATTTACAAAATATGTGCACGCCTAAATTCTTGCCGAGAATTTTTAGCGTACCTATCGCTGCGCTGGCAATGGACTTAAAAAGCCAATCGCCTGATGCCTCCCGAAGAATAGGCATCAGAAATAATAATGGCAGGCCAAAGCCTGCCATTATTTATCCAGTGAATTTCACGCCAGGCGAGCCTCAAGCCGCCTTCTTCGCCAGCCCCAGGTATGTCTCGATCACCTTGGGGTTCGCCGCCAGCTCGGCCGCTGGCCCTTCCATCGCCATATCCCCGGTCTCGATCACGTAGCCGTAGTCCGCCACCTGCAGCGCCGCCCGCGCGTTCTGCTCGATCAGCAGGGTCGCCACGCCTGTCTTGCGCAGGTCGTTGATGATGTGGAAGATCTCCTTCACGATCAGCGGCGCCAGCCCGAGGCTGGGTTCGTCCAGCATCAGCAATTGCGGCTTGGCCATCAGCGCGCGGCCCACCGCCAGCATCTGGCGCTCACCGCCGGAGAGCGTGCCGGCGTCCTGCTTCGCCCGCTCCTTCAGGCGCGGAAACAATCCATAGACCACCTCCAGCTGGTCGAGGAAATGCTTCTCGCCAGCGCGCTTGCGGCGGTAGGCGCCAAGCACAAGGTTGTCCGCCACGCTCATCGAACCGAACAGCTCGCGTTTTTCCGGCACCAGGCACATGCCGCGCGCCACACGCCCTTCCACCGGCAGGCCCGCCATATCGTGGCCAAGATAGCTGACCGCGCCCGAGGACGAACCGCTCACCGGCAGCGCACCCATGATCGCGTTGAGCATGGTCGACTTGCCCGCGCCGTTGGGACCGATCACCGTCACGATCTTGCCGGCCTCCACTTTCAGGCCAGCGCCGTGCACGGCCTCCACCTTGCCATAGCGCACATGGAGATCTTTCACTTCCAGGATCAGGCTCATTGTCTTTTCCTTACTCCACCCCACCGAGATACGCTTCGAGCACCGCCGGATCCTTCTGCACGTCTTCCGGCACGCCTTCGGCGATGCGCGTACCAAATTCCATCACCACCAGCCGATCGGTCAGGTTCATCACGAAGTCCATGTCGTGCTCGACCAGCAGCACGCTCATGCCTTCGCCCTTGAGCTTGTTCAGCAGTTCGGCCAGCGCCTGCTTCTCCTTGTAGCGCAGCCCGGCGGCGGGTTCGTCAAGCAACAGCAGCGCGGGGTCGCAGCACAGCGCGCGTGCGATTTCCAGGATGCGTTGCTGGCCCAGCGCCAGGCTGCCGGCTTCCATATACATGCAGTCGGCCAGGCCCACACGCTCGAGCTGGCGCGCGGCCTCGTGCAGCAGCTTCTCCTCCTCCGCCTTGTTCATGCGCAGGATCGCGGCGGTCACCCCGCCCTGCGCCGCGAAATCACCGCGCAGGTGCGCGCCGATCGCCACGTTCTCCAGCACCGTCATGGTGGGCAGCAGATGCACGTGCTGGAAGGTGCGGCCGATGCCGCGCTTGACGATCTCGCGCGACGGCAGGCTGGAGATCACCTCGCCGCGATAACGCACCTCGCCGCGCGTGACCGGCAGCACACCGGTCACGAGATTGAAGGTGGTGGACTTGCCCGCGCCATTGGGACCGATCAGGCCGATGATCTCGCCTGCCCGTACCTGGAAGCTGACATCGTTCACCGCCACCAGCCCGCCAAACTCCTTGCGCGCGGCCTGCACATCGAGAATCAGCTCGCCCGCCTGCGGCTTGGCGCGCAGCGGCAGCAACTCGGCCTGCGCCGGCGCCATCACGGGCGGGCCGCTTGGGAACAGCTTGCGGATGAACGGCCAGATGCCATCGCGCGCGTATTGCAGCAGCAGTACCATCAGCACGCCGAACACGATGGTTTCGAAGTTGCCGTTGGCGCCCAGCAACTTGGGCAGCACGCCTTGCAGCACATCCTTCAGGATGGTGAGAATGCCCGCGCCGAGCACCGCGCCCCACACGTGGCCCACGCCACCGACCACCGCCATGAACAGGTACTCGATGCCGTAGTTCAGGCCGAACGGCGTCGGGTTCACCGCGCGCTGCAGGTGCGCGTAAAGAAAGCCGGAAATGCAGGCCAGCATTGCCGCCACCACGAAGATCACCACCTTCATCCACGCCGTGTTGACGCCCATCGCCTCCGCCATGGTGCCGCCGCCCTTGAGCGCGCGGATGGCGCGACCCGGGCGCGAGTTGAGCAGGTTCTGCATGGCGATCACCGCCACCAGCACCACCGCCCAGATCAGGTAGAACATCGAGCGGCCCGAGTGCAGTTCCACGCCGGCCAGCGATAGCACCGGGATGCCGTTCAGGCCATCGTACTTGCCGAGGAATTCCAGGTTGCCGAACAGGAAGAACAGCGACAGCCCCCATGCGATGGTAGCCAGCGGCAGGTAGTGGCCGGACATGCGCATGGTCATCAGGCCGATCACGTAGGCCGAGGCCATGGTGATGACCAGCCCCACCAGCAGTCCGAGCCACGGCGACAGGCCAAACTGCGTGGAGAGATACGCCGTGCTGTAGGCGCCCAGCCCCACGAATGCCGCCTGGCCGAACGACGTCATGCCGCCCACGCCGGTGAGCAGCACCAGGCCGATGGCGACGATGCTGTACAGGCCGATATAGTTGCCGAGCGTGATCCAGAACTCCGGCGTCGGAAGTACGGGCAGCAAGGCCAGCACCACGGCAAACGCCAGCATGAAAATCCGGTTCTTGTGATTGTTGTTCATGGCGTGCCCCTTATTCCTCTTCTTCCACATGCTTGCTGGTGAGCGAGCGCCACAGCAGCACAGGCAGGATCAGGGTGAATACGATCACCTCCTTGAAGGCACTGGCCCAGAAGGATGAATAGGATTCGAGCAGCCCCACCAGGATGGCGCCCGCGGCTGCCACCGGGTAACTCACCAGGCCGCCCACGATGGCGCCAACGAAACCCTTGAGGCCGATCAGGAAGCCCGACTCGTAGTAGACCGTGGTCAGCGGCGCGATCAGGATGCCGCATAGCGCGCCCATCGCCGCTGCAAGCGTGAACGACAAGCGCCCGGCTTGCGTCGTACCGATACCCACCAGGCGCGCGCCAAGGCGATTCACCGCGGTGGCGCGCAGCGCCTTGCCGACAATGGTGCGCTCGAAGTAAAAGTACAGCGCCGCGATCAGCAGCGCCGACACGCCGACCACCCACAGGCTCTGTCCCGAAATGGTCAGGCTGCCCACTTCGAAGCGCGCCTCGGAGAACGCCGTGGTGCGTGACCCCTCGGCACCGAACATCACCAGGCCCAGCCCCACCAGCGCGAAGTGCACGCCGACCGAGACGATCAGCAGCACCAGCGTGCTGGCCTCGGCCAGCGGCTGGTACGCCAGGCGATACAGCATGGGCCCGAGCGGCACCACGATCAGCAGGGTCAGTGCGATCTGCGCCAGCATCGGCATGGGCTGTGCGCCGAAGGTTTGCGCCAGCAGATGCACGGCCAGTGGGAAGATCAGGTATTTCCCCGCCAGGATCGTCATTCGTCTGGCGGCGGTGCGGCGCAGCTCTGCGCTGCGCAGGATGGTGACCGTCTCGTAGATGAAGGTCAGCACGCCCATGGCCAGCAGCAGCCAGCTGCTCTGCGGGGCGTGGCCAGACTGGATCGCCGCCAGGGTCAGCGCGCCATAGGCGACGAACTCTCCTTGCGGAATGAAGATGACGCGGGTCACCGAGAACACCAGCACCAGGGCCAGCGCGAGCAACGCATAGATGGCGCCCGAGGTGATCCCGTCCTGCGCCAGGATGGCGGCAATCGAGAGGTCCATTGTCTCCCCGTATTGTTAGTGAGTCCCGCCGGCGAGGGAGGCCGGCTGGCATGTGAATTTACGGATTACGAAATAGTAAACAACTTACGCATAGCGCAAATCCTGACGAACCCTTAGGTTCCGCAGTGCCACATCCGCAACCTGAGGAACGGCGCAGGCGCTGCTCCGCATGGCTTGTGCAGCAATCCGCGGCGCAGCAAGACTGCCTTGCGCATCGCCTTGCCTCCTTGCGCGCGTCTCGCCGCCGGGCAAGGCTGAGCGAGCCGAAATTAATTAACACGTTAAAGATCGTGCATGGCGCGAATGGTGTCAAGTGCGGGATTGCCAGTAGACCTGTAGCGCCCCGGGGACGGCGACGCCCGGCTGGCGGATCGCCGGCGCGCACCGCGCAAACAAAAGGGCGCATGGCTGACCATGCGCCCCAGGTATGGCGATATCCCGCCGTCTTGTCTTGCTCGTCGTGCTTGCCTGGCTTCGCTTACTTGGCCTGCAGCTTCCACTTGCCGTCGACGACCTGCACCATCACGCGCGCGCGCTGGTCCAGCCCGAGGTGATCGGTTGGCGTCATGTTCATGATGCCGTGGGAAATCGGCAGCTCCTTGGTCTGCTCCATCGCGTCGCGCAGCCCCTTGCGGAACTCCTTGGTGCCGGGTTGCCCCTTTTTCAGCGCTTCGGGGATCGCGCGCTGCAGCAGCAGGCCGGCATCCCAGGCGTGGCCGCCGAAGGTCGAGACCTGTCCGCCGAACGTCTTTTCATAAGCCGTCTTGTACGCCATGGCCGGCTTCTTGACCGGATTGTTGTCGGGCAGCTGCTCGGCCACCAGCAACGGGCCGGCGGGCAGGAAGGTCCCTTCGCAATCCTTGCCGCAGACGCGCAGGAAATCGGCATTGGCAACGCCGTGGGTCTGGTAGATCCTGCCCTTCCAGCCGCGCTCCTTGAGCGCCTTGGCCGGCAGTGCGGCGGGCGTGCCTGAACCGGCGATCAGCACCGCGTCGGGGTTGGTGCCCATCATCTTGAGCACCTGCCCGGTCACCGAGGTATCGGTGCGCGCGAAGCGCTCGTTGGCCACCACCTTGATCTTGCGCATCTCCGCCACCTTGGCGAACTCCTGCGCCCAGCTATCGCCATAGGCATCCGCGAAGCCGATGAAGGCCACCGTCTTCACGTTGTTGTTGGTCATATGCTCGGCAATGGCGGTGGCCATGTGCGAGTCGTTCTGCGGCGTCTTGAAGACCCAGGCGCGCTTGGCGTCCATCGGCTCGATGATGCGGGCCGAGGCGGCCAGCGTGATCATCGGCGTCTCGTTCTCGGCCACCACATCGACCATGGCCAGCGAATTCGGGGTGACGGTGGAGCCGATCACCACGTCGACCTTGTCTTCGCTGATCAGCTTGCGCGTGTTCTTGACCGCGGTGGTGGTGTCCGACGCGTCGTCCAGCACGATGTACTCGACCTTCTTGCCGGCGATTTCCTTCGGCAGCAGCGAGATGGTGTTCTTCTCCGGGATCCCCAGCGAGGCCGCCGGTCCCGTGGCCGAAACCGTTACCCCGACCTTGACCTGTGCGCTGGCGGTGCCGGCGCACAGGGTAGCGGCAGCAAGAGCCAGCAGGCTGGCGCGCTTGAATGTCATCGTGTCTCCTTCCATTGCGGCAAACGGAAAAGGCATCCGTCCCGGCTTCCGGCCGGTCGGATGCCTCTCATGGTCTTCCTTCTTGTCTTTGTCGTGACCGGAACCCTCGCGGGCCCGTGCCCCGGACGCAACGCTGGCGCCCGCCTGCTACCCGGACGCCTGGCAGATAGGTATCCGCGGCGCCCTCTCTCCCATCCTGCGCGTGTTCCCCGGCGGCACGCCGCACGGTTCGGCATGGAATCCATGCCGCGCCGTCCGCGCCGCTCATTCACCGACCGCGCGGTCGGGAATGCGTAGCGAGTCTAACAACAGCACTATCGCGCGGGTAGCCGGATTAACCCGCATCGCAGCATGCGCATCGCTGCGACATGCCTCAACGGCTGAAGGCATCCCACGCGGTCTTGGCGATCAGCGCGGTCACCACCACGATAAAGACGCGCCGCACGAAGCCGCTGCCGTGCTTGAGCGCCAGCCGGCTGCCCACCTGGCTGCCCGCCACGTTGGCCAGCGCCATCACCAGCCCGAGCTGCCACCAGACATGTCCCTTGGCCGCCAGCAGCAGCAAGGCCGCGAGGTTGGTGGCCAGATTGACGACCTTGGTCGATGCCGAGGCGTGCAGGAAATCGTAGCCGAACACACGCACGAACACGATCATCAGGAAACTGCCGGTGCCGGGACCGAACACACCGTCGTAGAAACCGATCGCCGCCCCCGCCAGCAAGGCTGCCGCGCGCTCCTTGCCGCCGGACAGCGACGGCGCGTGCTCGGCGCCGAGGTTCTTCTTCGCCACCGTGTACACCAGCAGGATCACCAGGATGAAGGGCAGCGACTTGCGCAGCGGTCCGGCCGGGATCAGCGTCAGTGCGTAAGCGCCAGCCATCGAGAAAGCAAAGGCCGACACCATCGCCGGCAAGGTCGCGTCCCAGTAGATGCGCACCCGGCGCCCATAGCGCAGCGCGGCATTGGCGGTGCCCGCCAGCGATGCGACCTTGCCGGTGCCCACCAGCGTCGCCGGCGACAGGCCGGGATAGGCCGAGAACATTGCCGGGAGCTGCACCAGCCCGCCGCCGCCGGCGACAGCATCGATCAGGCCGGCAAGAAAGGCGGTAACAGCAAGAAACGCGAATTCCATGGAGCGCGGGGCAACAGAGGCAGGAGGAGGAAAGAGGAAAGAGCGCGGATCGGGGCCGGCGGGCCATGCGCGCGGCAGATCCGCGCGAGGGGCGTCAGCCGAGCGTCTTGGGCGCCGGCGACAGGTTGCGATGCCACAGGCCGCCGGCCTGCGGAAGGAAGCCCGCCGCCGCTGCCTGCGATGCCGCCAGCAAGCCGGGCGCCAGCAGCAGATGGCGCACACCGTGCGCGCGGCACCAGTCGGCCAGCAGATCGCAGCAGGCCAGCAGCACGGCGGCATCCTGCGAGGGCGTTCCGTCATCCCACCATTCGGTGGCGAGCGCCGCCAGGCCGGCCAGGCCGAGGTGAGGCACGAGCGCGACGGGCAGGCAGCCCACCAGCCCGGCCGCCGCTTCCGCCAGCACGCACGCCCCCCGCTCCGGCCGGGCCAGCAGACCCTCCACCAACGCCTGCCGGGCGCGCGTGGCAGCCACGGGCAGCGGCTGGCGCGACTGCAGCCAGGCGCACAGCGTCTCGCTATCGGCCGTGCCGGCGAGGCGGATCAGGGCTTGGGGGCTGGCCGGAGAAACCGTGGAAACGGGGGTGTCAGGCGGGGAAGGAAACGGGGAAAAGGAATCTGAAGGCATGGCAGGCCCGGTGGCAAGGCGGCATTGTCGCACGCACCCCGCGCCTGCCCAATGCGGACTTCCTGGCGAAGTGCTAGCAATGCACCACAAACGGGCATGAAAAAAGGCGTTGCCGAGGATCACCCAGCAACGCCTTCATCTTATATTGACACTGCAGCCTAGTGACTGCGCGCCTGTCGTCTCCTCGCTTCCGCCTCCATTTAACCTGCGAAAACCGTATATGGAATGTAACGAAGCGGTGCGTTCCAGGCAAGCTAGAAGAAACCCTAGCCCCAAAAGCGGGCATGTCGCCCTGTCATCACTCCCGGGGCTTCCCGAACCGCGCCAGAAGCTCGCCCATGATGCCGCGGCGGAATGTCAACACGCAGATCACGAAGATCACGCCGGTGACCATGGTGACGGATTCGCCCAGCGAGCCGAACCATTCAATCCCCGTCGCCGAGGCCAGGAAATTGCCGATGTCGCCAAGCTTGTTTTCCAGCGCCACCACCACGAAAGCCCCGGCCAGCGGGCCCGAGAGCGTGCCCAGGCCACCCACCAGCGTCATCAGGATCACCGAGCCCGACATAGACCAGTGCACGTCGGTCAGCGTCGCAAAGCCCAGCACCAGTGCCTTGATCGAGCCGGCCAGGCCGGAAAGCGCCGCGGAAAGCACAAACACCATCAGCTTGAAGCGGTCGGTATCGTAGCCCAGCGAAATCGTGCGCGGCTCGTTCTCCTTGATCGCCTTGAGGATCTGCCCGAAGGGCGAGTGCACGGTGCGCACGATCAACGCGAAGGCCGCCACGATGATCGCCAGCGCCACATAGTAGAGCGTCAGGTCGTTGTCCAATGGCAACAGGCCGAACAGCTTGCCGCGCGGAATGCCCTGCAGGCCGTCCTCGCCGCCGGTGTAGGGCACCTGCAGGCAGAAGAAGAACAGCATCTGCGCCAGCGCCAGCGTGATCATGGAGAAGTAGATGCCCTGGCGGCGAATCGCGATCGATCCGACCACATAGCCGATCAGGGCGCCGGTCAGCGTGCCCAGCACCAGCCCCACCTCGGGCGTGACGCCCCACACCTTCATGGCGTGGCCGGCCGCGTAGGCCGCGCCGCCGAAGAAGGCGGCATGGCCGAACGACAGCAGGCCGGTATAGCCGATCAGCAGGTTGAAGGCGCAGGCAAACAGCGCGAAGCACAGCACCTTGAGTACGAACACCGGATATGCGCCGGCCATCGGCGCCACGATCAGCGCCAGCAGCAACAATCCGTACAACAGTTTCTTCTGCACACCCTGCCCCTGTCTTGTCTGCCCCGCGGCCACCGCCGCGCCGGATGGTTGGCTCGATGGTTGGCTCATCACTTCTCCCTCCCGAACAGCCCGGCCGGGCGCAGCATCAGCACGATCACCATGATGAAGAACACCACCGTGGACGACGCCTCCGGATAGAACACCTTGGTCAGCCCCTCGATCACGCCCAGGCCGAGGCCGGTGAGGATGGAGCCCATGATCGAGCCCATGCCGCCGATCACCACCACGGCGAACACGATGATGATCAGGTTCTGTCCCATCAGCGGCGAGATCTGGATCACCGGCGCCGCCAGCACGCCGGCAAAGGCAGCCAGCGCCACGCCGAAGCCGTAGGTCAGCGTCACCATCAGCGGTACGTTGACGCCGAACGCCTCAACCATCTTGGGATTCTCGGTGCCGGCCCGCAGGTAGGCGCCCAGCTTGGTCTTCTCGATCAGGAACCAGGTGGAAAAACACACCGCCAGCGAGGCCACCACCACCCAGGCCCGGTAGTTCGGCAGGATCATGAAGCCGAGATCGGTGGCGCCGCTGAGGGCTTCCGGCGGCGAATACGGCAGCCCGGACACGCCGTAGATCGAGCGGAAGATGCCCTCGATCACCAGCGTGATGCCCAGTGTCAGCAGCAGCCCGTAGATATGGTCGAGCTTGTAGATCCAGCGCAGCATGGTGCGCTCGATCACCACGCCGATCAGCGCCACCGCCAGCGGCGACAGCACCAGCATCAGCCAGTAGTTGATCCCGGCGTACTCCATGCCCATCCAGGCCAGTACCGCGCCGAGCATGAACAACGCCCCGTGGGCGAAATTGATGACGTTGAGCAGCCCGAAGATGACCGCGAGGCCCAGGCTCAACATCGCATAGAAAGCACCGTTGACCAGCCCCAGCAGCAACTGGGACAGCATGGCGGGCAGAGGAATACCGAAGATGTCCATCGCAGGCGTTACCGTTGGCGCACCAGCCGGGGTCCGTCAATCCCCCGCCAGGCAAGCGCGATCAAAATGAAGCGAAGCGGTTCTGGCTACGCGTGTGGCCGCCGGCGGCACAGCCGGCATGCCAACGCCGCGCAGCGGCGCCCCAATCGTCTGGCCGGTGCCTCCCGGCGCAAAGGAAGGCACCAGCCCCCGCCCGGTCCCCTTGCGGGGCCGGCGGGACCACACAACTTCAGCTCAAGCCCTTACTTCTTCAGCAGCGAGCACTTCGACTCCGCCACCGTGGTGAAAGCCTGCTCGCCCGGGATGGTGGCGACCACCTTCAGGTAATCCCATGGCTTCTTCGATTCGGCCGGCGTCTTCACCTGCATCAGGTACATGTCGTGGATGCCGCGGCCATCCTGGCGGATGTAGCCCTTGGTGTAGAAGTCGTTGATCTTGAGCTTCTTCAGTTCGGCCATGACCTTGTCCGGGTCGTCCGTCTTGGCTGCCTCGACCGCCTTCAGGTAGGTGCGCGCCGCGGAGTAGTCGGCGGCCTGCAGGCTGCTCGGCATCTTCTTCATCTTGCCGAAGAAGCGGTTGGCGAACTTGCGCGTGTCGTCGTTCATGTCCCAGTACCAGCTGTCGGTCATCAGCAGGCCTTCGGTGTTCTTCAATCCCAGGCTGTGGATATCGTTGATGAACATCAGCAGGCCGGCGATCTTCATGGTCTTGGTGATGCCGAATTCCTTGGCCGCCTTGATCGCATTGATGGTGTCGCCGCCGGCATTGGCCAGGCCCAGGATCTGCGCCTTGGACGACTGCGCCTGCAGCAGGAAGGAGGAGAAGTCGGAGGCGTTCAGCGGATGGCGGACCGCGCCCACCACGGTGCCGCCGTTGGCCTTCACCACCGCCGAGGTATCGTTCTCCAGCGAGTGGCCGAAGGCGTAATCCGCGGTCAGGAAGAACCACGACTTGCCGCCCTGCTTGACCACCGCGCTGCCGGTGCCCTTGGCCAGCGCCACCGTGTCGTAGGCATAGTGCACGGTGTACGGCGAGCACTCCTCGTTGGTCAGGCGTGCCGAGCCGGCGCCGATATTGAAGTAGACCTTCTTCTTCTCCATGGCCACCTTGTTCATGGCCAGGCCGGTGGCGGAGTTGGTGCCGCCGATCAGCGCATCCAGGCCCTGCTGGTCCATCCACTCGCGCGCCTTCGACGCCGCGATGTCGGCCTTGTTCTGGTGATCGGCCGAGACCAGCTCGATGGGCTTGCCCAGCACCTTGCCGCCGGCATCCTCGATCGCCATCTTGATCGCTTCAAGGCCGCCCGGACCGTCGATGTCCGCATACAGGCCCGACATGTCGGTGATATAGCCGATCTTGACGGTATCGCCCGAGACCTGCGCCGAGGCCGGGGCCATTGCCACTCCCGTTGCGATGGCCGCCAGAGCGACCGCCAGCCGAGTCATCTTCATTGCTTGTCTCCTTAGTTTCGGCGGCATCCGACGCCACCCGTTCTTGCCCTAAAACAATGCCTGCGATGCATGCCCGCGCATCATGCGTGCGACCCACCCGGGTCGCGCGGGCATGGATCAGACCCCAAGCAACTCGTTCAGCACCGGCATCTTGGCCTGCAGCTCCGAAGCCGCGAAGCGCTCGACGATGGTGCCGTGTTCCATCACATAAAAACGGTCGGCCAGCGGCGCGGCGAAACGGAAGTTCTGTTCCACCATCACCACCGTGTAGCCCTTCTTCTTGAGCATCAGGATCATGCGCGCCAGGGCCTGCACGATCACCGGCGCCAGGCCCTCGGAGATCTCGTCGAGCAGCAGCAGGTTGGCACCTGTGCGCAGGATGCGGCCAACGGCCAGCATCTGCTGCTCGCCGCCCGACAGGCGCGTGCCCTGGCTCTGGCGGCGCTCCTTCAGGTTGGGGAACATCTCGTAGATCTCGGCCTCGCTCATGCCTTTCTGCGCCGCGCCGCCCTTCATCCTCAGCAGCGGCGGCAGCAGCAGGTTCTCCTCGCACGACAGGCTGGCGAAGATGCCCCGCTCCTCCGGGCAATAGCCGATGCCGCAATGCGCGATCTTGTGCGTGGGCATGCCGACGGTCTCGGTGCCATTGACGCGGATCGAACCCTTGCGCTGGCCGGTCAGGCCCATGATGGCGCGCAGCGTGGTGGTGCGCCCCGCGCCGTTGCGGCCAAGCAGGGTCACCACCTCGCCCGGGTTCACGGTCAGGTCGACGCCATGCAGGATGTGCGATTCGCCGTACCAGGCGTGCAGGTCCTTGATCTCAAGTGCGGGCGTTGTGCTCATCCTGGCTCCTTAGTGCGCGCCCTGCAGTTCGGCTTCGACGGTGCCCATGTAGGCCTCCATCACACGCGGGTCCTTCGATACCTCGGCGTACGGCCCTTCGGCCAGGATCGCGCCGCGCTGCAATACCGTGATCTTGTCGGCGATCGACGAGACCACACTCATATTGTGTTCGACCATCAGGATGGTGCGCCCCACCGCGACCTTGCGGATCAGCTCGGTGACGCGCGCCACATCTTCGTGGCCCATGCCCTGGGTGGGCTCGTCCAGCAGCATCAGCTCCGGCTCCATCGCCAGCGTGGTGGCGATCTCCAGCGCGCGCTTGCGCCCGTACGGCAGGTTGACGGTCACGGTCTGCGCCACATCGGTCAGGCCGACCTGGTCGAGCAACTCCATGCCGCGCGCATTGAGCGCGTCGAGCGTGCGCTCGCTGCGCCAGAAATGATAGGAGGTGCCAAGCTGCCGCTGCAGGCCGATGCGCACGTTCTCCAGCACCGTCAGGTGCGGAAACACCGCCGAGATCTGGAACGAACGGATCACGCCGCGCCGGGCGATCTGCGCCGGCTGCTCGCGCGTGATGTCGATGCCGTTGAACAGGATGGTGCCGGTGGTCGGCACCAGGAACTTGGTCAGCAGGTTGAAGCACGTGGTCTTCCCCGCGCCGTTGGGGCCGATCAAGGCATGGATGGATCCGCGCCGCACCCGCAGGTTGACGTCGCTAACCGCGGTAAACCCCTTGAACTCCTTGGTGAGGTTCCGCGTTTCCAGGATCGTGTCTTGCTGATTCATGGTCTCCTGCCCGCCCTCTTGCTGCGGCGCCGGCTTCTGGCCGGCTCCGCCAAATGGTCAGAACTGTGGTGCTCGCCGCACCACCACCCGCACGCCCCGCGCTGATCGTGCTCATCGTGCCAATGGCGCGGATCGTGCCGTTCGTGGCTGTCGCGGCTCATGCACCGCTTGTCTTGTTTTGCTTGTCTTGCTGTTCCGGACTACATCCGGCCGCGCGGCGCCCTTTCCGGAACGCGCGACGCGCCCTGGTAAGGGCGCGCCAATGTGAGCGCTACTGCACGGCATCTCGGCGTCTATTGTGTGCGTCTGCTGCGTCGCAAAACATCCGGGTTTGCACTGATTATGAAACATGAACCAGATGTCAGGTCCATGTCAGGTTCGCAATCACGGCTGCGTTCCGGCGATTCCCATCGCCGCTGCGGCCATCCGGTCAGGCCTGCGCGGCAGCGCCCGTTCTGGCGGCAACCGCACCGGCAGCCGGGGGAGCGGTCCCTTGCGCACCGGAAACACGCCGGCGCCGGTCCTCGCGGATCATGTCGCTGGCACGCTCCGCGATCATGATGGTGGGCGAGTTGGTGTTGCCCGAAGTGATCAACGGCATCACCGAGGCATCCACCACGCGCAGGCCGTCGACGCCGAGCACCCGCAGGCGCTGGTCCACCACGGCGAGGGGATCGTCGGGGCGTCCCATGCGGCAGGTGCCGACCGGGTGGAAGATGGTGGTGCCGATATCGCCCGCCGCCCGGGCCAGCTGTTCGTCGGTTTCCACGGCTGGCCCGGGCAGCCACTCCTGTGGCTTGTAGGGCGCCAACGCGGGCGACGCGACGATGCGCCGCGTCAGCTTCAGCGAGTCGGCCGCCACCTTGCGGTCAGCCTCGGTGGAAAGGTAATTGGGCGCGATCACCGGCGCCTGGCGGAAGTCCGCGCTGGCGATATGCACGCTGCCGCGCGAGGTCGGGCGCAGGTTGCACACGCTGGCGGTGAAGGCATTGAAGCGATGCAGGGGGTCGCCGAACTTGTCGAGAGAAAGCGGCTGTACGTGGTATTCGACGTTAGGGCGCGCCTGCGACGGGTCCGAGCGCGCGAACGCACCCAGCTGCGACGGCGCCATGCTCATCGGCCCGCTCTGGTTGACCGCATACTGCAGGCCGATGCCGAGCTTGCCCCACCAGCTTGCCGCGCGCGTATTGAGCGTACGCACGCCCTCCACCTTGACCACGCTGCGCAGCTGCAGGTGATCCTGCAGGTTCTCGCCGACGCCGGGCAAGGCATGGCGCACCGCGATGCCGAGCGCCTGCAGCCGCTCTGGCTGGCCGATGCCTGACAACTCCAGCAGCTGCGGCGTGTTGACCGCGCCCGCCGCCAGGATCACTTCCTCGCGCGCCCCTGCCGTGAAGGGCTGGGCGCCGCCAAGATAAGCCACCCCGCTGCAACGGCGGCCGTCGAAGGTCAGCGCGCTGACCTGGGCGCCGGTGACGATGGTCAGGTTGGGCCGGTCGGCCGCGCGGCGCAGGAAGGCCTTGGCGGTATTCCAGCGGATACCGCGGCGCTGGTTGACCTCGAAGTAACCCACGCCGAAGTTGTCGCCGCGATTGAAATCGTCGGTGCGCGGGATGCCGGCCTGCTCGGCAGCATCGATGAACCGCTCCAGGATATCCCAGCGCAGCCGCTGCCCTTCCACCCGCCACTCGCCGCCGGCGCCGTGGAATTCGTCGCCGCCGCGATGATGGTCCTCGCTGCGCTTGAACAGCGGCAGCACCCGGTCCCAGCACCAGCCGTCGTCGCCCGTCAGGCGTGCCCAGTCGTCATAGTCCTCGCGTTGCCCGCGCATATAGATCATGCCGTTGATCGACGACGACCCGCCCAGCACGCGTCCGCGCGGATAGCCCAGCGAGCGGCCGTTCAGGCCGGCTTCAGGCGCGGTGCGGTACATCCAATCGGTGCGCGGGTTGCCGATGCAATACAGGTAGCCCACCGGGATGTGGATCCAGTGGTAGTCGTCGCGGCCGCCGGCTTCGAGCAGCAGCACGCTCACCTCGGGGTCCTGGGTCAGGCGGTTGGCCAGCACGCAGCCGGCCGAACCGGCGCCGACGATGATGTAGTCGTAGCTCTCCATGATCCTCGATCATTCCTGTTGAATTCAGCGCAAGGCAGGCACGGCGCCGCTCACGGCATTCTACGGCCGGGTCCCTACTTCGCCACCGGCATGGTGAACTCCGCGCCCTTGCCGATGCTGTCCGGCCAGCGCTGCATGATGCTCTTGTAGCGCGTGTAGAAGCGGATGCCCTCCTCGCCGTAGGCGTGGTGGTCGCCGAACAGCGAGCGCTTCCAGCCGCCGAACGAATGCCACGCCATCGGCACCGGGATCGGCACGTTGATGCCGACCATCCCCACCTGGATCTG
>NZ_JARJLM010000274.1 GCF_029335485.1 Cupriavidus basilensis
CGCGGACCTGGGCGAGCGCGCCGTGGTGCATAACCGCGCGCAATACGACACGGTCGTGGCGGTATTCGCCGCGGTGATCGCCGTGGCGATGCTGGTGACCGGCTACCTGGCGGTAACGGTGTACCGCCGCATCCACAGCAGCCTGGCCGAGATCGAGCACACCCTGGAATATGTCAGCGACTCGCTCGACCTCGACCGGCGCGCGCCGGTTGGCAGCATGGACGAGATCGGGCGCACCGCCACGGCTTTCAACCGCTTGCTCGAACGTGTTGCGGGGGCGCTGCGCGAAGTGCGTCACTCGACGGAATCGGTGGGCGTGGCGGCACGCCAGATCGCTGCCGGCAATACCGACCTGTCGGCGCGGACCGAGCAACAGGCGGCATCGCTGGAAGAAACGGCGTCGAGCATGGAACAGCTGACCACCACCGTGCGCCAGAACGCCGACAACGCGCGCCAGGCCAGCGGCCTGGCCAGCAATGCCGCCGACGTGGCGGAGCACGGCAGCTCGGCCGTGCAGCAGATGGTGCAGACGATGGGCGCGATCAGCGCCAGTTCCAACCGTATCGCCGAAATCACCAGCCTGATCGAGGGCATTGCCTTCCAGACCAATATCCTGGCGCTCAACGCCGCGGTGGAAGCGGCGCGCGCCGGCGAGCAGGGCCGTGGCTTTGCGGTGGTGGCGGGCGAGGTGCGCAGCCTGGCGCAGCGTTCTTCCAGTGCCGCCAAGGAGATCAAGGACCTGATCGAAAGCTCGGTCGACACCGTGCGCACCGGCTCGGCGCAAGCCGAGGGCGCCGGCAAGACCATGGACGAAGTCCGCCAGGCCGTGAAACGCGTGTCCGACATCATTGGCGAGATTGCCGCCGCCTCGGACGAGCAAAGCGCCGGCATCGAGCAGGTCAACCAGGCAGTCGGCCAGATGGACGAAGTCACGCAGCAGAACGCTGCGCTGGTGGAAGAGGCAGCCGCCGCCGCCCAGTCGCTGGACGACCAGGCCGGCAAGCTGCGCGATACGGTGTCGACCTTCCGCCTGGCAGCGGGCTGAACGGCGGCCGGCGGGCCGCGCAGCGGTCCGCGGATCGCCTCGCGCCCGGCATCGAGGCCGGGCCGCGCTTCATACCGCCAGCACCTCGGCCAGCCGCAACACCACGCGCGGACCGTTCCGGATCAGGTCATGCGCGCGCTCGCCGATCATGATGGCCGGCGCATTGGTATTGCCCCCGATCAGCGTCGGCATGATCGAGGCGTCCACCACGCGCAGGCCTTGCACCCCCCGCACGCGTAACTGCGGGTCCACCACCGCGTATTCGTCCATGCCCATGCGGCAGGTCCCCACGGGATCGTAGCTGGTGTCCGCATGCTCGCGGATCATGGCGCGGATCGCGCTGTCGTCGCTGCCGTCCGCGGCCAGGTGCGACGAATACAATTCCTTGCCGCCGAACGCCGCAAGCTGCGGCTGGGCCAGGATGCGGCGCACGATCCGCACCCCCGCCACCAGATCGTCGAGGTCGCGCGGGTCCGACAGGAAACGGGGATCGATCAGCGGCGCATCGCGGACGTCGGGCGAGGCCAGCCGCACTTCGCCACGGCTGCTCGGCCGCAACACGCACACATGGCAAGCGTAGCCGTGGCCCAGGCGGATGTGGCGCATATGGTCGTCGGCCATGCCGACCACGAAGCGCAGCTGCAGGTCGGGTTCGTCGAGATCGGGGTGGCTCTTGAGGAAGGCGCCGGCTTCGGCGAAGTTGGAGGTCAGCATGCCGGTGCGCTCGCGCCGGTAGCGCAGGATCTCGGCCAGCAGGCGAAAGGCGCCACCCACCGACACGCCGAACAGTTCGGGCGCGGCGACGCGCTTGTGCACGACGATGTCGGGATGATCCTGCAGATTGCCGCCCACGCCTGGCAGATGGTGCACCACGGGAATGCCCAGTTCGCGCAGGTGCGCAGCCGGCCCCACGCCCGATGCCATCAGCAGTTGCGGCGAACCAAAGGCACCGGCCGACACGATGACTTCGCGGCGCGCGCGCAGCACCGTTTCGCGTCCATCCAGGCGCACCAGCACGCCGACCGCATGGCGGCCCTCGAACTCGATGCGCTGCACCTGCGCGCCGCTCAACACATGCAGATTGGCGCGGCCGCCGTTGCAGGCACGGTCGGCGGCATCGCCGCGATGCAGGTAGGCGCGTGCGGCGTTCCAGCGCTCGCCGCCGTACTGGGTCACCTGGTACCAGCCCGCTCCTTCCTGGTCCACGCCGTTGAAATCGTCGTTGCGGCGGTAGCCAGCCTGCTGTGCCGCCTCGATGAAACGCTGGCCAAAGGGATTGGGCGTACGCAGGTCCGACACAGGCAGCGGGCCGCTGCCGCCGTGCAGGGGATCGTCATCGCGCCCGGCGAGCCGCTCGTTGCACTCGGCGCGGCGGAAATACGGCAGGACGTCGTCCCAGGACCAGCCATCGCAGCCAGCCATGGCCCAGCCGTCGTAGTCGGACGGCCGGCCACGCGTGTAGATCATGGCATTGATGGAGGAACTGCCCCCCAGGCCGCGCCCGCGCGGCTGGTAGCCGCGGCGCCCGTCCAGCCCCGGCTGCGGCACGGTGCAGTAGCCATAGTTGTGGCTGCCGGCACGCGGCAGCATCGCCGCGTAACCGGCCGGCGTCGACACCAGCGCATGGTGATCGTGGCCGCCGGCCTCGAGCACCGCCACGCTGTCGCTGCCGCTGTCCGCCAGCCGGCTGGCCAGGGCACACCCGGTCGAGCCGCCGCCGACGACGAGATAGTCAAAGGTGGTTTCCATCTGTCTCCCCGCGTGGTCGGAGGTCAGGACGCCGGGGTTGCGCCGGCCTCTTTATCCGTCCGGGCATGCCGGGCACCCCGGTCTGGCGGGCACGCCGCGAGCACGCCGCGAAATCAGTTTAGGCGCTATGCCGGGGGGGTGGAAAGGGGGATGGAAAGGGCGGCACGCATGGCTGCCTGAAGCGCGGCGCTAGTGCCGTGCCGACACTGCCGGGCGGCCACGCATGGCTAGGGCATGGGGGTCAGAACGCCTTGCCCGCCACGGCCCAGGAAGTGCGCAGGATGCGTCAGCGCGGCTTGAGTGCCCGAGGGTTGCCGCCCCCCTCCCACAGATGGGCGAAGGGGGCAGCAGACCTGCAGTGGTCTACCCCCAGGGCCTCACGCCACCACCATCGGCCGCCCCAGCATCCGCGACAGCACCGCCTCGGGCGAATGCGTGTGGTCGCTGATGGCCTTCGGCGACAGATAGTAGGTCTGCTCCATCATGGCCCGCCCGCGCATGGCCGCATGCAGCACCTGGTCGCTGAAGACGATCCAGGTCGATCCCGGCGGGAACTGGAATTCCTGTTGCGGCACACTGGCCTGGTAGTCGAGATCCGCCTTGGCCAGGTCATGCAGCTGCAGCATGCGATGGTCGTACTCCGAGCGCCGGCGCTTGGTGATGTGCAGCAATTCCATCATCCGTGCCTGCCCCGGCCACATCCCCCGGGTTTTCGGCACGAAGCGCTTCGCGAAGTCGCCAAAGGGCTCGCCCACCCGCCACACGCGCGGCGCCTGCGGGTCGATATTGTGGAACACGCGCAGCAGACGCTGGCCCAGCAGCGGGTTGGACGGAAAGGAATCCACATGCAGGCGGGTGTCGTCCTTGCGCCAGCTCACCGGGCGGCCGGCGATTTCGCTCGGGCGCAGCGAGGTGCCGGCGCGCACCAGATGCGGGCCGTATTCGGGGAACAGGGTCAGCACCAGCTTCTCGCTGTATTCGGCATAGCGGCGGATCAGGCGATAAAGATCCTTCAGGTCCTGCTCGCCGCCGGTGGCGCCGCGCACGGCCTGGTCATTGGCGCGCAGGTTGATGTTCTTCGACTTGCCGTCCGACCAGCGGCTGTCGAGAAAGCGCTCCTCGCCAGCCTCGAAACGGAAGTGCAGCTGCGGGAAATACAGCACCGCGCCCTGCTCCAGTTCGCGGCGCAGCCCGGCTCTGGTGCCGGCATCGACCTGCGGTGCCCACTCGGTAAAAGGCTGCGGCCGGATCAGGTTGAACGCGTGCGTGCCTGCCGCGGACGCGGCGGCGCTGGACGCGGAAGGCGTAGGGGTCGAATCAGGTGACATGGGCATCCTCGGTATGCGGGCTCCGGCGACCTGGGCGCGTGCCTGCGGCACGGCGGCAGGATCACAAAGCGCCACTCGCCGGACCGCTTTGCCATCCCGCGATTCTACCCTCGCGGCCGTGCGGCGCCACGCCTGGCGGCGTCGCGCTTGATCCTGGACAAGATGGGCACGGGCCGGAGCCGCGCTTGCGCGCCATGGAAAAACGCCGCCCGATGGGCGGCGCTCAGACTGCCGGCAGCGCTGCGGTGCAGGCACATCCAGCCGGTCTGGTCTGCAGCCTTACAGGCCCGCGGCAGCGCGCAGCACCGCGGCCTTATCGGTCGCTTCCCACGAGAATTCCGGCTCTTCGCGGCCGAAGTGGCCGTAGGCTGCCGTCTTCTCATAGATCGGACGCAGCAGATCCAGCATCTGCACGATGCCCTTCGGACGCAGGTCGAAATGCTCCTGCACCAGGGCGGCGATGGCCTCGTCGGAAATCTTGCCGGTACCTTCGGTATAGACCGTGACGTTGATCGGGCGCGCCACGCCGATGGCGTAGCTGACCTGGACCTGGCACTGGCGCGCCAGGCCGGCAGCGACCACGTTCTTGGCCACATAGCGGGCCGCGTAGGCGGCCGAGCGGTCGACCTTGGACGGATCCTTGCCCGAGAACGCGCCGCCGCCGTGCGGCGATGCGCCGCCGTAGGTATCGACGATGATCTTGCGCCCGGTCAGGCCGCAATCGCCCTGCGGGCCGCCGATAACGAAGCGGCCGGTCGGGTTGACCAGGTACTTGGTGTCCTTGAGCATTCCGGCCGGCAGCACCGGCTTGATGATTTCCTCGATCACGGCTTCGCGGATCTGCGCCTGGGTGATATCCGGCGCATGCTGGGTCGACAGCACCACGGTATCGACGCTGTGCGGCCGGCCGTCGACATAGCGCACGGTCACCTGCGACTTCGCGTCCGGACGCAGCCAGGGCAGGCGGCCATCGCGGCGCAGCTGCGACTGGCGCTCGACCAGGCGGTGCGCATAGTAGATCGGGAAGGGCATCAGCTCCGGCGTTTCGTCGCAGGCGTAGCCGAACATCAGGCCCTGGTCGCCGGCGCCCTGGTTCAGGTAGTCGTCGGAGGCGCGGTCCACGCCCTGGGCGATGTCGGGCGATTGCTTGTCGTAGGCGACCAGCACGGCGCAGCCCTTGTAGTCGATGCCGTACTCGGTGTTGTCGTAGCCGATGCGCTTGATGGTGTCCCGTGCGACCTGGATGTAGTCGACGTTGGCGGTCGTGGTGATTTCCCCTGCGAGAACCACCAGCCCGGTGTTGCACAGGGTTTCGGCAGCCACGCGAGCATACTTGTCCTGGGCCAGGATGGCATCGAGGACAGCGTCGGAAATCTGGTCAGCGACCTTATCGGGATGGCCTTCGGAGACGGATTCCGAAGTGAACAGGAAGTCGTTTGCCACGAACTTTTTCTCCAGGTTAGCTATTGCGTGCCAACCTTTCAGCCCGGGCGGCGACGCTTTAGCGGTATTTTCACGCCGTTCCGGTAGAACGGTATCGCCCCGCAAGTTGTCAGTTAACTCGGCGATACGCGTTATTATACGCGCCTGCAAGCTGCCCTGCAGCGCTACTGGCCGGGCGCAAGGCCGCAGCCATGCAAACCGTACAGTGGGCTCCGTAATGAGACGGCGGGATCCATTTGCTTGCCCCCACTAACGGCACTGCCTGGCAGAACATTAATCACCCACCCGGCCCGCCGGGCCGCTATCCCAATCCGATGACCTTTCTGTTCTGGCTGATTTCCCGCTTGCCGCTCTCGTGGCTGCACGCCATCGGCGGTACGCTCGGATTGCTGGCGGCGCGCCTGCCGGGACGCTACGGCAGGCGGCTTGGCGGGAACCTGCGCCAGGCCTACCCCGACGCCGGCGAGGCGATGCTGGCCGAGGCGGCCCGCTCGACCGGGCGCATGATCCTGGAAATGCCCTACTTCTGGAGCCGGCGCAATCCCGAAGCCCGCATGTACGGCTTCGCCGGCCCGCTGTGGCCGGAAATCGACCGGCTGATGGCACAGGGCCGGGGGCTGATCATCCTGGTGCCGCATCTCGGCTGTTTTGAAGTGCTCCCGCAGGCATTCGCCCTGCGGCATCCTGTCACCGCCCTGTACAAGCCGCCGCACCAGGCATGGCTGCGCGACTGGATCGTCAAGATGCGCACCCGCCCCAACCTGGCCATGGCGCCGGCGCAGCCGCGCGGCGTGCGCATGCTGGTCAAGGCACTCAAGCGCGGCGAAGCCATCGGCATCCTGCCGGACCAGGTCCCCACCGGGGGCGAAGGCGCCTGGGCGCCGTTTTTCGGCAAGCCGGCCTACACCATGACCCTGGTGCAACGCCTGCAGCAGCTCACCGGCGCGCCCATCGCGGCGATCTTCGCCGAGCGCCTGCCGCGCGGCGACGGCTTCCTCGGGCATATGCAGGTCATCGACGACATGCTGCCGGAGGACCAGGCCGAAGCCGCCGCGGTGATCAACCAGGCCGTCGAGAAACTGGTAATGGCAGCCCCCACCCAGTACCTGTGGGGCTACAACCGCTACAAGCACCCGACCGGCGCCGAGTTGCCGCCGGCCCAGCCGCCCCGCGCGCCGCCACCCGGCGCCTCGCGCGATCCACTGGCGGTGC
>NZ_JARJLM010000275.1 GCF_029335485.1 Cupriavidus basilensis
CGCGGGGGAAGCGCGTGGGGCGGCGAGGACTGATTTGGGGGCGCTGAAAGGGGTCGGCAGGGCCGCAGTCCGCGGCTGGTTCCGACGGAGGGAATCTTAAGCAGCGGGGAGGGAGATCAAAGCGGGGAGCAGCAGGACCATTCCGGCTTTATCCCGCCTTTAGGAAAAGCAAAAGCGCGGCTTCCCGTGGCCAGGTGGGGTGGACGGCATGTGGCCGGCAGTGCCGTTGGCGGTCGGCCTGCCGGATAGCCAAAGCGCCGCCGCTCACGCGAGCGGGGGCTCGTCGCGGAGAAAGCGCGCCGGGATCGCCTCGCGCAGCGGGAACATGTGAAAGTAGGGCCGGGCTTCGGCAATGACCCGCCCGACCGACGGGCGGTTCAGCAAGCGCTCGGCGTAGGCCGAGAGATGCGTGTGGGTTTGCGGGATCGGCACCGCAATGGCCGCATAGAAGAGCGCGGGCGCGGCAGCGCAGTCGGCCAGGGTGAAACGCTCGCCCGCCGCCCAGCGCTTGTCCGCCATGTGGCGGTCGAGCATGGCGTAGGCGGCAAGCAGGGCGGCCTGCGCATCGGCGACGCCGCGCGGGTCGCGTTCCCTTTCCGTGCGCAGCCGGTCGCCCACGATCTTTTGCATCGGAAGATGCACATACAGGTCGAAGATACGGTCGCGCAGGCGCACTTCGCGGCGCTCGTCCTGCGTGCCAGGCAAGAGGGCATGCGCGCCCGGGTAGTGCTGCTCCAGGTACTCGATGATGATCGTGGATTCGGGGATCGTCTGGCCGCGCTCGTCGTCGCGCAGGACCGGCATCTTGCCGATGGGCCAAAGCTCGAGGAATGCCGAGCGGGAATCCTCGTCGCCCAGGTCGACGAGATGGGTGGCGAACGGCGCCCCGTTCTCGTAGAGCGCGATCAGCACCTTGTGACAGAACGAGGACAGCGGATGGTAGTGCAGCGTCAGAGCCATGATTGTTACCTCCTTGCTTGCGTTGGATGGGGATGCGCCAGAGCGCTCCCTTGCGCATGCGTCATGCTAACCGTTCCCGGCATCGCCGCGGGCGCGCTCAGCGCATATTGCTCCCTACGTCGCCGCCACCTGCGGCGGCCGCGGGCGGGCGGCGACCGCAAAGGCGATCTGCGCCAGCCCCGCGGCCAGCCCTAGCGCCACGCCAACCTGCCAGGCCAGCGTATAGGAGCCCAGCGCATCGTAGACCAGGCCGCCGCCAAAGGCACCGGCGAAGCTGCCGATCTGGTGGCTGAAGAATGCCACGCCGCCGAGCATTGCCTGCCAGCGCAAGCCGAAGGTCTCGGCGATCCACCCGGCCACCAGCGGTGCCACGCCCAGCCACAGGAAGCCCATCACGGCCGCGAACACCAGGGTGCTGCCGGGCGTTGGCGCCGACGAGAAGTACCACGTCAGCGCCAGCGAACGGACCGTATAGATGCCGCCGAGCAGCAGAAGCTTGTTGACGCGGCCGCCGGCCCAGCCGAAGAACAGGCTGCCCAGCACATTGAAGCCGCCGATCACGCCGAGCGCCTTGGCGCTGAGCATGGGATCCATGCCGCAGATATCGAGATAGGAAGGCAAATGCGTGGTGAGGAAAACCAGCTGCATGCCGCAGACGAAATACGCGGCGCCCATGACAATGAATGGCGTGTGGCGCAAGGCCGTGCCGAGCGCCTCGCGCGCGTTCTGCTGCACGCCGCCGGGCGGCGTGGGCAGCGGCAGGCGATCCACGCGGCCCGCGAACCAGGCGGCCGGGAGCATGACCAGCGCCAGCACGATAAAGGCCGCCAGCCCCACGCGCCAGCCGTAGGATTGCGCCACCACCTGTCCGATCGGCGCCGCCACCAGCGCACCGAGCGAACCCGCGCCCGACACGATGCCGAGCAC
>NZ_JARJLM010000276.1 GCF_029335485.1 Cupriavidus basilensis
CGCGGTCCGCCAGGTTGGCATCCGCGCCGGCGTCCAGCAGCAACTGCACGATGTCTTCGTAGCGCGCGCTGCCGTCCCCCATGACGATGGCTTCCAGCAAGGCGGTCCAGCCTTGCCCGTTGACGTGGTCGACCGCGACGCCGGCTTTCAGCAACACTTTCACCACTTCGGTATTGCCATGCTCGCAGGCTGCGATCAGGGCGGTGTTGTCGTAGCCGTCGGTGCTGCCGACGTCGGCGCCATGGGCCAGCGACAACTGCACCACCTCGAGCTGCCCGGTAGCCGCCGCCAGCAGGAACGGGCTGTTGCCCTCGACATCCTTGCGGTTGACGTCGGCGCCAGCCACCACCAGCGCCCTGGCGACTTCCGTATGCCGGCTGTAGACCGCCACCAGCAAGGCGCTGCGGTTGTGATCGTCGGTAGCCTGGGCCGATGCGCCCGCTGCCAGCAAGCGCTTGACCAGTTCGAGATCGCCGACCGAGGCGGCCGCGATGAGGTTGCGGTCCAGCGCGCCGACGCTGTCGTGCGCGGCGGACGGAGAGTGCGCCGAGCCATGCCCGTGCGAGCGCGGTGAAGCCTGTGCCGGACCGCTTCCTGCCGGGCGTGCCGCCAGGCTCGACCCGCCCGGGCCGGCCAGCAAGGCGCCGCCCATCAGCAACCCGGTCAGTCCCAGCACTTCGGCAAGCACCAGGCGGCGAGGGCGGGCGGCAGGGCGTGGCATCCCGGTGGTTCCTGGATCAGGCGATTTCGCTTGCGGCGCGGGTGGCCGCGCCCGCGGCATCCGTATCCTGCAGGCGGCGCCAAAGCCGCCCCAGGTAGGGGTCGTCGACGCCGTTGGTGGCAAGGCCCAGCAGGGTTTGCTGGAGGTACTCGCGAGCCGGGCCGTAGAGCCCGCAGGCATGGCGCAGGCACGCCACCACGCGGTCGTCGGGCAGCCGGCCGGCGTAGGACTCATGCGTGCGGTTCATCACGAAGGCCAGCGCCCGCTGCGGCGCGCTGCCGGCCATCTTCACGTTGAGCCAGCGCGGATGATAAGCCCCGGTGAGCATCTCGCGGCGCCACAGCAGGCGGAATTCCTGCTCGATCATGTGATGGGGAATGCGGAAGACGACGCCATGGCAGGAGCCGCCGCGATCCAGTCCCAGCACCAGGCCCGGGTCGTCCCAGGTGCCCCGGTTGATGCGCGAATAGAGATAGAAGCCGCGGTGGTAGCCGTGCACGGTGGCAAGCCGGTGGTCGGTGTGGACCACCATCGGGTTCCAGATCAGCGAGCCGTAGCCGAACAGCCAGACATCGCCGGCCAGCGCCGGCGAATCCGGGCGCCGGTCGAGCGTGGCGCGCAGCGAACCCTCGAGCGCTTCGGCGGGAAGCAGCGAGGAAGCCACCGGCGTGCTGCATAGAGAAGCACGCAGCCGATCCGTTTCGAGATCTTGTCGGGTGATGGCCATGGTGCAAGCATAATCCAAAGCGGCGCGGCGGGCGGCATGGAAACCACATGGCGAGGAGAAATCTGTGTAAGGTTCCCCACGTTGTCGGCGGCTCGCAACGGTCAGGTTTCGATCGGAGTCCGGCGTGCGCAAGCGAGCGGCGCCGCTGGGAGGCAGGGTGGCCAGGCCTATGCCGCGCTACGAGGTGCCGGGGGGATGGCGGCTGCCGCGCCGGCGCGATATTTCGGCGCGATACTTGACCTGGCAAGGTGGCGGTATCGGCCGACATGTCTTTACAATGCTGGCATCAACCAGGAGATCAGGCTATGGCGCGTACGCTCACGGTGGCCTTCGGCACCGGCAAGGAATTCGGTTTCACCATTGGCGATGCCGAGCTGGCGGCGGTCAGCGAGGATGCCGGCTGGCGCTGGTTCGACCGCGAATACGCCGAGCTCGATTGCCAGGCCTCCAGCCCGGTGGGCAAGGTGCTGGTGATCGACAAGATCCTCAACGTGGCCAAGTTCTCCGGCGAAGCGCGATTTTCCGGCGATGCCGCCTGGGCGCAGGACTATGCCCGCCATGCCGCGCGCCTGCTGGACCGCGACAAGGTGCGGGTCGACGTGGGCAACGCTGCGATCAGCTTTTAGTGCTGGAAGCGCGCCCGGCCGGCATGGCCGGGGCTGGAACGCACAAGGGGCGCCCGCGGGCGCCCCTTGTTGCTTGTTGCCATCCGCGCAGGCGCGCGGGACGGCATGCCGATGGCTGCCGCCCGGGCGGCAGCCAGGCGCTCAGACTGCCAGCAGTTCCACTTCGAACAGCAGCGTGGCGTTGGGCGGAATCACGCCGCCCGCACCGCGCGCGCCGTAGCCGAGTTCGGCGGGGATCACCAGGCGGCGCGTGCCGCCCACCTTCATGCCCTGCACGCCTTCGTCCCAGCCGCGGATGACATGGCCGGCGCCCAGCGGGAACACGAAGGGATCGTTGCGGTCCTTGCTCGAATCGAACTTGCGGCCGGCCTGTTCGTTCTCGTAGAGCCAGCCGGTGTAGTGCACCGTGACATGCTTGCCTGCCGTGGCTTCGGCGCCTTCGCCGGTTACGGTGTCTTCATATTGCAGGCCGGAGGGAGTGGTATTCATGGATGGCTTCCTTGTGCTGTATCAGCGAGGGTCACGGGTTCGGTGCGACCGGCGTTTGCGGTCGCAACGGGCGGATGGGTGATGCGAAAAACACGAAATACACAAAATGCGAAAACCGGGTGGCGCGGCAGGCTCAGCCCGCCGGGCGCTGCAGGACTTCGAGCGTGATGCGGACGTTGTTGTCGTCGTCGCTGACCCAGATTTCACTGTCCTGGATCGTCACCGACAGCCGCATGGCGCGCTGCGCCAGGGCGGCGAGCGCTTCCACTGCCTCGGCGGGCACATTGTAGATGGTCACGTTGCGCAGCTTGCCTGCCTTGCCGGCCATGCCCTTCCACCATTCGCGCGCGCTGGCACCATTGTAGGTGAACACCGTGACACGGTCGGCGCGCGCCGCCGCGCGCTTCAGGCGGGATTCGTCGGGCTGGCCCAGCTCGATCCAGTGGGCGATTTCGCCGGTCAGGGTCTTTTCCCACAGGTCCGGCTCGTCGGGCTCGTCGAGGCCACGGGTGAAGGTAAGCGTGTCGCTGGCTTCGCAGGCGAAGGCCAGCAGCCGCACCATCATGCGCGCGTCGTTCTCGGACGGGTGCTTGGCGATGGTCAGGGCGTGGCTGCCGTAGTAAGGCCGGTCCATGTCGGACACCGACAGTTCGGCCTTGTAGATGGTGGATTTGAGAGCCATGGGAGAAGACTGGGCGCGGCAGAGGCTGCGAGAAGCGAAAGGCCGCATCATACGTGAAACGCGCGGCGCGATCGCGACTGCGCCATGGCCGCGGTCCGCCATGTCTTGCAAGGACGCCACGATCGGCCCGGGAGCGCGCCGTCAGGCGCTGACGGCGCGCAGCGCGATCCCGCTCAGCAGCGCGGCAAAACCCGGCCGGGTTTGCCAGGCTTCCCCTAGCAAGTGACCCGTAGCGGGCAGGTCGATCACCTCGACCCGCTCGGCCAGGCTGGCACGGGCGGCCAGGGTGTCGGCAATGCAGGGTGGAATGACATTGTCCTCGGCGCCGCGCACCAGCGTGATGCGGCCGCGAAAGCGCTCGATCTGCTCGAAGGCCAGCGAGGCGCGCCAGCTGCCGGGCGTGCGCAGCACGGCCGTAAAGGCCGGGCCGAAGGGCAGTTCGAAGGCGGCCGGGTCGTAGGCGGCGCCCACCAGCGTCAGCAAGCGCTCGATCCGGTTGGCCGGATCGGCCGCCATGCGCACGGCGATTTCGCCGCTCATGCTGATGCCGATCAGGGCCCTCGGACCGCTGCCGTCCAGATGCGCCAGCGCTGCTTGCGCTTCGCCCAGGCGCTTGGCCAGCGAGTTGGGCGTGCGGGCGGCGCTTTCGCCGTGGCCGGAAAAATCGATGGCGACACTGCCGACGCCGTGCGCGGCCAGCGCCTGCCGCAGTGCCAGCCAGCGTCCGCGGTGGCTGGTGCCGGCGCCGTGCAGCAGCAGGCAGCTGGCGCCGTTGCCGGCGTCGATGCGGTCCGCGGCCAGCGTTTCGGCGCCGGCCGCGATGTCGAAGCGCAGGGGTGTGCTCATGAATGGCGCGCCGGGGTCCCTGAGGATCAACGCGATTTGCGGTAGTCGCTCAAGTAGTAGCGCAGCAGCGCCGCAGCCAGGTTCAGGCAGAGGAAGGCCGCCGCCACTACCATGGCGTGCCCGGCCGGGCTGTCGAGTTGCCCCGACTGGGCCAGGCCGAGCAGCCAGCTTCCCACCAGCGGGATCAGCAGCGGCACCAGCAGGGCGCGGCGGCCATAGGTGCGAAGCGCCCACGCCGGGAAGGGGCGCAGGAAGTCCAGCGGGATACTGCAGACCAGGCAGGCGCCCGCCGCCGCCAGCGCGGCAGCCACGATATCCCCAGCTTGAATCATCGTCATTTGTGTTCGTTCCCCGTTCGGGCGAAGGCCGGGAGACAGGACCGGCCAAATAGGCAAACCCCTGATTCTACAGAAGAAATCGGTGCTTCAGGTGCCCCCGGGGCGACATCCCGCAGCGCCGCCGGATGCCGGGCGGCGCGGCTGTCACTCCAGCGCCGGCAGCGACGGCGTCGCCTCCACGGACATCGTGAGCACCACGGTATCGCCCACCTCGGGCAGGAAGCGCGTCATGCCAAAGGTGCTGCGCGACAGCACGGCGCGGAAATCGCCGCCGCAGACGTGACGCTTGATGCCGAACAGGGAAATCGCGCCGCAGCTGAACCGCTCCGCCTCCAGCCGCAGCGGCTGCGTGACGCCGTGCAGGGTCAGCTCGCCTTCCACGGCCACCAGCCGGTCGCCTTCGCGTACAAAGCGGCTGGCCTGCAGCCTGACCACGGGGAAATTCTGTGCATCGAGGAACTGGGGCGAACGCAGGATGCCGTCCAGGGTACGGTTGCCGGAATCGACCGAGTCGGCATCCACCGTGAAATCGATCGCGCCGCTGCCGCTGGTTTCGTCGTAGCGGATGCGGCCGTCGATCTTGCCGAAGCGCCCGCGCACCGAGGTCCGCTCGAAATGGCTGGCGGCGAAATACACCGTGGTGTGGGTCGGGTCGACCTTGAAGTCGAGCGGTTCCGCCAGAGCCGTGCCGGGCAGCAAGGACACCAGCAGGCATAGTGAGCAAAGGGCGGTTGGCAGGTGCCGCATAGGGCATATCCTCAGTGGACGAACACCGGCAGCAGGAAGATGCCGATCACGGACAGGAAGCCCACGGTCCAGCACAGGGTGCGCAAGGTGGCGCGATCGGCCAGGTAGCACAAGGTGTACAGGATGCGCGCAGCGACGAAGACCAGCGCCAGTTCGTCGATGCGCGAGGCCGGCGCATGCAGGAAGCTCGCCGAGAGCACGGCGGCGGCGAAGAAGGGGAAGGCCTCGAAGTGGTTGCGGTGGGCCTGGTCGGCTCGCCGGGCGCGCCCGGCCTGCTCTTCCAGCCAGCCGCGCGGGTCGTGATTGTCGTAGCCGCGTCCGCCCGCCTTGGCGATGCCCACCGTCACGACAGGCAGGATGCCTGCGAGCAGCACACACCAGAATGCAATCGGCATGGATATTTCCTTTGCTTGGGGGCAGGCGCCTGGTGGCCGGCCGGACCAGCCGCCGGGCATGCCTGCGGATGGGCTGGCCTCAGGCCGCCACCACCCGAATCTTCACGCCGGGCACGCTGACCACCTGGCCGGCGCGGATCTTGGCGGTCTTGCGCGATTCCACCGCGCCGTCGACCGACACTTCGCCGGCCGCCACCAGGGCCTTGCCGGCGCCTCCGCTGTCGCATATCCCGGCCACCTTGAGCAGGTCGTTGAGGGCGATATGCTCGCCCTCGAGCGGGAAGGTTATGGTTTGCATGGTCCTCGTCTGCCTTGTTCCTTGTTGACTTCGTTTGCCTCGTTCGACTCACTTGCCCCAGCTGTCCTTGAGACCGACGATGCGGTTGAAGACCGGCTTGCCCGGCCTGGAGTCGACGCGGTCGGCGACGAAGTAGCCATGGCGCTCGAACTGGAAGCGGTCTTCCGCGGCGGCCTGCTGCAGGCCGGGCTCCAGGTAGGCGGTGACCGTTTTCTTGGAGCCCGGGTTCAGCGCGTCGAGGAAGTTCTTGCCGCCGGCATCCGGGTTCGGGTCGCTGAAGAGGCGGTCGTACAGGCGCACTTCCGCTTCATAGGCGTGCGGTGCGCTGACCCAGTGGATGTTGCCCTTGACCTTGACGCTGTCGGCGCCCGGCGTGCCGCTCTTGGTGTCGGGCAGGTAGTTGGCGTGCACGGCAATCACCTTGCCGTCGGCGTCGCGGTCCACGCCCGTGCATTCGATCACATAGCCATAGCGCAGGCGCACCTTGCTGCCGGGATTGCCGTCCTTGGGCGCGAACAGGCGGAAGTAGCCCTTGGGCGGCGCTTCGCTGAAGTCGTCTTGCTCGATCCACAGCTCGCGCGACAGCGGGAACACGCGACGGCCCAGCTCCGGCTTCTTCGGGTGCACGGGCGCCGAGCACTCTTCGCTCTGGCCTTCGGGGTAATTGTCGAGGATCAGCTTGAGCGGGTCCAGCACGCCCACGCTGCGCGCGGCGCGCGCGTCGAGGTCGTCGCGCACGGCGCCTTCCAGCGTGCTCATGTCGATCCAGCTATCGGACTTGGCCACGCCGATGCGGTCGCAGAACAACTGGATCGATTCCGGCGTGAAGCCGCGGCGGCGCATGCCCACGATGGTGGGCATGCGTGGATCGTCCCAGCCGTCCACGCGGTTCTCAGCGACCAGTTGCAGCAATTTGCGCTTGCTGGTGATGGCGTAGGTCAGGTTCAGGCGGGCGAATTCATACTGGTGCGGCAGCGGATCGCTGAACACGCCGCATTCGCGCAGCTGCGCCAGCACCCAGTCGTACAGCGGACGGTTGTTCTCGAACTCCAGCGTGCACAGCGAATGCGTGATGTTTTCCAGCGCGTCCGAGATGCAGTGGGTGAAGTCGTACATCGGGTAGATGCACCACTTGTCGCCCGTGCGGTGGTGATGGGCGTGGCGGATACGGTAGATCACCGGGTCGCGCATCACGATATTGGGCGCGCTCATGTCGATCTTGGCGCGCAGCACGTGTTCGCCGTCGGCGTACTTGTCGTCGCGCATGTCGCGGAACAGCTGCAGGTTTTCCGCCACGCTGCGGTCGCGGAACGGCGAGGGCGTGCCGGGGCGCGAGAAGTCGCCGCGGTTGGCGGCGATCTGCTCGGCGGTCTGGCTGTCCACGTAGGCCACGCCGCGCTCGATCAGCTTTTCGGCGAAGGCATAGAGCTGGTCGAAGTAGTCGCTGGCGTAGTACAGGTGAGGCTGCTTGCTGCCGTCCGCGCCGGTGCTGTCCCAGCTGAAGCCGAGCCAGTGCACCGCGTCGATGATGGAGTCGACGTATTCGGTGTCTTCCTTGACCGGGTTGGTGTCGTCGAAGCGCAGGTGGCAGCGGCCGGCGTAATCGCGCGCCATGCCGAAGTTCACGCAGATGCTCTTGGCGTGGCCGATATGCAGGTAGCCGTTGGGCTCCGGCGGGAAGCGGGTGATGACGGTGGGCAACGGCTGGCCCTGCGCATCCTGGCGGCCGGCGTAGGTGCCGGAGGCGAGGTCCTGGTCGATGATGCTGCGCAGGAAATTGGATGCGGCGGGCGTATTGTCGTTGGCTTTGGGGTCGTGGCTCATTTGGGCGCCGATGGGCTG
>NZ_JARJLM010000277.1 GCF_029335485.1 Cupriavidus basilensis
CGCGTGGCGGGTGCCTGCGGCAAATCAGGCCAGCAGACTGCCGGCCGCCGGCTTGCCGATGGCTGCCGGCCGGATTCCGCTACCCATGCGCGGCATTGCGCGGCCGCCGAGAATGCTGGCGTCCCCCTCCCAATAGACCCAGCTCCGCCCTCGCCTCAGCCGGTCCAGATAGGCGTCCTCGAATCCGCCCGGCAAGCGATAGGCCATCGACTCCAGTGCGTTTTCGTCGGCGCCAAGCACACCGGCAAGCTTGAACCTGCCACCCGACAGTCCGTTCGCGACACGCAGGTCCAGGTACGGCACAAACAAGCCGGCGCGGCGCTGCGGCGCCGGCATCGCCTTGCTCCATTCGCGGATGGCATCACGCAGGTCCGCGAGTGCGAGCGAGAATGCCCGTTCGTTTCTGGCCATGAGCACACGGCCGCTAAGCACGCCGTCAATCAGCATCGCGTCCGTTGCGGGGAATTTCAGATGCGCAAGCGACGCGCGTTCGGGTTGACTCTGGCTGAGAAGCGCGAGGCAAGCCGCCAGGCCGGTTGCGCTTGTCTCGCGATAGCTCAAGGCCGGGCAACGCGACTCGGATTCGGAAAGAAGAGCCAATACATCGGCGGCGTGGCGCGGTGACGCCAGCACGATGCGGTCGTACTCGATACCGGCATCCCGCATGAATAGCGCGAGAGCGGCGCTGGCCGGACACCCGGCCAATGCAAACAACTGATACTTCATGGCTGAGGCAGTTTCCCTTGGCGCCAACGATGCCGTGCAATCGGTGCGCCCGGCGGCAATCGGAACGGGCGCGCCGAATCTTCGCTAGCGCGTGGCCGCGCCGCCCGGCATGGGACAGATTCTTCGGATGTCGCGCAATACCGTGCTCCCTGGGGGCCCGGGAGTTGCCACCTTAAATGGCGGTATTGGCTTGGAGGGAATGTTGCCGTACGGCAAGCGGGAAATACAGGAGCAGATGGAGGCTATTCTTTACGGAGCAGGCTCTATCATTGCAACGCGCAGACTGCCGGAGCTTGGCCCGATGCAAGCATGGATCGCAGCCGGGCAAGACATTGCGCGCTGCGTGCGGCTCGAGCTTGGCGGCGAGCCCGGGCAGCGGATGATGAGCCGGATCGGTGGAGAACCGATCCGGCTCCATGCTGAAGATTGACAGTCCGCTGCGCTGCAGGCGTTCGCCTGCGCACCGGGGGTGTCAGCGCGCTTGATACAGGGTGTCTGTGAAATCCGATGGTTCGAGCATGCCGGAAATGAGCTTTCCCAGTTCGTCCAGGAAAACGTTCGAGCAAAGCCCGCTTACGCCCGCCAGTGCCGGACAAAAGACCCAGGTCGTTCCATCCTTCACCGAACTATGGATAACCCTCTCCTGGTCGGCCGGCTTTAGAACATGTTCCCGCATGCCGACCCCGTCCAGATCGAACGCACGCACGAATTCTCGCCTTGCGCTGTCGCCCAGACAGACCACCACCTTTGGCATCAGACGGCTGCGGAGCGAGTTTATAAACTTGAACCTGAGCCCATTCCTGCAAAGGTCGACATATTTCCTGACACTGATCCTGGCGCCGCTGGAAAAAGCGCATTTAATCCAGCCATTCAGCATCTCCGCGCTGCGGCTCAGCGGATACAGCGTCACGTTCATCTCCGCGCCGCTCGGTCCATACAGATGATTCTCGTAGTAAGACCGCCAATCGCACTCCAATTCCGGCCGCTGCAATGTTGTAGCGCGCGCCGATGCCATGACCCTGGCGATACGCTGGTACGTCAACCAATAGATCATCGCATCGCGGTTTTCTTCACGAAAGCTGAAATCCCAGGCAGTGGGAGACAACGGTGGCTTCGTGATCACAATGTTTCTCCCGATGCTGTAGTCGTTGTTCACATCGCAGAACCAGACCGCCGCCCGGGGATTGCCGCCAAGCATGCCAAAACAAGAGCCCAGATATAGATCCAGGTCATTCAGCCATGCATTCTCCCTCCGCTCAACCCCATACGAGGCGGCCGAATCATAGCAGGCACTTATTCTCATGAAAAATTCGTAGTCCAAGACATTTGAAAGGCGGGGCCAACGCCCCGGGGGCTTCACTTCTGAACCCGGACACCGTGCCGGATGTGCGGCGCTATTTCTCCCAGGCGGCGCACAGCCGCGCTGCGCGCGTGCCGACGTCGTCCACGGTAAAGCCTGGCTTGTACAGCGCCTCTCCCAGCCCAAGGCCGGTGGCACCGCTATTTCGATAGACGCGGATATTGTGTTCGTCGATACCCCCTACCGCGAGTATCTTCGTCCCCGGCGGCAGGGATTTACTCCATACCGCAATGCTCTTCGGGCCGATCTGCTCTGCGGGAAAAGCCTTGATCGCATGCGCACCCGCTTCGATCGCGGCGTACGCCTCGGTGATCGTCGAAACGCCGGGGACGGAAACCAGGCCGGCGCTGAGCACCTCGCGAACAACGGCGGTATTGATATTTGGAGATGTGATGATTGCCGCCCCGACACCGGCTGCACGCTTCACATCGGATACGCATGTGACGTTTCCTGCCGCAATCATCGCGCAGCCATCAAAAGCCGCTCTCAGGTGCGCAATGCTCAGCAGGGAATATTGAGATTCGAGAGGAACCTCGATGATCTTGATGCCCCGCTTTATGATGGCGTCGGCAATCACGACTATGTCGTCCGGCCTGACCCCATTCAAGATCGCCACCAAAGGGCGGCGCATCATGACATTTTCAAAGCCATCAGCATACCCGCTGCCTTCCACAGGAAGCCTCGCCATATCACCACCCATAAAGCTAGAAGTCGAAAGCAAAGACCTTCCCTTCGCGACAGCCCATCCCCGGACAATGCAGAGGCGACTTGGCCTTGGGCATCCGGATCAGCGCGCCCAGCCGCCTTCTACCGTAAAAAGCCCCCAGGGCTACGGGGGAAAAATAGCCTTGGGGGTAAAACGGCCGGCGGGGTGCCTGGCCATCGGGGAACAGTCTCGACAAGATGGGGTTCGAATTGCCGGCGCCGACAATTCAGCCGCTTTTTACATCCGGCAGACGCTCCGGTGGCAGGAGTGCCGCCAGGCGTCCATCGGGAAAACCCCGGCTACCCGAAGCAGGCATTGCGAATTGCCGCTCACTCAGCGGCGACGGCGACGCCAACAATCTCGACCCGTCGATTCTGCGCAAGACATTGCACCAATGCCTCCCGGCCCGCCTCATCGCATGTCACGACGGGATTCGTGCCACCCTTCCCCCTGGCCGAGACGAGCGCCGGCGAGACACCGCTTTCCACCAGATAATTCCGCACCGATTCCGCGCGCGCTTCGGAAAGCCGCTGGTTATAGGCAGCGGAACCGATTCTGTCCGTATGACCAATCACGGTCACACTTTCAAGCCGCCGCGTTTCCCTCAGCGTCTTCGAAACGTCTCCCAGAGCCCGCCGGCCATCGGCGGAAATATCCGACAGGCCCGAGCGGCCAAAAGCAAACAGGGCATTGGCGCCGAGCGTGACTTTCGACACCGTCCTGGATGCCGCGGCGGGTACGACTTCCGTCAGCTTTGCGGTGGTGGGCAGTGGCTCCTTCAATACAGAGGCACAGGCTGCCGGCTTCCAGTGAAAGGACCTGCCTTTGGCTTCCTTGTCGAACATCACCTTGTATTGGCACGAGACCACATTTCCTCCGCTATTCCCATCGCGGAAGTTAAAGATATAGTCCCACTCCTTGACACCGAAAGGGCCCTCTCCAAAGTGCGGATGGCCGAGCAGGGCATAGAGTTGTGGCTTGGTGACGCCGGGAGCCACCTGACGCAGATTGTCCAGATTGGGGAAGGTACCTTCCTTGATCCAGGCATCCCGCTCCACCGCGGGAAAGACGACTTCGCCAGCCTCACCGTCCTTGTTCGCGCGCTCACCGACGTACATTGTTCCGCAAGCCTGCAGCATCAGGAGCGCTGTGCCGGCACAAAGGCCGGTGACGCGTTTCATACTCTTCTTCATGATCCGTTGCCTCAGTTTCTAGCCCGGGAGCGCGCGCGCTCCCGGGCAACCAAAAAATGGGTATCTGGCAATTACCAGTGGAAACCCGCGCCGGCGGCTACGCCAACGGAGCCGCGGGTGTTTGCCGAACCCTGCAGTTTGTAGACCCATCGGCCGTTCTCGGATTGCGCCGACATGCCGATCGCCAGCGCGGATTGCCCGCGATAGCCTGCGACACCCGCGGCCAGCATGCTCCGGCCAGGCAGGGACGCCTGCGGAATGCCCGCCATGGCCATGGCTGCCGCGGTGCCCGCGTTGGCATCGCGCTCGTAGCGGTCCAGGTCGCCGCGCAGCCGGTTGATCTGCGTGTCGGTGTACTGGTTCGCCTGGGATACCGCGCTGCTGACGCCGTTGCTCAACTGCTGGACATTGACCGCATCCGTAGCGGCAACGCCGTTTGCCACGTTGTGAACGGCCACCGGTGACGTGGTATTGGCGCCGCCCATGGTGACGCTGTTGTAGTTGGTCGAACCATCGGCGTTCTTGTCATAGCGCACGCTGCCGTTCTCCGACGCCTTGAGCTGCCCCACATTGACCGCGTCTGTCGTTGCCGTGCCTGCCGCCACATTGGCGATCTGGCGCTCGGCGCCAGCGCTGCCGACCGAAACCACATTGCTGCGGCCGCCATCGCTGGAACCGGCTCCCAGGGCGACGGAGTTCTGGCCGCTGGCCACTGCGCCATTGCCCAAGGCAGTGCTGCCGGCTCCGGTCGCTTGGCTCTGGTTGCCCACCGCGGTACTGTTGGCGCCGGATGCCATGGATCCGGAACCGCCGGCGGCGGAGTTCGCGCCGGTGGCGGAAGGTGACGGCGTGTTGGTATCCTTGCTGACCTGGAACATGCCCGCAGCGCCATTGTGGATGTTGGTAATGTCGCTCGAAATGCTTTCGATCCGGGTATCCGTATACTCGTTGGCGGCCTTCACCGCACCATCTAGCTGGCGCAGATTTACGGCATCGGTGGCATTCTTTCCGTCCGCCACATTGCTGATGGTGCGCGTTTCGCCGGTCTGTGCATTGCCGACGGATACGGTACCGGCCGTGTCGTTCTGCACGTTCGAGTACTTGCCCGTATAGCTCTCCGCGCCTCGACCGCCATCGCTCGCGCCGTTGCCAAGCGCCACGCTGCCGGATGCGCTGGCCGCGGCACCGTTACCAACCGCGGTGCTGCCGGCTCCGGACGCGACCGCGCCATTGCCCAAGGCTACGCTGGCGTTGCCCGATGCGCTGGTGTTGTTCCCGACAGCCATGGCATCGGCGCCGGAAGCCACTGCGTTCGCGCCGCCCGCCACCGATTTTGCTCCCAGCGCGCTTGGTGCCGGTGTGTTGTAGTCCTGGCTCACCTGGAACATGCCGACGGCGCCGTTGGCGATGTTTGTAATGTTGGCGTTGACCGCTTTCAGCTGGCGCACGTTGACTGCGTCGGTGTCTTCCGCACCGGCTTCCACGCCGGTAATGCGGCGGTTGCCCACGTTCACCTCGCCTGTTGCGGTGCCGCCGACCATATAGGCGGCGTTGCCCAGGGTGGTGCCGTCCGCCACTGAATTGGCGCCCAGCGCTACGCTGCCGGCGGCTGTCGCCCTGGCGTTGCGGCCGATCGCCACCGCGTCTGCCGCGGTACTGCTTGCGCCATAACCCACCGCCGTGGCGCCCGCCACCGTGGCATGCGCATCGTCCGGAGGCAGACCCGTGTCGTTGGTGCGCACATACTTCACCCCGCGGCCGTTCTGCGCCACATAGGTGTCGCTGGTGTCGCCCGCCACATTGGTGATGGTGTCGCCCAGGTTCGTGATGCTGGTGGTGTTCTGCTCCACCTTCTGGTTGGTTGCATGCAGTTGCGCGCCGTTCACCGCGTCGGTGCTGGTCGCGCTCACGTCGCCCTGGTGCACGTTGGTGATCCTGGTGCCGCCGGTCACGCCGCCGTCCACCGATGCCGTGCCGCCCAGCGTGACGCTGCCCTTGCTCGCGTCGTCGTACTTCACCGCGTTCTCGGCAACCTGCTCCACATTGCTTGCCACGCTCTTCA
>NZ_JARJLM010000278.1 GCF_029335485.1 Cupriavidus basilensis
CGCTCGCGTCCTCCACCATCGGCTGGTTGGGTTCGGTGGCGAAATAGCCCGGCGCGATCGCGTTGACGGTCACGCCTTCGCGCCCGAGGTCCGCTGCCATGGCGCGCGTCAGCGCATCGAGCCCGCCCTTGGTGGCGGGATAAAGCACATCGTTGGCGCGCGCCACCTGCCCGGCAATGGAGCTGACGTTGACAATGCGCCCGTAGCCGCCGCGCCGCATCAGTTGCGCAGCGAGCCGGCACAGGGCGTAGGGCGCGACCAGATTGGTCTCCAGCATCTCGCGCAGGTCCGCGGCGTCGAGATGCGCCATATCGCTGCGCTTGCGCGCGCCGGCGTTGTTGACCAGGATGTCGAGGCGGCCATGCGCGGCGCCGACGCGGGCAAAGGCGGCGCCAACCGCGGCTTCGTCGGTGATGTCGAGCACCAGCGGCTCGGCGCTGCCGCCGTCATGGGCGAGCTGGGCGGCGGCGGCGTGCACGCGTTCGGCGTTGCGCGCGGCAACGATCACGTGCGCGCCGGCTTGCGCCAGGCCGGCGGCAATCGCCAGGCCCAGGCCTTGCGCGCCACCCGTGACCAGCGCCACGCGGCCTTGCAGGGAGAAAGGTGAGATAGCCATGCGGCGACTATACCGCAGGCCAGCCACGCTGGCGTCACGCGGGCGCCAGACCCGCGGCGCAACGGATCAGCTTGCCGTCGGCCATGCGCAGGGCGACACCGCTGCGCAGAACGGCAGGCTGAGTGAAACAGGCAGGTGGCAGGAGAAGAGACTCGCTGGGCGCGCATGCGCGCTGGCAGCCGTCAGGCTGCCAGCAGCAAGGGAACGCCCGAACGCCACGCCCCGGCTTTGCCTGCCCCGTGTTCAGGGAAAGGCGGGGACGGCCGGATCCAGACCGGCGAAGCGGGCTTCCGGATGGGCGGCCTGCAGCAGCGCTTCGATTTCCTCGACGCGGCCGCGCGGCACATCCACCATCAGCAGGAGCTTGCCTTCCTCGATGTCCTTCTCGAAGGCCTTGTGCCGGCTGTTGGGCGCGGAGCAGCCGATCATGCTGGAAGCCCAGGCGCCGAACGCCGCCCCGAGCACGGCCAGCACGCCGACCAGGCCCCATTGCGGGGTGTCGCTGACGATGGGGAACATGGCCACCAGCGCCCCGGCAATGATGCCGATGCCGCCGCCCACCATCAGCCCCATCTCGGCGGCATGCACGATGTCGGAAGTCTGGAACAGGTTGGCTTCATGCAGGCCGGTCATATCGGCGCCATCGCGCGCGATGAAGTGGATACGACTGTTCTCGACGCGAGCCAGCAGCAGATCGTCCATGGTGCGGCGGGCGCTCGCCAGATCGGGTAACAACCAGAAGATGCGTTTGCGCATGACTCTCTCCTCGCTTCAGGCCACTTCAGGCTATTTCGGGCCATCCCGGCAGCGGTGTGCATGCGGAGTCGCCTTCACGCAGTCATGGCGGGCACGCCAGCGGAGGTGCATCCGTATCCGCCCAGGGGACGGGATTCTTCATTTGTACGCCAGTCGCGTGGCGAGCGCAAGGCGGCATCCGCGACATGCCGGCCGTGCGTCACCTCGCGCCCATTCGCGTACGCCACCGGCCTCAGAAAGTGATCGGCAGGCGCACGGTCACCGTCAGATTGGGCGTATCGGCCGTGAGCCCGGCACCGACCGATACGTTCAGCGTGTAACGGCTGTTGAAGCGGTACGAATAGCCCACCAGCAAGGTGCCCTGGGTGACGCGCACCGAGCCGGGTACGGTCTGCCCGTTCTGCTTGGTCGGCCAGATGATGCTCTGGTCGTAGCCGATGCTGAACGAGGCATGCTCGTTGAGCGACAGGCCGATACCGATATTGAAACCGAAGATATCGCCCGGCGCGATCTTGCCCAGGAACTCCTGCTGTCCATTCAGCACGGTACGGCTGACGTTGTCCCGCGCGAAGTTGTGCAAGTAGCTGAAGGTGCCGAAGAACACCGCCGGATCGGTCGGCAGCAGCCATGTGATGCCGGGCTGGACTGCCTGGAAGCCGGTGCCGGTGGGCAGCCCGAGCGGCAGGCCGGTGCCGGTGGTATTGCCCACGCAGCGCGTCACGCAATCGGTCACCACGTCGAAGGGGCTCTTGCCGGTGGCGGACTTGTAGCGCAGCCAGCCGATGAAGTACGGCATCTTTTCATTGCCGTAGTTGATCTGGTAGCGCAGCGTCGCTTCCACGTCGCCCAGGCCCCTGCCACTGGCATTGAATACGTTGTCGACCGCGGTGCCGGTGAAGACTTCCCGGCTGATGGTCGAGCCGGAGCTCTCCACGTAAGGCACCTTGGCCTCGATCTCCAGGCGCTTGGTGAGGCCGTAGCGCAGCGCGACGGCTTCGATATAGGTGGAAGTCTTGACCTCGCGCACGTCGATCAGGCCGATCAGCAGTGCCGGAATGATCGTGTAGCCAACCAGCGCGACCCGGTTGTTGGACGAATAGCCGTACTGGAAACTCGGCTCCACCACCAGCTTGCCCTTGGGCGTGAGCACGCCGGGCTGATCGAAGATGGGCGCGACCGCCGGTGGGGTGGTCTCGGCCTCGGGTGGCTTGCCCACTGGCTGCTCGTCGCCGGCAAGCGCCATTTGCGCGTTGTCGCCAGCCTGCTGTGCGTTGGCGTTGGCGTTGGCGTTGGCGTTGGCGTTGGCGGCATCGGGCAAGCCTTGCGCGCCTGACGCGCCCGCGGTGGCGGCCGCGGCATTGGTGGCGGTGTCGCCGGGCGTCACCCCGGTGCCCGGAGCGCGTTGTCCGCCGCGCTTCCTGTCCAGCACGTCGTTGCCCAGCACGCTGCGCAACTCGCGGATGGTGGCCTCCTGCCGCGCCATCGAACGCTTCATCTCCTCCAGCGCGGCGGCCTGTTCGGACACCTCTCGCCTGAGCGCATCCAGCTTTGCCGAGGTTGGTCCTTCGTCAGGCGGGGTCTGGGCATGCGCCAGTCCGCCAAGCAACAGCAATGTCGAACACCCGGCCTGCCGGATGCCGCGCAGCGACCCGTTTTTCATTTCGCCTTCCTCCCCCGGACGGGCGGACTACTACGTGCAGGAGTCCGCAACCTGCCAAACGCATACAGCCCCTCTCTTTGCGCGTGCTGCCTGCCGCTTGCTCTCAGTGCTGACTGGCGGCATGCAGCAATGCGTTGTTCAATGTCGAGTTGGCCACCTGGGCGCGGAATGCCTGCAGGGTATTGACCCCCGCGTTGATGGTCACCAGGCTCTGGATCGACTGATTGTTCAGCGTGTTCTGGATAATCGTGGCCGGTGTGGCGGCCAGCATGCCGGCCGCAGCGGTATTGCCCGGCCCGTTCTGAATCAGGTTAAGTACGCCATTGGTCGTCACCGCGGCAGCACCCGCCGCGATTGCCGCGGCAGGCAGGCTGATCATCGGCGCACCCGGGCCGCCGGCCACACTGGCGCTGGCCCCCGAACTACTGCTACTGCTACCGCTGCTTCCGCCGCCGTTGCTCCCGGTCACCGGATTGGCGGCCAGCGCATTGCTCACGGCCGTGCCCGCCGCCGCCCCGGCGGTGGCGGCAACACCCAGCGCCGCAGCCAGCCGGGTGGCCTGATCGGCGGTGATGCGGCTTACGTCAGGAATACTAAGGCTGGTTGACACCACCAGCGCACCGTTGATGAACACGGCGCGTTCGATACCGAACGAAACTTGCAGGCCGGCGACGTCGAAACCGCCGCGCAGGTCTTCCAGGCGCGCCTCGGCGACCGGCTTCCAGCTCGCCATGCGGCTGCGCGCGGCAGGCATGCGCGACTCGCCGGCTGCCGCCCGGGCTGCGGATGGACCTGCCTGCGCGGACGCATCGATGACGTCAGGCTCCTGGCGGCCAGCCGCGGCAAACCCGCCGCGCAACGCGGCCAGCCGCTCCGGTTCCACTGGCGTCCATGGCGCCGCCGTGCCCTGCGCCGCGAGCTGGCTGCGTTTGTCAGGTACCGCGACGTCAGCGACATCAGCGTCATCGGCGTCGGCGAGCGCTGCCGCGCTGGCGGCACCTGTCTTTGCCCGGGGCGCCTCTTCCCCTTGTTGCGATGCCGGTGTCCAGCCGGCCATGCTGCCGAGCGCCGCAGCCAGGTAGGGATTGTCGAGTGCCGCCTGCCTTGCGGGCGGCATTGCGAAGCTGGAGGCATCGGCCGCAGCGTGCGTGCCGAGCGCCTCGAACCCCGTGCCTTCGTCTGCCCGCGCGTGTCCGGCGCAGGCAAGGCCCGCGCCCAGCAACACCACGGCCGTGGCCGATCCGGCGCGACCGTGGTGGCGTTGCGCGGATTTTGAGGATGTCTGGAACATGGTGCGTTCCTTAGAAGTCGCTACCGCCGTGCGATGGCACGACAGTGAAGAACAGACTATCCCGGTTGATACCCATCGAATAAGGACCGGAAGGCGCAACGCGCCAGTCGGCGGCGAGATTGAAGCGAGCGGATTCCTCGCGGTTGTGAATGACAAAGAGCAGGTGGCTGTCCCAGATGGCTTCGAAGTGTTCGCGCGAAATCGCACGCGTGCCCAAGGCCGGATCGCCAATCAGCACCCGGTTCGCATGCACCCCCTTGACCACGACAAAATGGTGATAGCCGTTCTCGACCACCAGCACGATGGCGGGAATCTGGGTTTCCTCCAGCTTGGACAAGGGCAATTCGTAGCCGTCGGCGAGGAAGCCGCGCGACTCCAGGAAGCGCTTCATGTCGAGCAAGGAAAAACCTTCCTGCCGGATCTTGGCCTGGTCGCCATTGACATACATGTTCTTGAATACGATCTGCTCATCGACCGGATAGCCGTACTGATAGGTCAGCAGCGTGGCCACCGCGGCCGAGCCGCAACTGAAGTCATACTGCTGGCGGATGGTGGTTTTGTACCGTGCCTCCTTGAGGCTGGTCACCCGCACGTTGTAATAGTTGCCGCCATCGCCGGGCACGACGACGTAGTCGGCCCACGCCACGGGCATGCCGGCCGAAGCCAGCAGCAGCGTGGCCTGCAGAAGCAGCTTGCGCAGCATCATGGTTTGAACTGGACGTTGATGATGGTGGCGTTCTGGATCAGCACGTTGGAGCCCGTGTTCTGGATGACGGTGGGCAAACCAGCCGCGCTGGCGAAAGAGCCGTCGGAAACGATGTTGGAGCCCGTGCGCATATTGATCGCGGAGTTGTCCGCCACCGTGCCGGCAAGGCGCATGTCGTTGACCACCAGTTCGGAGCCGCCGCGTATCACGTCCAGTTTGTCGCTGGCAACGGGCGTGCCGAGACCGGCAAGGACACCGCGCCGGGCAGCACCAGCGGGAGCCTGGTCCGGCGCCGCCGCGCTGGTGTTCATGGCGGTTCCGGTGTTGGCCGCAGACACTGCGGCAGATGGCCCGGAGGGCGGGGGCTCGGCAAGGGCCTGCAGGCCCGGCCAGGCTAGAACTATTGTCGACAATGCCGCTACAGCGGTGCGGACCGATCGCATGGTGTTGTCTCCTTCAGCCTCTTGCGTGCCGTCCCCATCCTGACGATCACACCGAAGACGAGTGGACGCATTCGCCGAATGGCATCCCGGAAGCGCAAGCCGCACCGGGATGCCCGAAGTTGCCGGCGTCAAGCCGTGCCGGCGGCAGGTGCATGCGGGCCATCCACCCGCGACGCACACCGCCGCCGCGCACGCGCCTTACTTGCCGACCGCCAGGTTGGCCTGGACGTTGACGCTTTGTTGCACCAGCGAAGAGAAGCCGCTGTTCTGGTTGGCGATCATGATGCCCGCCGCCGACTGGCCGACGCTGGCCATGGCGTTGTGCATATCGAAGGTGCCTGCACTGACACTGTTGACGCCGCCGGCGCCGCCGGCTCCACCCACTGCGCCATTGCCGGTACCACCGGTGCCGCCCATGCCTACGCCGCCAGCGCCACCGGCGCCGGAAGTCGCGCCAACCGCGCCGTTGCCGGCCGTTGCGCTGCCATTGCTGGCCATGCTGGAGGCGCCGCCATTGCTGGCGCTGCCACCTGCGCCGCCTGCGCCGCCCACGCTAGCCTGGGCACCGCCGGCACCGCCCACAGCACCTGCAGCGCCGGCCGTGGACGTGGCCGCGCCGCCGGTACCTGCACCGCCTGCGCCACCCGTGCCGCTGGAGCCGCCGCCGCTCGCCGTGGCCGCGCCAGAGCCACTGCTGCCGCCGGCACCACCCGCAGCACCTGCAGCGCCGCCGGTCCCGGTGACCGAACCGCCACCGCCGTTGCCGCCGTTGCCGGCATTGTGCTTGGCAAGGCTGCTGCCGCCGACGCCGAGGCTGGCTGCAAGCGCGTCGCCGCCATCAGCCGAGCCCTTGCCGCCACTGCCGCCCTTGCCGGTGAGCGCCGCACCGAGCGCATCGCCGCCGCTGCTCTTGGCAGAGCCGCCCTTGCCGCCCACGCCAACGCTGGCGCTGAGCGAGTCGCCGCCCGAGGCCTTGGCGTTGCCGCCGTCGCCGCCCCAGCCAATGGCCTTGCCGCCATTGCCGCCATCGCCGGCCGTGGCGCTGCCGTTCTTGGCGAAGCCCGCCTTAGCGCTGCCGTTGGTAGCCGAGCCGCCAGCACCGCCGCTGCCGCCGTTGCCGCTGCTGGCGCCATTGCCGCCGTAGCCGCCTTCGCCAGTGCCGCCGTTACCGGTGCCGCCCTTGCCGCCGGAGCCGCCATTGGCATTGCCCCAGTTGGTGGCGACATTGCCAATATTGCCGATCGTATTGCCGCTCACCGTCCCGGAGAGCTTGCTGACCGCGATGGCCTTGCTGCTATTGAAGGAGTTGGTGAAGTTGGCGGTGGCCGTGCTGCCGTTGTTCGCGCCGGCGTTGCCATAGCCTGCGTCGAAAGTGACCTTGCCCTTGTTGTCGGTATTGGTCTTGGTGGTGGTGGTGACCTTGGTGCTCGTGCTGGTCTTGCTGTGGGTGCTAGAGTTGGTGTTGGTCTGCTGCCATGCCGTGGAATTCTCGTTCGCCGCTGCACCACTGCCCGATTGGGTCGAGGTTGCGGTGGCCGTCTGGGTATTGGTGTTATCCGACTTGGTCGGATCGTTGGTGTTGGTCGGATTGGCCCAGACCTGACTGCCCGCCCCAAGGGCTAAAGCAATCGCCGACGCAAGTAAGGTCTTTTTCATACAAAGCTCCCAGGAGGATTTCACAGCGGCTCAGCCTCTTGCCGGCGCTCGGGGAGAACGACGGCAGGAGACCCAGGTCAGGCACACAGCCAGACCAGCCTCTCTTTCCGCATAATCGGTGCCAGGCAAGTGCTCCAATCCCGGAATCCCTTGAAATGCAAGGGCTGCAAGGCCACGACTTCAGCCTTTATCCAGCTTGTGGACGACACGCGCGGACGTCAGCGCAGTGAACCGCAGACGACATGTCACACCGCTGTGACAGGGCGGGGCACGGTATATGGCGGGCAGTTCTCCGGAGCCGACAAAACTCCCCCTGCTATCAGGCTCTTAGCGCGATTCCCGAGGAAAACGCGGCCGGCAAGCGCTGTATCGCGCGTGAAACACGGCTGCCGGCTGGTGCTCTGGCCGCCGCTCGCCGCGGCCTCGCCTGTCGGGACGGGATGCTGCATGCCATACGGGGAACGCGTCGCGCATGCATGGAGGAGGCGAACATTTGGCAGGACGATTGCGCTGCCCGCTGCATATGCGACGCGGGAATGCAACGGCCAAGGCTGGCGCGGCGGCCGAGTGAGCCACAAAGAACGACATGACTAGGCTCTATGTCTGATTTAAAGTACATTAAAGCTATTCAAGACTTGTTACCCAAACGCAAGGGAAACCATGAGTGAAGCCGTCGTTCCCCTGTATCACCAGATTTACGTGGTACTACGCCAACAGATCGTGGAGGGCCGGTTCGGCCAGGGCCCGCTGCCAGGCGAAATCGACCTCGCAAAGCAATTCCACGCGTCGCGCGTCACCATGCGGCGCGTCTTCGATCGCCTGGTCCAGGAAGGGCTGGTGCGCCGTCACCGCGGCCTGGGCACCTTTGTCAATCCACACCCGGTAAAACCGGTTTCGGTAGGCGACCGGCCTGGCAGCCTGCTCGACAACATCATCGACATGGGGCAGAAAACCTCGGTCAAGGTGATCTCGATCGACGACGTCCACGCCACGCCGGAAGTGGCCGAAGCGCTTGGGCTGCAACCGGGCGACCCGGTGGTCAAGGTGGTGCGGGTACGCCATTACGGCAGCCGCCCGCTGTCGCATATCACCGCCTACCTGCCGGCCGACCTCGGCCGCGGACTGAGCCGCAAGGATCTCGAGACCACGCCAATGCTGCGCCTGCTCCAGAACGCGGGCGTGCAGCTGGGGCGCGCCAGCCAGACGCTGTCGGCACGGCTGGCCGACGTGGTGGTGGCGCCTTTGCTCGACGTACCGGTGGGCGGGGCGCTGCTGGCGGTGCGCCGCGTGGTGCTGGACAAGGCCGGGCGTCCCGTGCAGTTCCTGCTGGGGCAGTACCGGCCCGACCGCTACGAGTACCGGATGGAGCTATCCCCGGCGGGTGGCGACAGCGCCAATGTCTGGGTGGAAAGCGAAGCACGGACCGGGCTGCGAGACTAGCAAAAGCGGGCGAAAGCGCGCCATACTGCACGCTCTCGATTTTTCCCGAAAGGAAACCGCGATGCCTGTACAAAGCACGGTCCGGCCCAGCGCCGGACCTTTCGCCCGGCCCGCGCGCCGCCGTGCCCTGCGGGGCCTGCTCGGCGCCGCCGCCGGCCTTGCGCTGCTAGGCCAGTCGCCCATGGCGCTGGCCCAGATCGCTGGCGGCAAACCCATCCGCATCGTGGTGGGCGCGCCGGCCGGCGGCACCACGGATACGCTGGCACGCACCATCGGCCAGGAAATGGCACGCCTGCTCGACCAGACCGTGGTAGTGGAGAACCGCCCGGGCGCCGGCGGCAATATTGCGGCCGACCTCGTCGCCAAGAGCGCGCCGGACGGCACCACGCTGCTGATGAGTTTCACCAGCCACACCATCAACGCCACGCTGTACAAGAAGCTGCCTTTCGACCCGATCCAGGATTTCACCCCGATCACGCTGGTGGCCACCGTCCCGAGCGTGCTGGTGGCCAACCCTGGCCTGCCGGCCAACAACATCCCGGAACTGATCCAGTTGGCCAGGAGCAAGCCCGGCAAGCTGAATTTCGCGGTCGGCTCGGTGGGTTCGTCAGTGCATCTCGCCGGCGACATGTTCAAGATGATGACCGGCACCTACATCGTCAACATTCCCTACAAGGGCACCGCGCCGGCCATCACCGACCTGCTCTCGGGCCACGTCGAGCTGATGTTCGCCAGCACCATCAACGTCCTGCCGCACGTCAAGGCCGGCAAGCTCAAGGTGCTGGGCGTCGCCAGCGCGGCACCGCTGCCACAGTTCCCCGGCGTCGCGCCGATCGGCGCTACCGTCAAGGGCTTCGAGTCCAGCGCATGGTTCGGGCTGTTCGGTCCGGCCGGGTTACCGCCGGAGACCGCGCAGGCGCTCTACCAGGCTGCGCGCGCCGGTCTTGACACGCCGGCGGTGCGCAAGCGCCTGGAGACGGACGGGGCCCAGCCGGTCGGCAATTCGCCGGAAGCCTTCGCCGCCTTCGTGCGCAACGACGTAAAGCGCTGGGCCAGGGTCGTCAAGTACTCGGGAGCCAGTCCCGAATGAAGCCGCTTGCCGGGCCTGCCCACACTCCCGCCACCCTCGCGCAAAAGCTGGTCGCCCGCGCCGCGGGGCTCGATGCGGTCAAGCCCGGCACGGTGGTGACATGCCGGGTCGACCTGGCCATGTCGCACGATTCCAGCGGACCGCGCCGCGTGGCGCCGCTGCTGCGCGAACTGGGCGCCAAGGTGTGGGATCCCGAACGCTATGTGGTGGTCACCGATCACTACCTGCCCGCGGCCGATCCCGAGGCCCAGGCCATCGTGCAGTTCACCCGCGACTGGGTGCGCGAGGCGCGCCTGCCCCATTTCATCGATGGCGAAGGCATCTGCCACGTGGTACTGCCCGAGCACGGCCACGTGCTGCCGGGGCGCTTTATCGTCGGCGGCGA
>NZ_JARJLM010000279.1 GCF_029335485.1 Cupriavidus basilensis
CGCTCGGGTGCGCGCAGGCAGGCATGCCCCGTGCACTTGAGGGTGCAAGTCCCCGACACCCTTGACAAGGGGAAATGTCAGCCAGAGACAAGGGTCTCCCCGGCGACTGGGAGTCTGAAGGAGGTCCGGGGCAAAGCCCTGGCCTGACGAGCAGGAAGCGGATGAGGCGTCGTATCGGGGTGAGGTAGCCAGAATTGCCAAAGCCCAGTACTTGCACGGAACGGTGCGGCATATATCCGACCGGCATGAGCGTGAAGGGGGCGTCATAACCGGGGAGTTCTGCACCGCTGCCATTGAGCTACCGACGTCGAGAGGCGTCGGAATGGCGGGCAGAGGCAGAGGCCATATTGTGTGCTGAGCAGCGCGTTGTTCGGGAGGGTTCAAGTCCCTCTGACGCTCGGACGAGGGGCGTCATATCCCAAAGCAACGCCTCCCGGCGATAGATGCGCTGGGACGGTACCTTGCGGCGTGGGGCTTTGCCGCTTACCCGGCTGCGAACTGGACCGCGGGCGGCGTGGCGCTGCTGGGGCACGCCACCGACCAGGCCGAGCGGGCGCCGTGGGCTAGGGCCGACCGCGCCAGCGCGCAAGCCGCGCTGGCCGCAACCACGCTGAACCGGCAGATCAAGCGCTTCTTCCAGGCCTGCGCGAGCGAGCTGGACCTGGTGGATACGCGCGGCGCGCCTGCGGTCCGCCAGCGCCCACTGGATGCGGCACACCCATATTTCTCCCGCGCCAGTGGCCGGGGCGCCGCTGGAGGTGGTGCAGCAGAACGCGGGCCACGCTTCGCTTGATACCACCACCTGCTACGTGACCACTGAGGATGCACGACGCATGGCAACGATGAAGCGGTTCTTCCGTGAAGAGAAGGCGCAATGACGACGAGCCGGTACGTCTCGGAGCCACCATGCTTCGGATACCTGGGGAGAGTGGATCTGATCCGAACAAAAGAGGCCGGCATCAACTCGCTGACGGAGCGCATCGTCGCCGACGTTTGGGCGGCGACCGACATGAGAAGGTCCGAGCAGCGGTTACGCGCGATAGGGCGGATATCGATCTGATCCGCACCGGCAGAAGGT
>NZ_JARJLM010000027.1 GCF_029335485.1 Cupriavidus basilensis
ACCAGCAGGTAGCGCACGTCGGCGGGCAAGGGGAACAAGGCCTTGAGCGCGGCGTTCTGACGTTGATAGTGCATCACCCGCTCCGACGCCTGCGCGTCCTGCGCCAGCGCGGCCAGCACGGACGCGCGCTCCGGCTCGGGCAACTCGCCGTCCACCAGCGCGCACAAGCGCTCCACCTCCGCCATGGGAGCGCTGGCGCCCATGGCGCCCGCGGAGCCCGGATCCGTGTCATCGTTCATGGCTTGCTTCTCACTACCCTGAGCGGCACGTGCCGCTGGCCGTCACCGCGGTCGCCGCCGGCGAGCAGTGCACGCAGATGCTCGCGGGCACGCGACAGGCGCGACATCACGGTCCCCGGCGGCACCCCCAGCACAGCTGCGGCCTCCTGGTAACTCAACGCCTCCAGCACGATCAGCAGCAGCACTTCGCGCTGCTCCACCGGCAGCCGGTATAGCGCGCGCTGCACGTCGCGCAGCAGCAGGCCATCTATCTCGCTCGATGGCGCCACCAGCCGCTGCCACAACTGATCGTCTTCATCCACGGCAATCTCCCGGCGCCGGCGCAACTGGTCGATGTACAGGTGGCGCAGCACGGTCAGCAGCCATGCCCGCATATTGCTGCGCTCGCGCAGCCGGCTGCCCTGCCCGATGGCTCGCTCCACCGTGTCCTGGACCAGGTCGTCGGCCCATGCGGCATCGCCGGTCAGCGCGCGCGCGTAGCGCCGCAACTGCGGAAGCCAGACTGCGATGTCGTCGCCAAAGCTCACCGCTGACAAGACATGGGGTGTGTATCCGGAATGCGGCGCGGGTGTGTCAGTAACCACCCCTCATGCTGCCTGAATCCACGGTGCTGCGATTGTCACGCGAGGCTGAGGCGCGCCCGGACGCATCCGTGCCGCTATCGGATGAACAGGCCGCCACCGCCATCAAGGCCAGCAGCGCGGCAAAAACCAGACGAAGGGTTTTCATTTCGGTCTCCTTGGCGGCAAGCATGCGGCGGCTTGCACACGCATGGCGCATCCGGCGGAGCACCGCGCCTCCGCCCCTGCCAATGAAGTAAACGGGCAGCGCGGGGGCTTTATTCCATCGCCGCGGCGCTTTGTTTGCAAGGAAACGCTGCGGCAACGCAGGCAACGTGAAGACGGTTCGAGCTGGCGTCCTTCTTGCATGCAGCCATGCCGAAAGACGATCCTTGCTTTGTTTCCCCGGTGATCTAAAGTGATGCA
>NZ_JARJLM010000280.1 GCF_029335485.1 Cupriavidus basilensis
CGCTGCTGTACGCGCTGAACCGCAGGCTCGGCGTGCCGCTGGCGCTGCGCGATATCGGCATGCCGGAGGCGGGACTGGAGCGGGCCGCCCGCGTCGCCGCCGACAACCCGTACTACAACCCGAGGCCGGTGGCGTACGACGCCATCCTCGACTTGCTGACGCGCGCATGGCGCGGCGATCCGCCTGGCTGACCATCCCCCACCCGTGCGCACGACACGGCAGGACGACAACTACAACTACAACTACAACTATCAGGAGACAAGCATGGACGCACACGACAACTCGGCCGACGACGGCCTGATCCACCCGGGCCGGCGCGCCATCCTCCGCGGCGGCGCCGCGCTCGGCGCGGCCGCCCTGGCGGGCGCATGGTCGCCACTGTTGCGGGCCGACACCGCCGGCAAGCTCAAGATCGGCTTCGTCACGCCCCGCACCGGCCCGCTCGCGCCGTTCGCCGAGGCGGACGCCTTCGTGATCGGCCAGATGAAGGCCCGCTTCGCCAATGGCCTCGAGATCGGCGGCAAGACGTACGCAGTCGAGATCCTGGTCAAGGATTCCACCTCCAACCCCAGCCGCGCGGCGGATGTCGCGGCCGACCTGATCCTGCGCGACAAGGTCAACCTGATGCTGGTGTCGTCCACGCCCGAGACCACCAACCCGGTCTCGGACCAGTGCGAGTTGAACCGTACGCCGTGCATCTCCACCGTCGCGCCATGGCAGCCGTGGTTCTTCACGCGCGGCGGCAAGCCGGACAAGGGCTTCGACTGGACCTACCACTTCTTCTGGGGCCTGGAGGACGTGGTCGGCGTGTTCGCCAGCATGTGGAGCAGCATCGCCACCAACAAGCGAGTCGGCGGCATGTTCCCCAACGACGGCGACGGCAATGCATGGGGCGACAGGCAGCGCGGCTTCCCGCCGGCGCTGTCGAAGGACCACTTCGCGCTGACCGATCCCGGCCGCTACCAGAACCTGTCGAGCGATTTCTCGGCGCAGATCCAGCGCTTCAAGGCTGGCCAGGTGGAGATCGTCACCGGCGTGATGATCCCGCCGGACTTCGCCACCTTCTGGAACCAGTCGCAGCAGAAGGGCTTCCGCCCCAAGGTGGCTACCATCGGCAAGGCGCTGCTGTTCCCGTCGTCGCTGGAGGCGCTGGGCGACAAGGGCGACGGCCTGTCGTCGGAGGTGTGGTGGACGCCGAACCACCCGTTCAAGTCGTCGCTGACCGGGCAATCGTCGCGCGACCTGGCGCTCGCTTTCGAGGCGCAGACCGGCAAGCAGTGGACCCAGCCGATCGGCTTTGCGCATGCGCTGTTCGAGATCGCCGCGGACGTGCTGCGCCGCACCTCCGATCCCGGCAAGCCGGCGGCCATCCGCGACGCGCTGGCGGCCACCGATCTCAACACCATCGTGGGCCCGGTGAAGTTTGCCGGCGGTCCGGTGAAGAACGTCGCCAAGACCCCGCTGGTCGGCGGCCAGTGGCGACGCACCGGTGGCGGCAAGCACAAGTACGACCTCGCGATCGTCGACAACAGCCGCGCGCCAATGGTGCCGGTGCAGGACAAGCTGAAGCCGCTAGCGTGATCGCATCATGAATACCGCAGCTACCTCTCCCCTGCTGGAAGTCGTCGCGGTCAGCAAGCGCTACGGCTCGCTGACGGTGACCGACAACCTCAGCTTCTCCCTCGCCCCCGGCGAGGCCCTGGGGGTGCTCGGGCCGAACGGCGCGGGCAAGTCCACCCTGTTCAACCTGATCACCGGCGACGTGCGGCCCGACGCCGGCCAAGTGCGGTGGCGCGGCACGGACATCACCGCGCTGCCGCCGTCGGCACGCTGCCATCGCGGCATCGGCCGCTCCTACCAGGTGCCGCATCCCTTCACCGGCATGACGGTGTTCGAGAACGTGCTGGTCGGCGCGATGTTCGGCGGCGGCATGCGCGAGCACGAAGCCGACGCGCACGCCTGGCAGGTGCTGGAGCGCACCGGGCTCGCCGCCAAGGCAAACCGGCTGGCCGGCACGCTGACGCTGCTCGACCGCAAGCGGCTGGAACTGGCGCGCGCGCTCGGCACCCGGCCTGACCTGCTGCTGCTCGACGAGATCGCCGGCGGCCTGACCGACGACGAAGCGATGGCGCTGGTCGACACCATCCGCGCGATCCGTGCCGAGGGGGTATCGATCATCTGGATCGAGCACGTGGTGCATGCCCTCCTGAAGGTGGTGGATCGCCTGATGGTGATCCACTATGGCGCACTGCTGACCGAGGGCGACCCCGCCGCCGTGATGGCGAGCCGCGAGGTGCGCGAGGTCTACATGGGCATCGAGAGTGAACTGGAGGAGGCCACCGCATGACCTTGCTATCCACCCACGGCCTGACCGCCCGCTACGGCGACTTCCAGGCCCTGTTCGGCATCGACTTCACGCTGGCGGAAGGAGAAGTCGTCGCCATCATCGGCGCCAACGGCGCAGGCAAGTCGACTTTCCTGAAGACGCTGGTCGGCCTGTTGCCGGCATCGCCCGACGCGGTGCGCCTGGACGGCGAGCCGGTCGGCCACGTGCCGGCGCCGGAGCGCGTGAAGCGCGGCATCACGCTGGTCCCTGAGGGGCGGCGGCTGTTCCCCAGCCTGTCCGTGGAGGAGAATCTCATCATCGGCGGCCAGCCGGGCAGGGCGGGCCCCTGGCAGCTCGAGGCGGTCTACGAGGTGTTCCCGGTGCTGCGCGAGCGGCGCCAGCATCCCGGCACCGCGCTGTCCGGCGGGCAGCAGCAGATGGTCGCCATCGGCCGCGCGCTAATGAGCAACCCGCGCGTGCTGCTGTGCGACGAGCTCTCGCTCGGGCTGGCGCCGGCGGTGATCCGCGACATCTACGCGCAGCTGCCGCGCATCCGCGCGTCGGGCACCGCGCTGGTCATCGTCGAGCAGGACATCGGCCAGGCGCTGCGTGCGGCCGACCGCGTGTACTGCTTCCAGGAAGGCAAGGTCCCGCTGGAGGGCAAGGCGGGCGAGCTGACCCGCGAAGCCATCAGCGCCGCCTACTTTGGCACTCATCATGCGGAGGTCACGGCATGATCGCGCTCTTCGACACCCTCGTGCAGGGCCTGTTGCTTGGCGGCCTCTACACGCTGACGGCCTCGGGCCTGTCGCTGGCCTTCGGCGTGATGCGGCTGGTCAACGTCGCGCACGGCGACTTCATGGTGCTGGCCGCCTACTTCGCGCTGGCGGTCATGCAGACGCTGGGTGCGTCGCCGCTGCCGGCGCTATGCATCGTGCTGCCGGTCATGGCGGCGGCGGGCTACGTCGGCCAGCGCTTCATCCTCAACCGCACCCTCGGCCGCGACATCCTGCCGCCGCTGCTGGTGACCTTCGGCTTCTCGCTGATCGTGCAGAACGCGCTGCTGGAGGTGTTCTCGGCCGATTCGCAGCGCCTGCAGGCGGGCAACGTGGTGTCGGCGGGCATCGCGCTGACCCCGGAGATCTCGGTCGGCGTGTTTCCGCTGATCACCTTCGCCTGCGCGCTGGGCGTGGTCGGCGGCCTGCAGTGGCTGTTCGCGCGCACAGCGCTGGGCCGTGCCTTCCGTGCCACCTCGGACGACGCCGAGATCGTGCAGTTGATGGGGGTGGAGCCGCGCCATGTATTCGCGCTGGCGATGGCGCTGGCCTCGGCGGCGGTCGGGCTGGCCGGCGTGCTGTTCGGCATGAGCACGACCTTCGACCCGGCGATCGGCCCGGCGCACCTGATCTATGCCTTCGAAGCGGTCATCATCGGCGGCATGGGTTCGTTCCGCGGCACGCTGGCCGGCGCGCTGCTGCTGGGCCTGGCGCAGGCGGTGGGCTTGCGCCTCGACCCCGGCTGGGGCGTGCTGTGCGGCCATGCGGCCTTCCTGCTGGTGCTGCTGTTCCGGCCAGCAGGGCTTTTCCCCAAGACCCGTGACCGTTAAGGAGCGCAATATGTCATCCCAACTCCAGGTCGTGCGCGCCACGCGCGCCAGTCGCTACGCCATGACGCTGCTGGTGGCCATCACGCTGCTGCTGGTGTCGCTGCCCTTCTGGGCCGATGGCGGCACGCTGCGTACGGCTACCGAAGTGCTGTATTTTCTCGCGCTGGCGCAACTGTGGAATGTGCTCGCCGGCTATGGCGGCCTCGGCTCCTTCGGCCAGCAGGCCTTCATCGGGCTCGGCGGCTACGCGCTGGTCGCCGGCTCGGTGATGCTGGGCATGCCGCCGTTCCTCGCCATCCTGCTCGGCGGCGTGCTGTGCGGGCTGATCGCCGTGCCGGTGTCGCGGCTTATGTTCCGGCTGCAGGGCGCGTACTTTGCGGTCGGCACCTGGGTGGTGGCCGAGGTGTTCCGCCTGCTGCTGGCCAACACCAGTTGGCTGGGCGGTGGCTCGGGCATGTCCTTGACCTCCGCCGTGCAGGAGATGGATGGCTGGTGGCGCGACGCGCTGACGCTGTGGCTGGCCGTGCTGCTCGGCATCGGCGCCATCGTCGGCGTATTCGCGCTGCTGCGCTCGCGCCTCGGGCTGGGCCTGACCGCGCTGCGCGACAGCGAGGCCGCCTCGGAGAGCCTTGGCGTCGGCGTGCCCCGGCTGAAGCTGTGGGTGTATGTGCTGGCCGCTGCCGGCTTTGGGCTGGTGGGCGGGCTGATTTTCCTGACCAAGCTGCGCATCTCGCCCGATGCGGCCTTTTCGATCAACTGGACCGTCACCATCGTCTTCATCGTCGTGATCGGCGGCCTGGGCACCATCGAGGGCCCGATCCTCGGCACCCTGATCTACTTCCTGCTCCGCGATACGCTGGCAGACTATGGCAGTCTCTACCTGATCCTGTTCGGTGCGCTCGCCATTGCCGTGATGCTGTTCATGCGCCAGGGCCTGTGGGGCGCACTCGCCGCACGCTTCGACCTTCAACTTTTCCCGGTGCAGCGGCGCGTGCGCAACGGCACGCCAGCGGCGTCCGCCACGGCCGCAGCCCGACTCGTACATGGAGCCAGCCATGAGTGAATCCCCCGTCGCCAGCCTTCCCCATGCCGAGGCAGACCGGCTGACCGCGCAGGTCGTCGACAGCTTCGGCCAGGCGCCCGATCCGCGTCTGCGCCAGATGATGCAGGCGCTGGTGCGCCACCTGCACGCCTTCGTGCGCGAGACCGAGCCGACCGAGGCCGAATGGATGCAGGCGATCCGTTTCCTGACCCGCACCGGACAGATGTGCGACGACGTGGTGCGGCAGGAGTTCATCCTGCTGTCCGACACGCTCGGTGTGTCGATGCTGGTGGATGCCATCAATCACCGCAAGCCGCAGGGTGCCACCGAGACCACCGTGTTGGGCCCGTTCTACATGGCCGGCATGCCGGAACGGGCGCCCGGCGAGGACATGGCGCATACGCCAGGCGAGTGTGCGCTGGTACATGGCCACGCGCGCACCTTGGACGGCCGGCCGGTGGCGGGCGCCGTGCTCGACATCTGGCAGACCGCCGCCAACGGCATGTACTCGGGCCAGGACCCGGCGCAGCCGCACGGCAACCTGCGCGGACGGTACCGCACGGATGCCGAGGGCTATTTCGCCATCCGCACTATCCTGCCGGTGTCGTATCCGATCCCCAGCGACGGCCCGGTCGGGCAGATGATGGCCGCCACGGGCCGCCACGTGTACCGTCCCGCCCACCTGCATTTCATGGTCGACGCGCCCGGCTTCCGCACAGTGGTCACGCACCTGTTCAACGCCGGGGACGCGTATCTCGCCTCGGATGCGGTCTTCGGCGTCAAGCCTTCGCTGGTGATCGACTACGTGCGCCGTGAGGGCGGCGACCCGCTCGGCCGGCGCTTCGGCATCGAAGGGCCGTACCACGAGGCGCGCTATGACTTCGTGCTGGCGGAGGGCGCATGACGGGGCGCTACTTTGCCGTGTTCGCCACCGACAAGCCTGACATGGCAGCCACGCGCGAGCGCGTGCGGCAGGCGCACCGTGCCTATCTCCGCGCGCCGGACAAGCCGGTGGTGGTGCGCCTTGGCGGCCCCACGCTGTCGCCGGACGGCATGCGGATGATCGGCACGCTGCTGGTGGTGGAGGCCGAATCGCAGGCCGAGGTGGAGCGCTTCCTCGACGGCGACCCCTACGTGCGCAACGGCGTGTTCGAGCAAGTGTTGATCCGGCCGTGGCAGTGGGGGCTGGGCAATCCGGACCAAAGGGTGTGACGATGGACGCGCACTGCCTGTGCCGCATCGAGGACGTGCCAGACGGCGGCGCCCTTGCCGTCGGACAGTCCGGCACGGAGGCCGGCGTGGTCGTGGTGCGGCGCGGTGAGCGCGTCTGGGCCTACCGCAACCGCTGCCCGCATTTCTCGGTGCCGCTCGATTTCGATCCCGGCCTGGTCATTACCTATGAGGCCCAGGTGATCATGTGCGCTCACCATTCGGCGCTGTTCCGCTTCGAGGACGGCCTGTGCATTGATGGGCCTTGCGCGGGCGCCTGCCTGGACGCGGTGGCGGTCAAACTGGTGGACGGCAAGGTCATGCGCAGTGATGTTGCATGAGTTGGCGGGCGGCGGCGCCATTCGATGGCCCAGCCTGTCAGGGCAAGGTCTTCACCCTTGCATTACCGCATCGAAGTGCGCGATCAGGGATCCCTTCCGCGGCCAATCCAGACGGCACACGCATTGTCACAAAGTTGAAGCGTCGGAATTCTTTGCTCGCCACGCTAACAGTAGTTCAGCAATCCGCTCGGCGGATGCGGGGTCCCCAGCGAGCCCCATCCTGGTTCGCTCAACTGACAGAAGGCATGCCGATATGGTGGGACCATCTGACCTCTTCGCCCGCGCCACCAAGGATTGGGTACGCATGAATGTAACAAGTTCGTCACATTCGGGTGTCACCATATAAGCCATCCAAGATGGTGCGCATACCTTGCCGACACGATTCGTCCCCCTGTCATGTACCCTGCAGCGTCGCTGCGGGCTTGACGACGTGCGCGGCAATGCGGGGCACGGGGATCGGACAGTGTGCGCCCGTACGCGACTGGATTGAGCTGCCGCGGCGCGGCGTTCTGGATGCTGTGCGGACTCGCTGCATCGGCGTCGGCATGGGGCACTGACAGTGCTCTTGCGCAGCGTTCGGCCGGCGCGCAGCCGGCTGTAGTGCATCCACCTGGCCAGCTCCTCGACTTCGACATTCCGGCACAGCCGTTGGCCGCGGCCCTCAACCGCTACGCGTCTCTCTCCGGCTGGCCGATCCTGTTTCGCGGCACGATGGTGGTCGGGCGCACCTCGTCGCCCGTGCAAGGCCGCTATCTGCCGGAGATCGCGCTGCGTCGCCTGCTCGACGGCACCGGTCTGACCCCGGAGCAGGTTGCCGCTGGTCCCGCCGATGCTTACATTCTGAAGGAGGTCGGTTCGCAGTCGGCCGGCTCGGGCTCGGGCGCCAAGGCGGTGGATTTCGACTACGGCGGCTGGGTCCAGGCCCGCATCTGGGAAGCCCTTTGCGCCGATTCGCACACCACACCGGGAACATGGCGTTCCCTGCTGAGGTTTCGGGTGGATGCCGGCGGACACATTCATGGCGCACGCATGCTCAGTTCGACCGGCGGTGCGCGTCGCGACGCCGCGGTGCTGGAGGCCTTGCAGCGTGTGCGTGTGGGCCGATCACCGCCGCCCGAGATGGCGCAGCCGCTGACCATGCTTGTTCTGCCGTTCGCTCAAAGTGGCGGCCGACGTTGCGATAACGCCAGCATCGATGCCGGTGCCAGGGGGGCGTCCTGACATGACCGAAGACGCGCGCGTTGCCCTGACAGACTATTTGACCAAGCACTACGCCAATCTCAGGCGGCGCCTGACGCGGCTGCTGGGCAATGGCGACCTGGCCGGCGATGCGCTCCAGGACACGTGGCTGCGTCTGCAAGGGCAGGAAGACAAAGATTCGATTCGAAGTCCAGCGGGCTATGTGGTGCGCATGGCCGTCAACATCGCGGTGGACATCCAACGCCGTCAAAGCCGGTCCGTGCCGTTCGACGAGGTCAGTGCCCTGATGGAGCAGGCCGATCCGGCTCCCAACCCGGCCCAGGCGGTCGAGATCCGCTCCGATCTGGAAACCCTGCTCAAGCTGATGGAACGGCTGCCCGAGCGCCGCCGCAAGATCCTCATGCTGGTTCGCCTGGAGCATCTGCAGCAGAAGGAAGTGGCCGAGCGCCTGGGGATCTCGAAGAGCATCGTTGAGCACGAGTTAAGACGCGCCCATGACTTTCTGGACGTGCACATGAACAATGACAAAAAATAGTTGGAGGTTTTGGGTGCCACCGTTCGTCCTTGCTTATGCGGACTTCAACTGCCCATCTCCCGTACCTGCACGCGCTTGCGGGAATGCCTGCGCTTGCGGACCGGCATGGGCACTCGGCGTGACACGATGAAGACGCCCGTCGACGACCATGCCGGCTCGGCCGACGAGCTGCGCAGCCAGGCACGGGTCTGGCTGCGCCTGCTCACGTCGACCGAAGTCAAGGCGTACGACACCGAGGGCTTCCAGCGTTGGCTGCGCAGCAGCCCGGCGCACCAGGCGGCCTTCAGCGAGGCCAAGCGGCGCTGGGACGCGCTGGAGCCGGCATCCAGGGCATTCTTGCTCAAGCACCCCAAAGCGGCTGAGGCGCATGTCCTCGCCCTGCGCGGAACGCACCATGGCCGCCGGGCATTCCTGGGCGCTGCGGTCAGCGCGGCGGCCGTGGCTGGCGTAGCGATTGCCTATCCGCCTGCCAGGCTCTGGCCCGCCCCGGCCGAATGGGGGGCGGACGACCGCACCGCCACCGGCGAGCAGCGCACGCTTGCCCTGGCCGGCCGGGCGCATGTCACCCTGAACACCCAGACCAGCATCCGGCGCCGCGCTGCCGGGGCCGGGACCACGGGCATCGACCTGCTCGTGGGGGAAGCGGCCGTCGACCTACCGGCCGGAGGCCCGCCTTTCGCCGTCGCGGCCGGTGCCGGCCGCAGCCTGGCGCAGTCGGGACGCTTCGAAGTCCGGTACCTGGACGGCAAGGTGTGCGTGAGTTGTCTCGACGGCGTCGTGCGGGTGGAGCATCCCGCCGGGGTCAGGGCATTGAATGCCTGCCAGCAGACAGTCTACGATGCCGACGCGCTCAGCAGCGTGGCCAGCATCGAGCCGGCGGCCGTGTCGGCCTGGCGCCGTGGGGAACTGGTATTCAACGAGTCCCGGCTGATCGATGTACTTGCGGAGATCAATCGCTACCGGTCCGGCCGTGTTGTGTTGATGAATGCCGCCGTGCGCAACGGCCCAGTCAGCGGTCGTTTCCATATTGCATCCCTGGATTCGGTACTCGCGCAGTTGCAGCAGATGTTCGATCTGCACGCTCGCTTGCTGCCAGGCGGCTTGCTTATCCTGACCTGACTTTCCGGCCCGGACGCGACAAGGGGATGACGCGCCGTGCGCGCCGTCTGCTTCGTCGTGTTGGCTCGATTGCGATGAGGTGGGTTGGGGACCCACACCAGCCTGGGTCAAAAAAATAGTTGGAGGTTGTCGAGGTTGCCGTTCGTTCTAGCGTATCGGGATATTTCGGGGCGCTGGCGATCATCGCGTTGCGCTTCTCGAAATTCCAAGGACATGGTTGTCCGTTACCAGGCGGGACAGCCCATCGACTTTGATTCCAACCATCGGGCGGCAATTTCACATGAGCACACGCGGACACACCGGCGCAGCAACGAGAGCAGGAAGCCGGGCGCAAGGGGGGCAGGCGTTGCGGCTGGTGCCGATGGCGCGTGCCATTGCCTTGACGCTGGCTGCCGGCGGCGCGATCGGCGACGCGCAGGCACAGCGGGCGTTCAGCCCGGACTGGTTCGCGGCCAAGGGGGCTGCGCAGAACGCGGCGGCAGCCACCGGCAAACTGCCCAACGGCATGCCGGTGTCGCAGTTGGCCAGTCCGCAGGAGCAGCAGCAAAGGGCCAGCGCCCAATTGCAGCGCTCCATCGACAACCTGAACCTGGCTGCGCGCGGCATTGCCGCGCAGCAGGCGGCACAGGCTGCCGCGCGCGAGGCTGCCCTGAAGGATGGCGCGGCGATGCCCGAGGGGCTGGCCGAAGGCGGCCTGAAAGTCGACACCAATGCCTTGACCGCCGGCTGGCACAACGCCAATGCCCCGAAGCAGACGGTGATCGATGGCAAGACTACGGTCGCCATCGATCAGAGCGCCGACCGCGCCATCCTGAATTGGGAAACTTTCAACGTCGGCAAGAACACCACGGTAGCCTTCCAGCAGCAGAAGGACTGGGCCGTGCTCAACCGCGTCAACGATCCCAACGCGCGTCCCTCGCAGATCCAGGGGCAGATCAAGGGCGACGGCACGGTGATGATCGTCAACCGCAACGGCATCGTGTTCAATGGCAGCAGCCAGATCGATACGCGCAACCTGGTGGCGGCCGCAGCCCGCATCGACGACGAGCAGTTCAGGAGCAATGGCATCTTCAGCCCAGGTACGGCCGCCAGCTTCACCAACGCGCAGGGCAAGATCGAAGTCCAGGCCGGCGCGCGGATCGCCACGCCGGCGTCCGCCAAGTCCACCGAGGGCGGCGGCTATGTGCTGCTGCTGGGCAAGGAAGTCCACAACGCGGGCGACATTGCCACCCTGAAGGGCCAGGCCGCCCTGGCCGCGGGCGACAGCTTTGTCATCAAGAAGGGCGTCGGGACCGACGGCAACCAGGGCGCGACCACGCGCGGCAACGAGGTCACCCCGCAGTTCGATAGCGGCAGCCTCGCCGGCAAGGTCACCAACACGGGATTGATCGTGGCCGGCGAAGGCGACATCACGCTCGCCGGGCGCGACATGCGGCAGAGCGGCGTGGCGCTGGCCACCACCACCGTGAATACCCGCGGCACCGTGCACCTCAATGCCGTCGGCAGTACCGGCAGCGTCGTGCTCGGGCCAGGGGCCACCACCGCCGTAGTCATCGGAGATGACGGGAAGACCACGGCCCTGGACAGCCAGCGCGATGGCCTGCGCGGTCCGGCCGTGGCCAGTACCGAGAACATCGTGCTCGTCACCGACCGCCGCGACCAGTCGCGCGTCGAGATCGCCAGCGGCGGCACAGCCGACTTCCAGCAGGACTCCCTGACGCTGGCCACCGGCGGCCAGATCGTGGTCAACGCCGCCCAGCGCAGCCTGGTGCGCGAGCGGGCCAGGATCGACGTCGCCGGCGCCGTGGGCGTGAACCTGGCCATGGAGAGCAACAACATCAAGGTCAACGTCCAGGGCAACGAGCAGCGCGATGCGCCCGGCAATCGGGACGGCAAGCTGCTCAACAGCAATGACGTGTGGATTGACCGCCGCAGCCTGGTCTTCGTGCCCAAGGGCACCAACGGCTACGACAGCGACCGCTGGTACACCGCCGGTGGCTTGCTGGAAGTCGGCGGCTACCTGGGCACGCAGGGCCACAAGGTGGGCGAGTGGATGGCCCAGGGCGGCACCGTCAGCTTTGGCGGCAACGACGTCGTCACCCAGGCGGGCTCCAACATCAACCTCTCCGGCGGCACGCTCAACGTCCAGACCGGCTTCATCCGTCAGACCTGGCTCAAGGGTGCCGATGGGGGGCTCCATGAAGTTTCCAGGGCACCGGGCGACCAGCTCTACACGGGACTCTACAAAGGCTTCGAGGATGAACACAAACGATGGGGAGAGAAGGCCACCGGGTATTTCTACAGCCCCCTGATCGGCGCGCAGCGGCGGCTGGAGAACGGCTACACGGTCGGCCGCGACGCCGGCAAGCTGGTCATCGCGACCGGCGCCGCGGTGCTCGAAGGCGACATCATCGGCGAAGCGTTCCAGGGCGCGCGCCAGACCCAGGCCCCGCAGGCGGCGCTGGACGGCTACAGCCAGTCGCACAACGCAGCGGCCGCAAGGGGCGAGCTCATCGTCGGGCAGTACCTGCCCATGTACGACAAGCGCACCGGTTTGCAGCACCACATCCTGGGCGCGGTCATGGGCCAGGTCGAGTTCAAGGACACACAGGATCGCATTGCGGCAGGCCTGGGCCTGGGCACGGCATTGCCGGCGGATCGTCAGGGCAAGCTGATGCTGGACGCCAGCCAGCTCAATGGCTTCGAGCTGGGTGCGATCAAGATTGCGGCCAGGCACAAGATCCTGGTCGATGCGGACCTGAAGGCGGCCGCGGGCGGCAAGGTCACGCTTTACGGCAACGACGTGGCGGTAAACGCCGGCATCACCGCGCATGCCGGCACCATCCAGCTAGGCAACGTGCTGAGCCAGATGGCCAGCAATGGCAGCATGGAGGACACGTCCCTCCCGGCGTCCGCTGGCATCCCCGCTGGCGTCACGGTGCGCGAGGGCATGACGCTGGACGCCAGCGGCTTGTGGCGCAACCTGCTGCTGAATCCGGGTGATGGCAGCGGCTTGCCCTACCGCAACGGCGGCAGCGTGGTCGTGCGCAGCAGCGGTGGCGTGGTGCTTCCGACGGCAAGCGTGATCGACGTGAGTTCGGGGGCGGCCGTGCTGGCCAACGGCAAGACGCAGGGCGGCAAGGGCGGCGATGCGACACTGGAAGCCAATGCAAACAGCCCTGCCCACACGGGCGCGCTGACGCTCGATGGGGCGCTGCGCGGCCATGGCGTGGACGGCGGCGGCACGCTGCGCGTGCGCGCGGGGAAGGTCTGGATCGGCGACGCGCCGCACGACACGGGAACTGAGCCCGGCATGCTGGTGCTCGGCGGCGGCTTCTTCGACAAAGGCTTTTCGGCTTACGACATCGCCGGCAAGGCCGGCTTGACCGTGGCCGACGGGGCCCGGGTCGATGTGACGATGCCGGTGTACCGCTTCGGCACGGATGCGCAACGCAGCGACAGCAAGGCGGGCGGTGCGCTCGCGCTGTGGACGCCCGCGTTGTACCAGGAGGACCCATCCAGGGGCGTCATGGCGCAGCGCAAGGGCGCGAGCCTGAGCTTGCAGGCAGGTGCCGCGCGGTCCGCCGCCGCGGACATGGCAACCGTGCAGGCCGTCATTGGCCGTGGCGCGGTGATCAACGTGGATCCGGGCCAGGCGCTCAAGGTCGCCAGCATCGGACAGCTGACGGTCGATGGCACATTGAATGCCTGGGGCGGCAAGATCGCCCTGACCGGTGTGACCGTCCTTTCGCCTGAGGCCGAATCGGCGGAGGCAGCGGGCCACGGCCGCTCCATCCGGATCGGCGAGCATGCGGTGCTGGATGCGGCGGCCCGCGCGGTCAGCGCAACGGATGCGCGCGGGCAACGCTATGGACTGGTGCGCGGCGGAGGCAGTATCGTGATCGGCGGCGAGATCGATCCCGCCACGGGCACCGCTTCGGCCGGCAATTTGTTCGTGGTCGTGCGCGAGGGGGCGTTGCTGGATGCCTCGGGTACGCAGGCGCGCCTCGATATCGCGGGGCAGGGCGCGGCAACCGTCGCCAGCCATGGCGGCAGCATCTCGCTGGCATCGAACAATGGCCTGTACCTGGATGGCACCCTGAAGGCCGCGGCAGGCGGTGCGGGTGCCGCGGGCGGCACGCTCGCGGTAGCGCTGGATGCGCCGCTGTATCGCACGGATGCTGCCGCGCGCGTGCGCCAGGCGCGTGAGTTCATTCTGACCCAGGACCAGCCCGCCGGGCAATTGCCCGGCGGCGCCGGCGATGCGGCCAGCGGCCTTGCCTACGGCCACGCACGGCTGGGCGCGGGACAGGTTACGGCCGGCGGCTTCGACAACCTCTCCATCCTCAGCAACGGCATCGTCAGCTTCGACGGCAATGTGTCGTTGTCGCTCGGCCAGAGCCTGAATCTCTATACCGGCTCGCTGGCGCTGGCCGATGGCGCGGCGGATGCTTCGCGGATTCATCTGGCCGCTCCCTATATGCGGCTCGCCGGCGTGGGCGCCATCGCCGCCGCCGACGGCAAGATCCGTCCCACCGTGCGCGGCGGCATCTCGGGCCAGGCGTCCGCAGGGCAACTGCGGATCGAAGCCGGCGGCGTGCTGGATCTGCGCGACAACCTGAGCGTCGGCGCGCGTGGCGGCGTGGCAGCGACCGAGGGGCTGCCCGCTGTCGTCGATCGCCGCGCCTTCGACCGGCTGGAGCTGGTCAGCCACGGCGATCTGCGCTTGCTGGGCGGCACGGTCACGGGGCAGAACACGACCTTGAGCACGCCGGCCGATCTCTATCTGGCCGCCGCACAGATCTATCCGGCGATGGGCGCCACCGCCACCGTGCGGGCGGGCTACCTGGGGACCAACTCCGACTTCGACCAGAACCGCAAGCTGGTGATCGGCCGTACGGCGGACGGCGTGCCGGCCGTGCCCTATTCCGCCTTTGGCACCCTCAACCTGGGCGCCGCCGTCATCGAGCAGGGTGGCGTGCTGCGCGCGCCGCTAGGCGGGATCACGATCGGCATGGAGACGAGTGCCAGCCGCGCCGCCACCCAATCGGTACATCTGTTGCCCGGCAGCCTGACGTCCGTGAGCGCCGATGGCCTGGTGCTGCCGTATGGTGGCACCGTGGATGGCGTGACCTGGCAATACGACGGCGAGCAGGTGGGCCTGCTAGGTGCTGGCGGTACGTCCTTTACCGGCGTGCCTCGCGTGAGCGTGACATTGCTGGGCCGCGCGATCGACGTGCAAAGGGACGCGGTGCTGGACCTGTCCGGCGGTGGCAGGCTGTTGGGCGCAGCCTTCGTCTCCGGGCGTGGCGGCTCCACAGATGCGCGCTACCATCCGCTGATGCAGACCAGCGCCGGTGGCAGCTTCACCTTGCCGGGGCTGGCGACCAATCCGGTCTATGCCATCGTGCCCGGCATGCAGCCCGCCGTGGCGCCTGCCGGCGGCGAGGGCGGCGCTGGCGTTCCCCCGCCAGGCCAGCAGGTCACGATTGCCGCGGGAGTGCCCGGCTTGCCGGCAGGTACCTACACGCTGCTGCCTTCCACCTATGCGCTGTTGCCGGGTGCTTTCCGCGTCGAGATCAACGGCCAGGCCGGTGCCGCGGCAAGCGCAGCCAGCGCCGTGGCCATGCGCAACGGCTCCTGGTCCACCCCGGGCCAGTTCTCGATTGCCGGCACGGGTATCCGGGACGCGCTGTCCCGCCGGCTTGTGGTGACGCCGGCCGACGTGCTGCGCACCTACTCGCAGTACAGCGAAACCAGCTTCGCCGACTTTGTCCGCGCCGATGCGGCGCGCGTGGGCGTCCCGAGGGCGGCACTCGAGGCGGATGCCAAGACGCTGAGGCTGCACTTGGTGGCGGGCAATGGCGCCGCGGACGATTTCAATTTCAATGGCCTGGCGCGGTTCCAGCCGGCCGCGAACGGATTCGGCGGCACCTTGGCTGTCACGAGTCCTTCTTCGGATATCGAGGTACTGGCCGCCGGCGTACAGCCTGGCGCCGGCAGCAACACGGTCTCTCTCCATGCCGCGGACCTCAATGCCGTTGGCGCGGCGCGCATGGTCATCGGCGGTCTGCCGTGGGTGAAGTACGGCCAGGGCGGAAACCTCGTGCAGTTCGATGCGGTGGGGTCGGCAAACGCAGTCAACCTGCGCCAGGGCGCCAGCTTGTCGGCGGCCGAGGTGTTCCTGATCTCCACAGTGCAAGCGACCTCGCAAGCGGGTGGCATCCGGGTCGAACAGGGCGCCTCCATCAACACCCTGGGGCGCGGCAAGGCGGCCTACGATTCGGGCGACGGCTTTGTCTACCAGCCTGGCAACCGCGGCGTGCTGGCGGTGTCGAACGGCCGTTTGCAGATGCTGGCACCGCAGAGCATGACGAGCGGTTCGCCGGGCAGCATCCTGGTCGGCGGCTGCGCGCGGCTGGTCTGCGCCGGCACGACTTCCTTGTATTCGGAAGGCACCATTGCCTTCGCCACCAGCAACGAGTTCGAGCTGGGCGATGCGGTGCGCTACGGCACCCGCCACCTGGCGCTAGCGGTTGGCGGCATCAACGTGGGCAGCGCCGCGGCGCTGGCCGCGGCGGCGGCGCGCCGGGCTCTGCCCTCGGGGCTGACCCTCAACCAGGACGTGATGGATCGCCTGTTGCGCGGCGATACCAGTACTGGCGCGCCGGCCTTGCAAACGCTGTCCCTGACGGCTGCCCAGTCGTTCAACTTCTACGGCGACACCACGCTGAGCACGCTGGACGCCAGCGGCAAATCGCTGCTCGACAATCTTGCGCTGACCACGCCGGCTATCTACGGCCATGGCGATGCCGGCGACGTCGCGCGCATCCGCACCGGCACGCTGGTCTGGAACGGCACCACGGCATTGCCGGGCGCGGTGGTGGCCGAGGGTGCCGGCACCGGCGCCGGCACCCTCGACATCCAGGCGCGGCGCATCGAATTCGGCTATGGCCCGGACACGCAGCCCGATACCGTGGCGGACGCCGCGCGCCTGGTGCTGGGGTTTGCCAACGTCAACCTCAACGCCAGCGAGCGCGTCACCGCGAATCACAAAGGCAGCCTGGCGGTGTACCAGGCACAGGGCGCATACGAAACCGGCAAGGGCTTTGCATACAGCGGCGGCAACCTCAATATCGCGACCCCGCTGATAACCGGCGAAGCCGGTTCGGTCAACCGCATCACCGCGGGCGGCGCCATCAACGTGTCGGCGCCGGCCGGCAGCGGGGCCGCATCGGCGATGCCGGCCATCGACGCCTTGGGCGCCGAACTGGCCCTCTCCGGCAAGCGCATCGTTCTGGACACCACCGTGGTGCTCCCGAGCGGCAAGCTGACGCTGAGCGCCGACAACGACCTGAGCCTCGCCAATGCCGCCCGCATCGACGTGGCCGGCCGCAAGGCGACCTTCATGGACGTCGACAAGTACAGTTGGGGCGGCGATGTCATCCTCGAAAGCCGCGCAGGCAATATTCGCCAGGCCGAAGGGTCGGTCATCGATCTGTCGGCACAGCATAACCAGGCGGGTACCCTGAAGGCGGTGGCCGTGGCGGCATCGGCCGGATTGGTGGATCTGCAAGGCAAGGTCCTGGGCGGCAGCAGCGGCCGTTACGACGCGGGCGGCACGGTCATGCCGTACAGGGCCGGCGGCGTCGATATTCGCGCCCAGGGCATCGGCGACTTCGCCGCCCTGAACCGGCGCTTGAATGACGGCGAGGTTTTCGGCGCGCGCAGCTTCCAGCTGAAGCGGGGCGATCTCACCATCGGCGACGAGATCAAGGCCGGCATGGTCAACGTCTCTGTCGATGACGGCAGCCTGACGGTGGCCGGCACCATCGATGCCAGCGGAGAGCGGGTCGGCAGCATCCGCCTGGCCGGCAAGAACGGCCTGACCATCGCCGGCACGGCCTTGCTGGATACGCATGGCAGCGCGCTGCGGGTGGACAGCTACGGCAAGATCATCGACGCGCCCAATCGTGCGTTGATTGAACTCAATTCGGGCAACGGCCCGCTGACCCTGGCCAGCGGAGCGCGCCTGGACCTGCGCCACGGCACCGATGTGGCGACCGGCACGGGCAAGGGCCAGAACGACGGGGTGGCGCGTGGCACGCTGGAGCTCAACGCGCCGCGGATCGGCAGCGGCGGCAAGGTCGACGACGCCAATGCCCCGACCTATGGCGACCTCGCCATCGATGCCCGTGGCAGCCTGAGCATCCGGGGGGCGCGCAGCATCGTGGTGAACGCAACGGCCCGCTACACCGATGCGCCGCCTGGTACCTCGCCCGCCGCCAGCGGCCGCCCGTACCAGGTGATCGACCAGGCCTACCTCGATGGCAAGCACGCGGACAGCACGGCGTTCATCGATGCCGCGCTGGCCAACGGCGCGTTGCTGAACGGCAAGCTGGCCGGGCTGAATAACGCCAGCTATGCCGATGCCTTCCACCTGCGCCCGGGCGTGGAGATCGCCAGCAAGACGCCGGATGGCGACCTGATCGTCAGCGGCGACCTGGATCTCTCCGGCTACCGTTATGCAGGCGTCAATCCGCACAACCGGAAGACCGCCGTCTACGGCTCGGGCGAACCCGGCTCCCTGGTGATCCGCGCCGGCGGCAACCTGGAAATCTACGGCAGCATCAACGATGGCTTTGCACCCCCGCCCGCCACCCCGGACGACAACGGTTGGGTCCTGACGCCTGGCCGCCAGGCCTATGGCGGCGACGTCGTGGTGCCCGGCGCCGGCGTGGTGCTGGCCGAAGGCACTTTGTTCCCGGCAGGCAAGACGCTGAACTATGCGTTGCCGATCCAGGCCACCATGATGGCGTCGGGGACGATTCTGCCTGTCGAAGGCACGCTCGGTGCGCCGCTGGAGTTGCCTGCCAACACCGTGCTCAGGGCCGCCGTGCGCGATAGCGCGGGCAACGTCGTCTATGCCGCCGGCACGCTGGTGGCCGAGCCTGTCACGCTTGCCGCAGGCATGAAGCTGGACGCCGGTACGCTGCTGCCCAACGCCGCGTCGCTGGCGGCCATGACTTGGCCTGCGGGGGTGCCGCTACCCGGACGGGCGAGCTTCAACACCAACCCGGACGGCGTGCTGTTGGCGGGTGCGCTGCCGCTCAAGGTGGGCGCGTTGATTCCCTCGGACACCAACGTCAAGCTGCCGGGCGACGCCTTGTCGGTGCCATTGCGTACCGTCACCGGCGCCAGCCAGGGCAGCAACTGGGCGGTCGCCGCGATGCTGCCCGAGGGTTCGCTGTCCTGGTCCATGCGCCTGGTGTCCGGTGCCGATATCCAGGCAGCCGATACGCGTGCTATCAAGCCGGCCTTCGCCGGTGATCTGGTCCTGGCCGATACGCACTATGCGCTGTACGAAACCCACGACAAGATCGTGATCCCCGGCACGCCAGCGCGGCCGGGCGGCGCCTGGTACTGGAACGCGCTGGGTGCGGAACTGGGGTTCGAGCCGGGCACGCCGGTCCCCGCCAGTGAAGAGAGCTGGTGCGCCGTGGACGCGTGTATCCGGTACAACTACGTATGGAACGAACTGGGTGTGTTGATCGATCCCGCCTTTACCGCGGGCAAGCCGGTTGAAGCCATCTATGAGTCGTTTTGCAGCGAAGGCGTGTGCACGTCGCTGGGCGAGCCCATACCCGCCGTACCTGACCGGGTCATCGTCGGCCCGGTCAAGCAGGTCTCGCCGATCAGCCAGCATTTCAGCGTGCTGCGCACCGGCACCGGCAATCTGGACCTGATCGCGGCAGGCAACGTGGCCATGCGTTCGGCCTACGGCGTGTACACGGCTGGCGTGTCCACGGCATCGCTGGCGGATGCTGTCGCGTTCGACCAGGCACGCAGCCGGTCGCGCGATGGCACGACGGTGCTCGGCAGTGGCGGGTCGGCCTACGAGCCTCTGGTCAATGACAGTGCCGGCAGTCCGTATGCCGCGTGGTACCCCGACCATGGTGGCAATGTGCTGGTGCGCGCGGGCGGCAGCCTGACCGGCGATATCGTCAGCCAGTTCAGCCTGCCGCGCACGGAAGACGCGCGTGCGCAAAGTGTCGCCGGTAACCTGGGCAACTGGCTCTGGCGCCAGGGCACGGGAGACACGGCTGGCGTCGATCCGATTGCCGCCAGCTGGTGGATCAATTTCGGCACCTACGTCAAGGAGGCCGGCGGCGCCAACACCGGCCATCCCGATCGCGACATCATCAACACGTTGCCGATGCTGGTGGGCTTCACCGGCGTCGGCACGCTGGGCGGCGGCAACCTGACGGTCGACGTGGGCGGCAATGCCGGCATGCTGGATCGGCGCGGCTCCAGTGACGGCGTTTCCTCGCCGCGCAGCGAAGGCCTGGTGCTCGCGGTGGCAAGCACCGGCCGCGCCGCGCCGGGTGGTCAGTTGCTGCTGACCGGGGGTGGCGACATGGATGTCCGTATCGGCGGTGACCTCAACCCCGGCTTGCGCGCGCGGGCGGCGATCAGCCCGGGCACGTCCACTACCGCTTCGACCGACTTCTTCAACCAGAACCTGAATCTGAACGGCGTGCTGACCAACCTGCGCGGCGGCCTGGATCTGCAGACCGGCAGCCTGGGCGGCATCGCCATGAACTATGGCGGCATCCCACAGACCAACGACCTCAAGGAGGGGCGCGCCTACAACCCCTTCAACGCTACCCTGGGTACAGCGACTGGCGGTGTGGTGCTGATGCTGGGCGACGCTGCGGCGAACCTTTCCACGCGGGGCGACCTGGTGCTGTCGGGTACCGGCGATCCCGGGCGGATCTCGACCCGGAGTTCGTCGAGCTTTACGTTCGACGGCAAGCCCTACGCCGATGGCGGCTACGGCTGGTTTTCGCTGTGGACGGACCGCACGGCGATCCATCTCTTCTCCGCCGGCGGAAACCTGACGCCGAGCGTGCAGTTGGGAACCGTTAGGTCGCAGGTGTCGGGCAACGCCAGCGCCACCGATGGACGCTTCCTCTTTCCCTCGCAGTTGAGCAGCGTGGCCGCCAATGGCAGCATCTTCCTCGGCAAATCGGCGCTGGGCGGGCAGGACAGCTACGACACCGCGTACTCGCTGTCGCTCGCCCCCGCGGCTACTGGCAGCCTGCAGTTGCTGGCGGGCGATTCCATCTATGCCAGCGGATACGCCGTCACCCAGTCCGGAGCCAGTCTCTCCGCACTCCCGACGCCGTTCAAACCGGCGTTCATCGGCTTCGACTACTACTCGCAAGCGACGGGTGCGATCCCCTATGTCACCAGCAACGTGGCCAGCGACGCGATCAGGCCGACCCTCATACAGTTCCCGCTGTTCGCCTTCGGCGCCAACACGGCAGCGGTGCGAGCCGCCGGCGATCGCGATCCGGCGCGCTTCTACGCCGCGCAAGGCGACATCGTTGGCCTGCGCACCGGAGAGATTCTCGCCTTCAAAAGTGGCCAGCGCACGGGACAGACCTGGTATGAGTCTGCCGGCCCCGTCTGGATGATGGCCGGACGCGACATCGTCAACGCCGGCACGCCATTGGGGCAGCCGGTATTGATGCCGCAAGAGATCGCCAATACGCTGGCCCAGTCTCAGGGCGGTGGCACCAGCGCTGGCAACCTGTTCGTGCACAACGGCCCGAACGACGTCTCGGTGGTCTCGGCCGGCCGGGATATCCTGCGCAGCGCGTTCAGCGTAGCCGGCCCCGGCACCCTGGAAATCAGCGCCGGGCGCAACATCCTGATGGAAGACAAGGCCGCGGTCACCAGCCTCGGCTCGGTGTTGCCGGGCGATGCGCGGCCAGGTGCCAGCATCGTGATGCAGGCCGGCCTGGGCGCCCGCGGCGCTGACTACGCCGGCTTCGTGAAGCGCTACCTCGACCCGGTCAACCAGGCCGAAGCCGGCAAGCCCCTGGCCGCCCAGCCCGGCAAGGTTGTCCATGGCTACAACCGCAGGCTCGCACTGGCCGACTGGCTGCGCGCCGAACACGGCTACCAGGGCGCAGACAAGGACGCGCAAGCCTTCCTCGCCGCGCTCCAGGCCAAGCGCGATGCCGATCCCGCGCAACCGAGGCGCCTGCTGGCCAACGACTACCAGCAGGCCGCTCAGTTGCATCTGGTGAACTGGCTGGAAACCCGCTACGGGTTCGACGGTTCGGAAGACGCCCTCGCGTTCTTCAACCGCTTGCCGCCCGAGCAGCAGCGCATCTATATCCGCGGCGTGTACGCCGCCGAGTTGCGGGCCGGCGGCCGCGAGCATAACGACGCCGGCGGCGCGCGCTACGGCAGCTACCTGCGCGGGCGCAATGCCATCGCGGCGCTGTTCCCGGGCACCGACGCGCAGGGCAAGCCCATCGCGTACCAGGGCGACATCACGATGTACGGCGCAGCCGGGGTCAACACCCTGTTCGGCGGAGATATCACGATGCTGACCCCGGGCGGCCACCAGGTGTTCGGCATCGAGGGCGTGGCCCCGCAACCGGTGGCGGGTGTCATCCCGGGCGTCATCACCCAGGGCGCGGGCAACATCCACCTGTACGCGCAGGACCACATCCTGCTGGGCCAGAGCCGGATCATGACGACCTTTGGCGGCCACATCATGGGCTGGTCGGCCGAGGGCGACATCAACGCAGGCCGCGGCGCCAAGACCACCGTGGTCTACACGCCGCCCAAGCGCGTCTACGACCAGTGGGGCAACGTGACGCTGTCGTCGGGTGTGCCGAGCACCGGTGCAGGCATTGCCACGCTCAACCCGATTCCGGAGGTCCCGGCCGGCGACGTCGACCTGATCGCCCCGCTGGGCACGATCGACGCCGGGGAAGCGGGAATCCGGGTCTCCGGCAACGTCAGCCTGGCGGCCTTGCAGGTGGTGAACGCAGCCAATATCGCGGTCCAGGGCCAGGCCACCGGCATCCCCGTCGTGGCGGCGGTAAACGTGTCGGCGTTGGCCAATGCCAGCGCGGCCGCGTCGCAAGCCAGCGCGGCCGCGCAGGACGCGCTGCAGCGCGAGCGCGCAACGGCTCGCCAGGCATTGCCTTCGATCTTCACGGTGCGGGTGATCGGGTTCGGCAATGAGCCGGTGCAGGGCGATGGCGCGATGCAGCCAGCGCCTGCGTCCGGTGGCCAGTCCGGGGCCACCCGATATGACATGGCGAACCCGGTGCAGCTCGTCGGCAATGGCCAGCACTTCGATGCGGGCGGCTGGGCGCGGTTGACGGACGACGAGCGCCGGCAGTTGCGGCAGGACCGCTAAGCCGATTCAACGCGATATTCCTGACCTGATTCCGCGCATGGCGGGAGCCCCTTTGCCCGGCAGCCGGGCATGGCGCTGTTCAGCCTTGCGTCTGCCCAAGCCCGCGCGCCCCTGTCGCCTGCGCTGTGGCGAGCGCGTTCGGGCTTGGCCAAACGGCAGGGGGCTTTCGCCAACGAATACAGAGGTAGATCCGTCATGGCCATGAATATCCTGTATGACCTGGAAGCGCCTGTGGACGACGACGCGGCGAACGAGCCGCTGGACGAGGCGCAGCGCCGCATCGGACTGCAGGGCTTCCTCACCGCGAACTACGCGCACTTGCGGCGCAGGCTGGTGCGCCATCTGGGTTGTCCCGACATGGCCACCGAATGCCTGCACGACGCTTGGCTACGCCTGGGCGATATGGAGGTGCGATCGGCTGTGCCGAACCCCGAGGCTTACGTCTACCGCGCAGCCTGCAATGTCGCCATTGACCGCATGCGCGGCAATCGGTCCTGGCAGTACGCGGGAGATGCTGACATTGAGCTGGAACACTTGGTGGACCCATCGCCCGGTCCGGACCTGGTCGCCGAAACCCGCTCCGAGCTGGCGGCGTTGGAGCGGGCCCTTCAGCGCCTGCCGCGCCGCCATCGCGCAGTCCTGATCGCCCTGCGCATCGACGAGATGACTCGCCAGGAGGCCGCCAGCCGCTTCGCCTTGTCGCTGCGCGGCGTGGACACCGCGCTGCGGCAGGCATTGGATTACTGCGCCGAGAACACCGGCCAGCAGGCGCTGGTCGGCGTGAGCACGCCTCGGCGTGCCCTGCGGCTGCTACCGGTGCAGGTATGAATGAACTTGCAACGAGGTTCATCGACCGGCTCGGCTGGCTTGCCATCGCCGGATGGGCCCGGCAACCGGGCCGCCAGCGCGGCAGTCTGACACAGCGGCAACATGCCTTCAGTGCGTGCAGTGCAGCACAAATCTACCAGGTGCCTTGCATTGGCTTCCCGTCGGCTGCGTCGGCTGGTTGATCGGAATGCGCGGCAAACCTCGCCCTTCAGGCGGCGGAGGATGTCAAGGGTCCGGAGATGATCCCGAGGTCCGCGCTCCCATCCAGCACGCCACGAACCATATCGCGCGTTAGACGCGCTTGAAGATCAACGGTGATAGCGCTGCGCGCAGCCGGACAGCGGGCCGGGACCTGCGGCATGAATTCTGTGAGCCAGGAAGCCTTGTGAGCTTCCCGGCTCGCCATTCGCGCAGTGCGCGTCCCTTGGCGCGCAGCCGGAGACCGCCCGTTCTCAGGTGACTTCGGCGCCCCCAGCTTGCCGCTCGCCACCGCAATTCGGGGCACAGTCGTTCGGCCGGGATGTTGCCAGCACCTCGGGAGCGACATCGCGCTTGTACGTGACGTTCGCGCCATCGGTGTAAATGTCAAACCTTGCGGCTTTCCCGCCATCGGTATAAGGGTCGCGTGGTCCCAAAGTCCCGGCGCCATCCGTGTAGACATCCCGCGTGCCGTTGCCGGCGTAGGACGTCCCAGCCCCAAGTGCGGCAACTGCCATCGCAAGTAGCAAGACCTTTTTCCTTATCATGTTCCACCTCCTGTTTGTGGTGGATTCTCCTTCTCCATCCCAAGAAGTTCCCTCGAATATAGGTCAGTGCGTGACAGCGAATTGACCATAAGGGCTACAGTTTTTTCATATGGCTTATGACCTTCGGTCATCGGCTCGAGCGCAATGTCATATCTGACCGATGTCCAGGTCCGTTGTACACTCAAGCTCTGGTTGACGGGCGTAGACGCAGGAAGGCGATGACCACGCAGAAGTTCTCGATAGGGCCACTGGAGCGAAGACTCGCAGCGGGTCAGGATTCCGCCATGCTCAGAGTCACGCTTGCATTGGCGTACCAGCAACAGGGAGACCTGGCCGCTGCCGTTCCCCATCTGGTCAAGGCTACCGAGCTCGACCCGCACTATTCGGGCGCTTGGCGCGCACTCGGTGTTCTCTATGTGGAGCTTGGCGAGAATGCGAAGGCCCGTCTCGCATTTCAGAATGGCATCGAGGTCGCAAGGGACCGGGGTGACAAACAAGCTGAGAAGGAAATGACCGTGCGTCTTCGACGTTTGGTCCGGCAAGCTGGCGGTGAATCCGGGGAGGGCGGCACTTAGTGGTGTTCGGGCCGGATACGGGGCCGTACGTCGTCTTGCGTTGGCCTGGGGCTTATGCCCGGCGGCTTCAGTCCGCGGTACGGCGGGGAAGCGCGAATCTCTCGATGATGCGCTGCGCGACTTCGGCTGGCGTCATTTCTTCCGTATTCGACAGCAGCCAGTCATTCGGGTATGGAAACCCGCCGTTCGAGTTGTAGGCATAGGGCTGGTGCAGCAAGGCCGCCAGGGCTCCCCTGGCCGCGATCACGTCCGCCAGCCATGGTTTCATCCACACGCGCGGCTCGCTGCCCTCTCTTGCACTCCGGACGCGGAACGACGCCGCCAGTTCGACGAAAGCCAGCCGGCTGCGGGAAGCGTCGCAGAGCGCTCGCAATCCCCCGACAAACGCAAGGTCCGCCGCCGAGCCGAACCGCCATCTGAAGGTGGTTATCACGCCCGGGAGGCCCGCGCTGACTGCAGCGCGAAGTATCTCCGTGCGCACGCGGGCCACCGTTGCTTCAAATCTGGCGCCGTCCGAGCCGTGAACCTTGGCGACCGGGATTGCGGTTTCGTGGTGCTGCAGCAGCGGATAACCGGTCAGGCGGGCAAGCTCGAGACCGACGGTGGATTTGCCAACCGCAGAGGGACCACAGATCAGAACAAGGTTTGTCATGGTGCTGCCCTTTGCGTGTCGCGGTACCGTGGCTTGGGCGATTCCGGAACATGGTTTTCGTCAGATTATCCATTTGACAAGTTATCCGGCAACAGGAGCCATATGTGCGCTGAAAGCGGCAATGCCGAAACGGCTGCCGGGTTCCCGTCGCGCAACGCGGGGTAACGTCAACCCGATATCCGGATCTCCGTTATAGGAAAGTTGGCGGGCGGCACCCTGACCAGCAAAACAATCAAAAAAGGACGGGTATCCATGCTGCGCATCAAGGATCTGGCGGTTCCGCCAGAGGGGTTTCTGCAGGACGAGCCGGAGGGAGGGGATTTTTACCAGGCGCTCCAGGCGTCTGGCATCGATGGTTTCCGGTTCGGTTATTTTGCCGTTTACCGGGCAGACCGGCTCGTTACGGTGGCGCCTTACTTTGTAATGGATTTCAGGCTCAATACCCTGCTGCCCAATGGCTGGCTGAAGCGGAGCCTGAGCTGGATCCGCTTCAAGCTGGCCTGCATCGGGAATCCGACCGCGGATTTTGGCCGCATCCAAGGGGAAGTTTCCGCCGAGATCCTCGCGGCCATCAACGTGGAGCTGACGAAGAAGGGAAGCCTGCTCGCCTACAAGGGATTCGGCAAGGACTTGCCGCTGCCGGGTTTCGCGCCGGCGATGGGCCTGCCCGTACCTGTGCTGGCGCTCGGTCCGGACTACTACCAGGCGATGAAGAGCGACCGCAGGAACCTGCTGAAGCGCAAGCTGAAGAAGGCAGCCGCACTGCGCTACGAGGAGTGCGCCGGCCTGCCGGAGCACCTGGTCGCCAGGGTGCATGAACTGTACCTGAACACCTATCACAAGGCCGAGCTGAAGTTCGAGAAGCTGACGCGGGAGTATTTTGTCAATACCAGCGCGCTTAGCCACTACCTGCTGTTCTTCCTGGAAGACGAGTTGATCGGGTTCACCCAATTGATCGGGAAGGGACCCCAGTTGGTCAACCGCTATGTCGGCCTGGATTATGCAAAGAGCAACGACTACGGCTTGTACTTCGCCATGTTTATCCGCGCGGTGGATTTCGGCATCCGCGAGGGCTTTGCGGAAATCGAACTGGGCGCCACGGCCTACGAGTTCAAGCGCATCCTGGGCGCTCGCCAGGATCCCACATGGAACTACTACCAGCATACCAACCCGTTGCTCAACTGGATTCTCGGGAAATTGCGCAGCGTGCTGGAACCGTCGGAGTCCGAGTTGCGCTAAGGCGGCGGGGAGGCCCGGGTCAGCAGCCGTGATGTACCGTTCCTGGCCATGGGCCGTCGACGAATTCCCGTCCTTGCCCCCGGCTCGCCGTCCTAGTAAAAACCCGGCTTATGCGC
>NZ_JARJLM010000281.1 GCF_029335485.1 Cupriavidus basilensis
CGCTGGCTGCCTGCCCGCGCAGAGCGAGGCTTACCTGATACAGCAGGTTGTCTTCCGGGTTGCGCCGGCTGGAAAAACCGAATTCCCGCATCAGCGCCAGCATGCGCCGGTTTTCGCTCAATACGTCGCCGCGCAGCAGGTGCAGGCCGGCTGCCTGCGCCGCATCGCGCAGACGCAGGATCAGCCGGCGGCCGATGCCCTTGCCCTGCCAGTCGTCGGCCACGGCCACCGCGAATTCGGCAATCCCTTCGTCCGTCACCACATAGTTGCCGTTGGCGACGATGACCGGCTGGCCATCGACTTCCGCCGTGACTACCAGGGCCAGGCCGGCATGGCTCGCGACAAACAGGTTGATCACGTCATCCGACACGCGCCCGCCGGTCAGGAAGCGGTAATACCGGCTTTCGCGCGACAAGGCCTGCACAAAGGCGCGCTCCTGCTCCACGTCGCCGGGACTTACGGCCCGCACCACCACTCGCTTTCCGCCAGCCAGCAGCCAGCTTTGCGCGCATTCCGGGCAGGCTGCGTGCGAGCCGGCCGCAGGCGGATGCGATTGGCCGGCCAGGCTGAAGTGCTCTATGGTCTGCATGTCCGGCTCCTGACTTCAAATTTCATAGTCAGCAGTATAGGCAATACCCTGACTTTTTCAAATGAAGTCAGCCTGCTATGCTGGATTCATGCAACCCCGTCCTGACGACCTTCTCCACTGCTCGATCGCCGCGACCCTCTCCCTGATCGGAGAGAAGTGGACGATCCTGATCCTGCGCGACATTTTTCAAGGTATCAGGCGCTTCGACGACTTCCTGGAACGGCTGCAATGCTCCCCCGCTGTGCTGTCGGCACGGCTCAAGACCTTGACCGAGGCTGGCATCCTGCGCCGCGTGGGCTATCGGGAGCCGGGCGAGCGGGAGCGTTTCGAGTACCGGCCGACGCGCGCCGCCGTGGAGTTGCTGCCGGTCATCATTGGCCTGATGCAATGGGGCGACCGTCACCTGACGGCCGACGGCAAGGGGCCGGTGGATCTGCTCACCCGCTCGGAGCGGCGCCCTGTGCGGGCCGCGCTGGTCGATGACCAGGGCCAACTGGTGCAGCCCAACGATATCGAGATGTCCCGCGCGCGCCGACAGGCGGAGGCTGTGGCCGAAAGCGAATCCACGACGGCGCCAGCCACGCGGGCGTGAGGCAGGCCCCGGGCCCCTGAAAAGCGCCTCGGCCAGACCCGCGCCCGGCGATCAGCCCGCCCGCGTTCCAAACGAAAGACGGCCGTGCGGGCTGAATTGCGCATAGCGGCCTGTAGGCGGGTGGAACAGAAAGGGGCCTTCATCGCCGAGCATCAGGAACTGTTCCCAGTATGCGGAAAACAGCCCAAACTCGGTCGCGTAGATGCGCTCCTTCATAAGGACAAAGAAGACCTCCTCCTCGTTGTTCAGCCCAAATTCCTCAACCAGAAGCGCGGTCACGCTTGCATGCATCGGGGCAGCGGGCGCGTTCCGGCTGATGTCGCGCAGCCGGTCCGGCTCCTGAATCCCTGACGCAAGCCAATGATGCCGCGGCAAGAGCATGGGGTGGCGCGCCAGGCGATCTGACGATATATGGGCTTCCCAAAAAGCACTTGCGCCTTGTTGTGAAAGGGGCCGGATCAGGGATCTCCGGGATTGCGATAGCGCGCAGTCCGGCTCGAAGAACGGCCAGTCTTCTTCAGCCTCGAGGGACCGGATCATACCGAATCCGCGATGAAGTCACGCAGCCATTGATGCGCGGGGTCGCGATGGGAGCGCTCATGCCAGAGCATGGCCATCTCGAAGCCCGGCACATCGACGGGTGGCTCGACAACCTGCAGCGTGGTAGTGCCGCTGACCAGGCGCGAAGGGAGCATCGCCACGAGGTCGGTGCTCTCAAGGACCGACCTGACAAACAGGAAGTGCGGAACGGAAAGCACAACCTGACGCGCCAGGCCTGCCTGCGATAGTGCCTGGTCCGTGACGCCGCGAAATCCCCCGCCATCCGGCGACACGATCACGTGATCGAGTTCGCAGAATTGCGCAAGCGTTGGCCGTCTCTTCAGGCGCGGATGACCCGCGCGGCCTGCCAGGACATACCGCTCCGAAAAAAGCGCCCGGCAATGCAAGCCTGACGGCGCCTCCTCGCTGAGATGAAAAGCGAGATCGATCTCGCCCTGTTCCGCTTGCTTGGCTATGCGCGGCGGAACCGCTTCCAGGACTGCCAGCCGGGCACCGGGCGCCGCCGAGCGCAAGGCGGCCAAAGCTGGCAGCAGGATCGCCGATTCGCTGTAGTCGGTAGCGGCTACGCGCCAGGTATGGCTAGCCTCGGCAGGATCGAAAGGGCTGGCGGGAGAGACCGCGCGCTCAAGCGCTTCAAGCGCCTGATGCAACGGCTCGCGCAATGCGTCGGCCCTTGCGGTGGGCTGCATTCCTCGCGGCCCGGGCAGCAGAAGCGGATCCCCAAAGACATCCCTCAGCTTGGCGAGATGCACGCTCACCGAGGGTTGAGAGAAGTTCAGGCGCTGCGCCGCACGCGTTACGTTGTGTTCAGACAGCAAGACATCGAGTGTGACCAGCAGGTTCAGGTCCAGCCTTCTGAGATTACTCATTGCAATACCTGGAATATTGGAAATTCATTTCCAATATACCTGACAAAGACCTACCCTGCTCTCTCCTTACCTTTGAAAGCGTTGAAAGCCCCGTCATGAATATTCTTCTGGTCTATGCCCATCCCGAACCAAAGTCCCTGAACGGCTCGCTTAGGCGCTTCTCGGTCAAACGCCTCGAGAAAGCCGGACACGTCGTCCAGGTCTCGGACCTGTATGCAATGAAGTGGAAGGCGTCGCTTGACGCGGACGACAGCCTGGACCTGCAGACTCGGCCGTCCGATATGCGCTTTGATCCGAACCTTGACTCCAGGCGTGCGTTCGAAAGCGGTCGACAAAGCCAGGACATCGCACTCGAACAGGACAAGTTACGCTGGGCGGATGCTGTCATCCTTCAGTTTCCCCTGTGGTGGTACTCGATGCCGGCGATCCTGAAAGGCTGGGTGGATCGCGTCTATGCGTCCGGCTTCGCGCATGGCGTAGGGGAACACTCCGATGCGCGCTGGGGCGACCGCTTCGGGGAAGGCACGATGGCAGGAAAGCGGGCGATGCTGATCGTCACTGCGGGCGGATGGGAGTCGCATTACAGCCCGCGGGGCGTCAATGGCCCCATGGATGACATTCTGTTCCCCATCCAGCACGGGATTCTGTATTACCCCGGCTTCAGCGTCTTGCCGCCGTTCGTGCTCTATCGGACCAGCCGAACCGACGAAGCGCGATATTCCGGTATCTGCGATGCGCTCGGACAACGTCTCGATGACATCTTCCAGACCGCGCCCATCCCGTTTCGCCCGCAGAATGGCGGCGCGTATGACATACCGGCGCTCACATTGCGAGCCGATATCTCTCCTGGCACGACCGGCTTCGCTGCGCACATCGCATAGCAACTGCGTCGCCACGCAATGCCGGCCTTCACATGCCGGCGCAAATTCGAACGGCCTCGCTCCAATGGCCGCCAGGAATCCGTCAAAAAGAGCCGCCGGCGCGGCAACCGGCAACGAAGCCTGGCCGGCTCGCCGAGCTTCAGTCCAGACCGGCCTCGCATGCGGAGAACCTGCCTTTCCCGTCGTGCTTTGCCCCATATAGCGCGGCATCGGCGCGCGAGAACAATTCGGCGGCAGTCTGGTCACTGTCGCGGCGGCGCACCGCTACGCCAACGCTGGCGTTTGCCATCACCTGATATCCGGGGAAGATGTAGGGGTCGGCCGATAGTTCCACGATGGCTTGCGCAATGCGTTGCGCGTCCGCCGAGGATCCGACATCGTCCAGCACGACGGCAAATTCGTCACCGCCAATGCGGGCGGCAGCGCCCACGTCCGAGACACTCAAGGCGAGCCGTTCGGCGAAAGCAACCAGCAGCTTGTCCCCGATTGCATGTCCGTAGCAGTCATTGACGTGCTTGAACCCGTCCAGGTCCACCAAGAGCAGTGCCATCGCGCCCTGGTTTTCATCGGCTCGCTTGATGGCCGTGGACAGGTAGCGATCAAAGCCTTTGCGGTTGAACAGTCCGGTCAGATAATCCGCCAGGGTCTGTTGTTCCAGGCGGTTGACCTGAGCCCGCGCCACTGTGACATCCCTCACGAAGACATGGAGGCCCTGCACGACATCGCAGCCTTCAGCCAGGGCAGGCTGATAGGTGATCTCGATGCATTGGTATTCGCGCAGGTCACGGGGCACCCGTTCAAAGGTAAGGCTCTCCCCGGCATAGGCGCGGTCCAGGTAGAGTTTCATGTCCGCATAGGCGGGCGCACCCCACAGTTCTTTCACGGAAAGCCCGACGATGCTGGCCGCCGGCAGCCCGAAGCGGCGCTCATATGCGGTGTTGACGAAGACATGGCGCTCGTGCGCATCGATGTAGGAGATGAGGTCCGGCACCTGGTTGGCGATGGTCTGGATCCGTCTTTCTGAAGCGTGCGCCTGCTCCTTCGCCTTCTGCAACGCTGATTCACGCTCCACCAACTGCCTGATCACCCGCGAAAAAGTGCTTGCCAGCTCGCTGACTTCATCGCGCGGCGTATCGGTTTCCGGCAGATGCGCCTCAAGGTTGCCGGGATCCCGCTGGATGGCGCGATGCAGCCGCTCCAGCGGCACCAGCAGGTGCTGGACCACGATCCACATCAGACCAACCGCGACCAGCAAGCCGATACCTCCCGCCAGCACGACCTTGCGACGGACTTGCGCCAGGGGCCCATACGCCTCCATGGCGGGAAGCGTGGCAACGAGCTCCCAGCCATTGGATTCGAGCAGGTACCTTGCAACGACTGGCTGGGTCGGCTCGAGGATCTCGAAGGCGGAAGACGTTTTCTCCGTGCCGCAGGACTCGCCGACGGCCTTGGCCGCTTTCATCAACTTCGCCCCGTCGGCATGCATCACGTAGCGGGGGTTCTGCCCGGACGACGTGAGGCAGTACATACCGGTGGCGCCCACCCGGTTGTGCGCAAGATCCAGCAGGAAATTGTTGCGCAGCAGGTTCAGGCTGCCAACCACGATGGCGCGCAAGCGCCCCTCGGGCGAGCGAAGCGCAACGGCAAGCACGAATCCCGGCGCGCCATTGTTGCGGCCGAACAATGGCTCGGAGATCGCCGTGGATGCACCTTGCACGATGCGTTGCACGTAGTCCCTGTCCGCCAACTGAAACTGCTGACTGATCGGCATGGCCGTGTTGAAGGCGAGGCGGCCGTCCGGCCAGATCAGCGAAACCGAGTTGAATGCCTCGGGTACGGCGACGGCCTGGCTGGCGAATGCCTTCAATGTCTCCGGCGAGCGCTCCAGCATTGGCGCCAGCTGTCGCGCGAGGGTGCGCAGCAGGATGGCGCGCGCTTCGAACTTTTCGTCAAGTTGCTTCGCGACCAGCTTGACCTGGGTGTCCTGCTGCGCTTGCAGGAGCTCTTTCAGGCTGATATAGGCGTAGTACTGCGCGATTGCGGCCAGCGCAATACTGAAGAGCGACACCACCAGCGCCGTCGCCAGTGCCGCGCGAGTTTTCAAAGTCCAGCGCACGAAGTACTCTTCCTTCAGGTTCTGCCCCAAGGACCCCCCTCTTCCGGCGGCCTTCAGCTCGCAATCCTTGCCTGAAACGCAGCGGTTCCGCTTTGATAACGGCAGCAGCCGGTCCGAACTTTAGCCGTGTGGACATTGGCGAGATTATTGCGGGTCATTCCCGGAAGCAGCGGCACGCGACAGCAGACTTTCAAGCTCGGCAATTCGCTGCCGGAGCGCGTCCTCCGGACCGACATCGCTGATGACGCCGTACCAGCGATCAATCCCGCCTTCATTTCATCGTCGATGGTTCGCGCTGCCTCGACATCGGTGTCCATCGCGCCTTCGGTGATCTCGATCTGCACGCGATCGAGCGAAAAGCCGCTCTGCGCGACGCGTCGACAAGCAAGCTGACAATCGCCCTATTGCGCAATTGTGACGGAGCAATATTGAATGCGAGCCGGAAAGCGCTCCCCCAATGCGAGGCCTCCGCGCATGCGCAACGCACTGCCGCGCAAGCACCCTCGCCTGGTGCTGCGCACTCCGGCACAGGGCCAGATCGCCCGGATGGCCCATATCCGCCTGATTGCGCCACCGAAAACAGCGCGCAGCACAGCCATCCCGTCCCGTTTGATATCGGCGAATATTTCCGGTAGTTGAGTCGATGCCACAGAATATGCAGCAGACAGCACCGCATCGAGAACCGGCGCCTTCCAAGGGCGCCACGCAGCCGGCACCCAGTGGCGGAGAAACGGGCATTCATGCCGATGCGCCGGATGGCGACCCCTGGCCGGATATCAGGCTACCTTGCCTGGGGTGCACGAAAGCAATGGATGCCCCATTCCGCGTCTTCCGTTGTCACGAAGCCGTGACGCTGATAGAAGCGGTTTGCGTCGCTATCGCACCGCTCGGGCGGATCGGGGCAATGGCCGTTGCCGGCCACGAAGCCCGCAGGCATCTTTCATTGGGTGGCGGTGGTCTGTGCCGGCCTGGCGGTCTCGGCTGCGGCGCCAGCTTCCGCCCGATGTTTCGCATCCAGCTTTTGCAATGCCTGCTGCAGATCATCCGGATACCGAGTGTCGCCGGGGGTGGAAGGATTGTAGCCAACGGACTCCAGTTCCTGGAGTTCTCTCAGGATGCCGGCGCGTGTGACTTGAGGCATGCCGCGCGACGCCGCCGGTTGTGCTTGGGCAAAGCCGGCAGCAAAGGACATGGGTGACGCAATGGCGAACACAAGCCATTTCAACGATCTCGTTTTCATTTCATCACTCCTTGGGTTGCTCACGCGCCGTCCGTGAAGCGCTCAGATGAACCGATGCGCGCACCATCGGTGTACGGATCGCGCTTGTCCGTGATTTTCGCGCCCTCCGAATAGACATCAAACCTGCCTGCTCTCGCGCCGTCGGTGTACGGATCGCGCGGCCCGGAAACATGGGCCGTGGCATCGACAGTAGCCATGTCGGCGACACGGTTGGATGCCTGGGCCAAGGTGGCAAATGCGGCTAGTGCAGCTAAACCCAATGGGGTCAGGATTTTCATGGCATTCTCCAATGTTGAATAGTGAGAGACTCCAAAACACATTGCGGCGAGGGTAGAGCCTCAAAGCATGCGCGCCGCGCCGGCTTGCCGTGAACCCGGAAATCGATGCGCCATGCAACTGCAAAACTGCCCTGGCTTCGCGTTTATTCCCTGTCAGCGTGCTAACTTTGGCTTGCACTGCTCAGCACCTGCCTGACACTGACGGCGTGTCCCTCAGGGTCGACCTGGGCTGCTCGTTTGGCTCCGTCAGGAGCAGGAAGAGCCGGCGCCGGGAGCCATCCGGCAACTGATGGATTTCGCGGGGCGCGTCGAGCCTGGCCTGGCGCTCCGCTTAGCCGGCGCCTGGTGAGGGCGGCTGGATATCCGATTGTCTTTGTGAGCTGCCGTTGACGGGGCGCAGCTTCGAACGACCGCAAGAGGTCGGGAAGAGCCCTGCGCTACCGTGGCGGTCAACGGCGGCTTCTCGGCAAAAAACGCCACTCCCTCCCCCACGGGCCGGCGAGACCGGCATGACCCCATTCACGGGCAAGATCATCCGTGGCCGCAAGCGCACATCCGGCGGTGCGCATATCGAACCCCGCAGGAGCAGGAAGGCGCGCACTTCAGCTTGGCTTCACCGAAGAAAGTGCACTACCGCATGCGCTGCCAACCGCGCGCTTGCAGCCCCATGCGATCATCGACTATGTTGAACCTCAAGGCCGACGTGGCCGCTTCCGTGAGGAGCGATGATGAACAGGGTCATAGGACACCTGGCCGTGCTCGTTGTCCTGGTTCTGTCTGCCTTCAATGTGGCGCAGGCATCCGACATCGACTGCAAGTCAGCGCGGAGTGCTGGTTCTGTTCGCTGCGAAGATCCACATGGCGACGGGATGAGATGTGCGCTGGTGACCGACCACCGCCCGCGCAACAAGCACCTGGTCTGCGATGATCCGCAACTCTCGATGCGCTACGAGCGCATCTACGCCGAACAGCAGCGGCTGCTGCGGACCGGCGCCACGACCGATGCCGAGGTCAGCGCCTGGCGCATCCAACGGGATGCTTGCGGCTCGGTGCGCTGTCTTGATAGCTTGTTCCACCAATGGTGGCGGTGGCGGGAGGCAGCCCGCATCAAGCCGGCACGGCCCACTCTCCCGCCAGGTACAACCGTGACAACCGGTACGGCGCCCGTCTCGCCAAAGCAGGCGCCAACACCTTCCGCGCAGGATCGGGCGACACCGGCTCAGCCGATCGCCATGCAAGAGAGCCCGCAACCGGCCGGGCCAACACCGCCGGCATCCGCTTCTTTGCAGACCTCGCCGACCTCGGTCGCAACCGGGCAAACCCAGCCCAAACCAGCCTCGGGCGCGGTGGTGTTGCCAGGCCTGCTGACAGGCTTCGCAGCCTTGGGCATTGGCACGGCCTGCCTGTGGAAACGCAAGCGCGACCGGCGTGCCACGCCAGGACATGAACGGCGCCGGGCCATCTCCGCGGCCATGGCGCTCATCTATGGCTTGCTCATCGTGAATGCGCTGCTTCTGGCATTCACGCTGGGGTTGCGTTAAACACCTCCCCGCTGCCGCCGCGACAGATCTCGCGCCCGGCCACCGGGTTGGCGTACCCGCCTTGCTTTTTACTTGTTACTTGTTACTTGCTACGCCTGCACTGTGTGTCAACGTATTCCAGAGCCCTCGGCAGCGTCTCGCGGAATGTAAGCCACTCGTGGTCGCCATCGACTATGCGAAGCTCAACTTGCTTTGGCTGCATCTGGAAGAGCCGCCAATATAGCTGCGCGGACATCAATGCAATGCCGAGGCGGTCGTGGTCGCCGGAGACGATCCACATCGGCACCTTGGTTCCGGCGTGCGCATAGGCGTCGAGGTTTGCCGGATAGTTGTGCGCTTTCCATGTCTCGGCGTCGAACCTTCCGTCGCGAACGAACTGGGGGGCGCGGCGCGAAGCCGAAGTCTCGGGCGGAAGCGGGTCATAGATCGCCGGGCTGATGATCGCCGCAGCACAGAATCGGTCGGGATACCTGAGCGCGAGATTCAGCGAGCCGTAGCCGCCCATGGACAGGCCGGCGACCGAACGCGCGCTTCGCTCGGTCGCAACCTTGTACTTGCTCTCCACATAGGGAATCAGCTCACGCATGAATGCGGTCTCTGCCTTCTCGCTGGCCCCGTCGGTCCACCAGGACGCGGGTCCGAAGCTGGGCATGACGGCCACTGTCGGGCGCATCAGCCCGCGTTTGATCAGCCCGTCGAGGGTGACAGCCGCGCCGCCCCTGTTGTTCCATGTGTTTTCGTCCTCATCGGCCCCGTGCAGCAAGTATGTGACCGGGAAGTGCCCTTGGGCTGCGTTATAGCCGTCAGGCAGATAGACCGCGATATTGACCTCATGACCAAGTACCGCCGAAGCAAATCTATCCTGCACGACTTCACCGGCGTTGGCCGCGCAGGCTACTGCCATCGTGGCGGCCGCTACAGCCCGACTTCCCCATTCCCTGAACCTCATTGACAGATTTCCCTTGTTTTGTTGTTGTTAAAAAGTGCATTTTGCATCACCACGTGTGACGGATAACAGCGTGCCACCCGTTGCGCCCGCCTTATGCTGGCAAGCGGCGGGATGGCATCTTACCCGCCCGTCGCCAGGCGCCATACGGCAGGGGCATCCTGTCTCGCGCATCTCGCGCAAACGGCCACCGCAAACCGGGTTCACAGGCAGCGAACGTTGTCCACATGAAACAAATGTAATCGTCTGTAAGTGCCACGTGCCGCGGCCCCGTTTTGACGGCAGAAGCGCCCTTCCGTTTTGGTACGATCCCGCCTTTTCCGCCAGCGCCCCGCCACAGTGAATCGTCGCTATGTATCGTTGCTTCGTGAGCATTGCGCACGGTGGCTCACCCGCATCCGGCCGCTGGCCGCCACCGGCAGCACGAAAGCCAGACTCGTTTTCCACAGCGCGCTGCGCCGCCTTCGCCATCCGACGCGACGCGGGGTCGCGCTGACGCTCGCCGCAGTGCCGGTGCTGTTCCTGCTGTACGTGCTCGCGCTCGTGCCGTTTACGCCGGGCATCGGCGACATCCGCAGAGCCCGCGCCGACCGGCCAGCGCTGATCCTGTCAGCCGACGGCAAACTGCTCGCGGCATTCAAGCCGGTCAATCGCGAGTGGGTGTCGCTCAAGCAGATCTCGCCGTACATGGTGGATGCATTGATCGCGACCGAAGACCGCCGCTTCTACGCGCATCACGGCATCGACTGGAAGCGCACCGCTTCGGCCGCGCTGCACACGTTCTCCGGCGACCGGCAAGGCGGCTCGACGATCACGCAGCAGCTCGCGCGCAACCTGTATCCCGACGAAATCGGCCGCGCGCCGACGCTCACGCGCAAGCTCAAGGAAGCGATCACGGCGTTCAAGATCGAAGCCGTGTACAGCAAGGATCAAATCCTCGAGACCTACCTGAACACGGTGCCGTTCCTGTACAACGCCTACGGCGTGGAAATGGCCGCACGCACCTATTTCCGAAAATCGGCCGATCAGCTCGACATCCTCGAAAGCGCGACGCTCGTCGGCATGCTGAAGGCCAACAGCGCCTACAACCCGGTGCTCAATCCCGAGCGCGCACTGCAGCGGCGAAATACGGTGCTCGGGCAGATGAACAAGTACGGGAAGCTCAAGCCCGCCGCGTACAACTGGTTGACGCGGCAACCGCTGAACGTGGATTTCGAGCTGCAGACCACGGCACCGGGCGCCGCGCCGCATTTCGCCGCGCAGTTGCGCAAGTGGCTGATCGCATGGGCCGATCGCAACGGCTACAACATCTATGCCGACGGGCTGGTGGTGCGCACCACCATCGATTCCCGTCTGCAGGCGATGGCGACGCAGGCGCTGAACTGGCAGACGAACCAGTTGCAATGGATCGCCGACGATGCATGGAACGAACGCACGGGCTGCTGGCCGGGCAACGAGCTGTTCCAGACGTTCATCCGGCAGACGCCCGACTACCGCGCCGCGCGCGATGCCGGCCAATCGGACCAGGCCGCGCTCAGGAAGCTTGGCACGAACCCCACGTTCGTCCGCGCGCTTTGCCGGAGCAAAACGCAGATCCAGGCGGGTTTTGTCGCCATCGATCCGCGCAACGGAGATATCAAGGCATGGGTCGGCAGCCGCGATTTCAGCGACGAGCCGTTCGATCACGTGCAGCAGGCGCGGCGTCAGCCGGGTTCGACGTTCAAGCCCTTCGTCTACGGCGCGGCCTTTGCGGACGGCGCGCGGCCGAGCGATACGATCGTCGACCGGAACGTCGCCATTCCGCTGAGCGGGCATGCGATCTGGCGGCCGACCGATGCGGAACCGCCCACCGGCCGGCCGATGACGCTGCGCGACGCGCTTGCGTATTCGCGCAACCGCGTCACCGCGCAGCTCATGCAAAAGGAAGGTCCCGAGAAGGTGGCACGGCTCGCGCGCGCGATGGGCGTGCGCGAGAGTCCGCTCGAAGCCGTGCCGTCGCTCGCGCTCGGCACGAGCCCGGTCACGCTCAAGGAAATGGTCTCGGCGTACAGCACGATCGCGAACCGCGGCGCCTACCTGGAACCGCGCATGGTCACGCGCATCGAGGATCATGACGGCAAGACGCTCGCCGAATTCGCGAGCGCATCGCCGCAACAGGCACTGCCCGCCGGCGCCGCGCGAACGCTCGCCGACGCGATGCGCGACGTCGTGAACCGGGGCACCGGCGCGGGCATCCGGACGCGCTTCGGGATTCGCGCCGACGTGGCCGGCAAGACGGGCACGTCGCAGGACAACACGGATAGCTGGTTCATCCTGATGCATCCGCAACTGGTCGCGGGCGCGTGGGTGGGCTTCGACGATGGACGTGTGACGCTCGGCAACTATTGGGGCGAAGGCGCGCACAGCGCCTTGCCGATGGTGGGCGCGTTCTACGACATGGCGCTGCGCGCGCGCGCCATCGATGCGCGCGCCCAGTTCGGCCCCGAGACCCAGCCGGCTCGCACGGTCCATCCGCGACGGCAACGACACTTCCTCTTCTGGAGGTACTGATGTCGTCGCGGGCGGAGGCGGCATTGGCTTGCACCGGCGCGGCATCCCGACCTTTTCGCTGCCCGGCGCAATCGGCGTGGTGACGAACCCGGTCGTGGCGTTCGTCCCGCTTGGGCTACTGCTTGCGGAATCGATGAAACTGCCAAAGGAGATCGGGACCGGGCTTGTCTACCTGGGCACATATGCTGGCGTCAACACTGGCATCCCCAACCCGGTGACGACTGGATCGTCACAACGCATGGCCGCTCAGTGTATTGCCTGTGACTTCAATAACTTTTCCCATCCCGCGCGCGTCGACCAGTTCGCGATGATTTGAAACATCACCTCCGCGAACCTGTTGCCTGAGCATCCTGTTCGCGCCATTCCTTGCGTTGCCGGAAGAGTGTATCGATGGCGGTGCGCGCGACCTTGCTCCACGCGAACGGCCGCGGATCGGCGAGCATGCTGAGCGCGCGCGCATAGTCGAGCGTCAAGCCCGGCGTCCACGCCATCGTGACAGCGCGCTTTCGGATTTGCGCCGCGACCCACAGCTCGGGCGTGACAAGGACGCGCAGGAGGCTGCCCCAGCCTACGCGATCACCGTGCAGGCGACTGGCCGCGCCGTCGATTGCCGCCTCGAGCGCGTTCGATACCGAGCTCGAGCAGTTCCGGTGCGTCAGGTTGTAGGTGGTGTTCTGGCGGTAGCGATCCCAGAACTGCTGCAGTTTCGCGGGATCGTAGTTCCGGATCCGCACGCGCACGGTCGACGGGCACCATGCCTTTGATTCGGTAGCGTAGTCCGGCTGGAACACGCCCGGCACGTCGTTCTCGCGCGTGGCGCGCAGGATGCGGCCGAAATCGTCCGGCGAACGATCGATCTCGACGCTCGGATACAGGCTGATGTAGATGCCCTCGGGCGACTCGAGCGCCGCATGCCCGGTGGAGATCACGCCGTTGACGTCCACGGCCGCGATGTACCGGTCGACGATCGGACGAGGCTGCGCGGGCGCTTTCGACGATCCGGTAGGCGTCCACACGTGCACCGTCAGCGCGTGTTCGTCGTCGGCAGGCGGGCCGTCCCACTCGGCCTGCTCGAACACCTGCGCGTCGCCGGGCGCGTCCTCGTCCGGCAGCAGCGCCGATTTCGGCGAGTTGCGCAGCGCCGGGTTACGCGCAAGGCGCCGCGCGCGCGCGGAAAGCGAGAGCATGTTCATGCCGCTGAAGATCAGGAACAGGCCGAGGCAGTACGGCAGCGTGCCGGCGTAGTGGGTCGGATACGGCTGATAAAAGAAGACGGCGATGAGAATCTCGGAGACGCCCCACGCAAAGGCAACCTTCCAGCGCTGGTAGCGCACCATCCATGCGGACACGCACTGCAGCAGTCCGTCGGCAAGGAACAGCGTGCCGAAGATCATCGACAGGATCAAGTTGCCGTGATGATGCCCGGCGAAGATCAGGATCGATGCGCCCACGACGGCGAAACCCTTCACGTACCGCAGCAAGCGCTGGCCGCCGACGCCCGTCCACGCAACTGCGAGGGTCACAAGGCCTTCAGCCAGGAACAGCCAGGCAAAGAAAATGATCGGAAAGTATGCGGCATTGTCCAGCGCGTCGATGAAGACCACCAAGCCTGCGACCATCCAGAACACGCCTATCCAGAAAATCGCGCGCGCACGCTTGCGCAGGTAGTCGACACCCAACAGAAGCATTACCAGCCTTACCATCGTCCCCTCCAAGGCACATTCCCGCGCGGCATCACGATGCCGCTCGGGCAGAACATGAGAGAGCATCGACCCGAATCCTATCGTTCAGAAGCGACACTAATTTCATCAGTCGTCAACCAGAGTCCCGCGCCGCACCGCGAAAGTACCTTTCCTTTGGTATCCCTTAATTCCCGCTGCCCGCCACGCCAGTAGTCGGCACGCCAATCGTCGCGATGACCAAGGCCGCCAGCCCCGCGAGGATGAAGAGCGTTGCAAAGCGCTCTGGCGGAAAACAGCAACGAAAACAACAATGCCCGTCAAGGAGAACGCGATCCCTGCCATGGTCAAGGCTCTGCCGCGATTTTTTGGCGATCGGCCCCAGCAAGATAGTGGAGCCGAGATCATATTCTAGGCTGTCATGCGGCATGATGGCTAGTTGAAAAGGGCCAGTAGCAATTCTCTATCTTTGATTATTTTTTGATAGCTTTAGAACGACTGGAGAATATCTTCTTTCGCATCAGAGATAGCGTTTGACGCCGGTCGGCCCATAT
>NZ_JARJLM010000282.1 GCF_029335485.1 Cupriavidus basilensis
CGCTGTCCTTGCCGGCCAGCGCCGGGTATCCGTCGATCACCGCCTGCAGCCGGGCACGCACCGCGTCCTGCTGCGCCGCCGGCAGCGAGGCGATGAAACTGACCGACATCACGCGGTCCACGATCACCTGCTGCGCGGGACCGACGTGCTGGTAGGGAAAGCTGGACAGCGCCAGTTCGCCGAACCCCTGGGCCGGGAACACCGTCTTCCAGTCGCCCTTGTAGAAGCGCGGCGCATCGCCCTCGAACGGGGTCATGATGGCGGTGAGCTGCGCCACCCAGTCGACCGATTCGTCGCGCACGTTCCAGATCAGGCCAAGCTTGCCGCCGGGCCGCAGCACGCGGCCGATTTCGGCCATGGCCGCGGCGTTGGCAAACCAGTGGAAGGCTTGCGCGCACACCACCGCGTCGACACTGGCGTCGGGCAGCGGGATGGCCTCGGCCGTGCCTTCCAGCGCCTGCACCCCGGGCAGCGCGGTGCCGAACTGGGCGCGCATTGCCGCCACAGGCTCGACCGCGATCACGGTGGCGCCGGTGGCCACCAGCAGGCGGCTGAACTTGCCGGTGCCGGCACCCAGGTCCATCACGGTCTTGCCTGCCTGCAGGCCCAGTTCCGTGCCCAGCCAGGCGGCCAGCTCAGCCGGATAGTCGGGACGGCCGCGGGCGTACGTGTCGGCCTGGCTGGAGAAGCCCTGCGCGGCGGCGTGGTGGATGTCGGTCATGGGTGCGCGATCTCCGCGTGTGTTGGGTGGGGAACCGAAGGCGCCGGGCGGCGCGCAGTCAGGACCCTGGGCGTCTTGCCGTCGCGGCGGCGGCAACCCGACAAGCTACGCTTTCCGCGCCCGGTTCGCAAGCAAGGGCGGCGACAGCGACGACAGCGATCGTCAGAAGGAGGGCACGGGGTTCTCGCCCTGGCTCAGCACATACTTGCCGTCCGCGAAGCGGTAGTGCACCGAAGCGTCCAGGGAGCGCCGCCTGGGCGCCTTGCCGGCGCGCAGCTTGACCTCCTCGCCCTGGAAGGTCAGCGTGAGATCGCCCGGCGCATCGACGCCGGCCGCGAAGGCCGGCTTGCCGTCCACCGAGAAGCAGGTCTGCTCGCCGTCGTCCTGGCTGTCCGCGCCACTGGCGCCGGGAGCCGGCGGCTTGCCGGCGAGCGCGTCGCCGCACGGTTCGAGCGCGCCGCTGTTTTCGGCGCTCATCGGCACCGTGTCGAGCAGCGTCGTGATCTGCCCGGGCGCAAGGCGATAGACCGAGGCCCAGCTTCCGCAATAGCCCTGCCAGCAGCTGCCCCAGGTCAGGGTCATGGCGAAATCGGTGGCCGATACCTTGTCCACCCTGGAGCGCCCGAGCAGGCCTTGCGCGCCCAGGCAGTCGTAGCCGTCGATGCGGCGGCTCAGCCGCCAGTGCCCGCCATCGCGCGTAAAAAAGTACACGCCCAGCCAGGCGCCGGAGGCGTGCCCGCCGAGGGGCGTGCCGTCCTCATCCAGTTCCACGCCCTCGGTCAGCATCACAGCGTGGGTCTCGTCCAGCCGGACCACCTGGATCGGTTTCACATCGAGTGAGCTTTCCTGCAGCGACACGGCCTCCTTGCCCTTGAAGTCCTGGTCCGGCAACCGGGCAACCGCCACGCGGCCCTCGGCGTCGTCGCGCCAGCCGGGAAAGGCGATCTGCATCAGCGCCTCGCGCTTGAGGCTGGTGGCCTGCGCAACCGCTGCGGATGCCGGCGCGGCAGCGGCATCGCCGGCCGCCGCCGCGGCGGGCGTATCGTGCCGCGAGCAGGCCGGCAGGCCAAGGCAAAGCGCCAGGGCCGGGGCCAGCATCAGCCGGGCAAGGTGGCGGGAATCCGGGAAGACAAGATGGCAGGTGCGAGAATGCATGGACGACGGCGAGCGCGAGGCCGCTAGCGAGCGGCCGGTGACAGGCGAAAGAACGGACGAGGCACGACGTGCCGCGGACAGCACTATCCGCGAGCCGGTCCGCGCCGTCAAGCCGGCCCGCTCGCGGCAGCGCCCGCTGTCACACGGCCTTCGTCGCGCGCGCCGCGGCCATGGCCGCCTCCAGTGCCGGCAGGTTACCCTCGCCGAAGCCATGCGAGCCGTCGCGCTGGACGATTTCGAAGAAGAACTCGCCGGCCTCGCGCCGGGCGAAGGCTTGCAGGAAGCGCTCGCGCGTACCGTCATCGCGCAGCGCGCCGTCCACCAGGATGCCGTAGCGCCGCAAGGCCGCCAGATCCAGCCCGTGGCCGGGCACGCGCGCATCCACGGTCTCGTAATAGGCCGGCGGCGGCTCGACGAAACGCACGCCATTGCGCTCCAGCGCGGCCGCGCTGGCCACCAGGTCATCGGTCGCCAGCGCGATATGCTGGATGCCCTCGCCGTGATGGCCCGACAGGTAGTGCTCCATCTGATCGTGGCGCGCCGTGCCCTTCTCGTAGATCGGGATGCGGATCAGGCCGCAAGGCGAAAGCAGCACGCGCGAATCGCTGGCGATGCGCCAGCCCGCGTTGATCTCGTGGATCTCGCGAAAGCCAAGCACCTTGCGATAGAAGTCGAGCCACTCGTCCAGGTGCCCCGGCTCGACCGCCTGCGTCAGGTGATCCACCCGGGTCAGGCCGGCGCCGGTGGTGGACGCGGCCGCATCCGGAGCCGTTTGCGCCAGCGACCGGAAGTCGACGTCGTAGATGGAGATGTCGCCTACGTCGCCGGGCCGGCCTTCCTTGCCGCGCCAGCGGTCGATAAAGTAGATGATGGAGCGGCCGATGCCCTGGATGGCGGGAATATTCAACTCCATGGGGCCCACCGTACCGCCCTCGAACGGCCATGCGCCGGCGTCGACGGCGCGTGCGAACGCGTTCGCCGCATCCTGCACGCGGATGCCGACCGCGCAGATCGACAGGCCGTACTCGGAGGCATAGCGGGTGGCGAAGGAATCCGGCTCGGCATCGACGATGAAATTCATCTCGCCTTGCCGGAACAGCTTCACGTTCTTGTGCCGGTGCTGGGCGATGGCGCGGAAGCCGAACCGCTCGAAGGTGCGCCCGAGCACCACGGGGTCGGGCGAGGCAAACTCGACGAACTCATAACCCATGATGCCCAGCGGATTTTCCCAAGGCAGGAAATCGTCGGCACGCGGGGAAAAAATGTCTCCCGATAGGCTCATCTCTGCTCCTTTTGTCTGGCCGTGGCGGCTGCGGGTGTGCCACATCATAGCAAGCGCTCCGGCTTCGCCCCAGCCCGGCCGCGGGCCCCGGGGAGGGCGGCCACGGCGCGAGCCGAAGCGTATCGGGCGCGCTCTCCACCAACAATGGCGCCGGCCCAACAGTGCCACGTTATTCGCGTGCACGAGAACGATGAACGCACGAAATCAGCGTAAACCCCAGGTTAAAGCGCTGTATCCGGTGCAGCGCGTCTACCACCGGGGCAAACCCGTATTTCGATCCATAAGCGCGCACATGCGTTCGAGTATCGCGCATTATGCTCAATGCATCTCTTGGAACAGGTCAATCGAACCCCTAAGCTTCGGCTAACCACATCGGCCCCTCTCGCTGGCCCGATGGCAACACGGAACGCTACCGGTACACCATGATCAACGGCAAGACTACCCTCATCGCCCATATCGGCTACCCGACCGAGTCCTTCAAGGCCCCGATGATCTACAACCCGTGGTTCGAGCAGCGCGGCATCAATGCCGTGGTGGTTCCCATGGGCCTGAAAGCCGAGGACTACGCCGGCTGCTTCCACTCCCTGTTCCGCCTCACCAATATCCGCGGCGCGCTGATCACGATGCCGCACAAGGTGAGCACCATGGAACTGGTGGACGAAGTCACCCCGACCGCGCGCATTGCCGGGGCCTGCAACGCCGTGCTGCTGCGCGACGACGGCACCCTGCTGGGCGACCAGTTCGACGGCGCGGGTTTCGTGCGCGGCATCCAGCGCAAGGGCTGCCAGCTCGGCGGCGCCAGCGTGCTGGTCTCGGGCTGCGGCGGCGTTGGCTCCGCCATCGCCGCGTCGCTGGCGGCTGCCGGCGTGGCGCGGCTGGGGCTGTTCGATGCGCGCGATGCCTCGGCCCAGGCGCTGGCCGCGCGCCTGCAGGCGCATTACCCGCAGCTGCAGGTGACCACCGGCTCCAGCGACCCTGCCGGCTATGCGGTCGTCGTCAACGCCACGCCGCTGGGCATGAACGAAAACGACCCCCTACCCTTTGACGTGGCACGGATCGACCCACAGGCCTGGGTGGGTGAAGTGGTGATGAAGACCGAGTACACGCCCTTGCTGCGCGCCGCCATGGCACGCGGCTGCAAGGTCCAGGTCGGCACCGACATGCTGTTCGAGATGATCCCCGCCTACCTGGAGTTCTTCGGCTTCGGCACGGCCACGGCGGACGAACTGCGCACGGTCGCCAGGATTGCCTACTGACCGGATAGCGCATAGCGCTAACACGCCGGCGGCAAAGAGAAAGACTCAGACACCCGGACGCCGTACCGGGAAATAACGCAGGACATGAATCAACCGGATGGAGACAATGGCATGACCATGGCTCACAAAAACATGGTCGCGCCGCTCGCCACGAGCGGCTCGATCGCCGACAAGATACGCGCGGCCTTCGCCGTGGGGCGGATGCGCTGGGGCATGCTGGCCCTGGTGTTCTTCGCCACCACGCTCAACTACATCGACCGCGCCGCGCTGGGCGTGTTGCAGCCAGTGCTGGCCAAGGCCATGAACTGGACCGCCCAGGACTACGCCAACATCAATTTCTGGTTCCAGGTCGGCTACGCCGTCGGCTTTGCCGCGCAGGGCCGCCTGATCGACAAGGTGGGCGTAAAGCGCGCCTTCCTGCTGGCGGTGCTGCTGTGGAGCGTCGCGGCCGGCGCGCACGGGCTCGCGGTCTCGGCCGCCGGCTTCATGGTCTGCCGCTTCTTCCTCGGCCTGACCGAGGCCGCCAACTACCCCGCCTGCGTCAAGACCACGCGGCTGTGGTTTCCGGCCGGCGAGCGCGCCATGGCCACCGGCATCTTCAACGCCGGCACCAATGTCGGCGCCATGGTGGCACCGGTGATGCTGCCGCTGATCCTCGTTGCATGGGGCTGGCAAGCCGCGTTCTACTGCATCGGCGCGCTCGGCTTGCTCTGGGTGATCTTCTGGGTACGCAACTACCACGATCCCGAGCAGCATCCGCGCGTCAGCCAGGGCGAGCTGCGCTATGTGCAGCAAGGCGTGGAACCGGCGCCGCAGAAGGTGCCGTACTCGCGCATCCTGCGCATGCGCGGCACCTGGGCCTTCGCCCTCGCCTACACCATCACCGCGCCGGTGTTCTGGTTCTACCTTTACTGGCTGCCGCCTTTCCTCAACCAGCAATACAACCTCGGCATCAGCGTGACGCAGATGGGCATTCCGCTGATCGTGATCTACCTGATGGCGGACGTGGGCAGCATTGGCGGCGGCGCGCTATCGTCGCTGCTGATCGGCCGCGGCATGGCGCCCGTGAAGGCAAGGCTGCTGTCGATGCTGGTGTTCGCCATCTGCATCACCACGATCGTGCTCGCCGCCGGCGCCAGCAGCCTGTGGATGGCGGTGGCCGCCATCTCGATCGCCATCGGCGCGCACCAGGCCTGGACCGCCAATATCTGGAGCATGGTGATGGACTACACGCCCAAGGAAGTGGTCAGCTCCGTGTTCGGCTTCGGCGGCATGATCGGCGCCATCGGCGGCATGTTCATGACCCAGCTCGTCGGCTACGTCCTGACCAGGACGCACAACAACTACGCGGTGCTGTTCACCATGATCCCCTGCGCTTACTTTATCGCGCTGGCCTGGCTGTACTTCATGGCGCCCCGCACGGTCTCGGCCGCGCCCGCCGACCCCGGCCACGCATAGCGACGCGCGCCCCTGTCAACGGGATCCGGCTGGCCAGCCATCCAGCCGGACACCTTCGGTTCCGGTATCTGCCAGCACCGGCACAGCGCCGCCCAGACGGCCCGTGCGAACGGCAACAACAATAGAGGACGGAGATTTCCATGAAGAAGATGCTAGTGCCGCTCGCGGCGCTGGGCGCACTCGCCCAGCCTGCGTTTGCGCAATCCAATGTCACGCTGTACGGGCTGATCGACACCACCATCCGCTTCACCACCCACGCGAACGCCGCCGGCAACAACAAGTGGGAGATGACCGATGGCGAACTCACCGGCAGCCGCTGGGGCCTGCGCGGCACCGAGGATCTCGGCCGCAACATGAAAGCCTTCTACATCCTCGAGTCCGGCTTCAGCCCCGACACCGGCACCAGCCAGCAAGGCGGCCGCCTGTTCGGCCGCACCGCGGTGATCGGCCTCGACGGCGAATTCGGCAAGCTCGCGCTGGGCCGGCAATACACACTCGCGCACGAGATCCTGTCCTCCTACGAGGCCATGGCCTTCGCCAACAACTCCATCGTCGGCTACCAGGGCGGCAACTACACCGGCCTGCGCTACGACAACACCATCAAGTACATCAAGTCCTTCGGCGGCCTGCAGGCCGCCGCCGCCTATACCTTCGGCGAGGTCGCCGGAAATTTCACCGCCAGCAATGCCACCGCCGGCTCGCTCGTCTACAGCACCGGTCCGATCGAAGTCGGCGCCGTCTACCAGGTCACGCACGACGTCTCCTCCGCCTTCTTCGGCGCCGTGCCCGCGGCGCAGGCCAGCAAGCAGACCGTGTGGGGGCTGGGCGGCACCTGGAAGACGGCCCGTGCGCAGTATTACCTCGGCTACACCAACAACCGCCTCGATGTCGCCGACTACCGCAACAACGTGGGTTATGTCGGCACCCGCGTGAACATCACCGATGCGCTCAGCCTGATCGGCACCGTACAGTACGACTGGCTCAAGCATGCCGGCAACAGCGGCAAGCGCCTGACCACCGCGGCCATGCTGGACTACAACCTCAGCAAGCGCACCGATGTGTATGTGGCCGTCGACTACACGCAATTGCGCGGTGCGTGGATCGCGCTGAACAGTTCGCCCAACTTCAACAACAGCGGCAATATGTTCGGCAACACCACGCGCCTCGGCGCCATGGCAGGCATACGCCACAAGTTCTGAGGCCTTTGCGCACCAAAGCAAAACAGCCAGGGCGATACCTGGCTGTTGCTGTGCTCGACACAGTGGTGGCGAACGGGTCAGGACTTGACCGGGCGCCCCGTCTTCACGGCTTCCACGGCCGCTACGGCAGCCATCAGTTGCTCCGCCGAAGCGGCGGCAAGGAGCTGCAGGCCAGCGCGCAGCAACTCGCCCTTCTTGACCTGAACGCCGGCCGCAAGGCAGCGCTGCTTGAGCTCGGCGATCTTTGCGTAGTCCGATTTGGGCATCGTAAAACTGTCGCGCACCACCTTTTCTTTCTTCTGGCGCGCCGGTGCCGCTTCCACGGCGGCGGCGACCGGGGCCGGAGCGGCCTTCGATGGCTTGCCCTTGTCCGCTGTCACCGGCGCGGGTGCGGGCGCAGACTTCTTCTTGCCCGCCGAGGCCTTTACCTTGGCGCTTTCTTTCCTGGCGCCCTTGCTGCTGGCGCCAACACGGCTATCCCGCTTCTCGCCGCTGTCGCCTGACGTGTCGGCGCTGGTCGGAAAATAGAAGGCTTCTTTGGTCGGCGGCTTGATAATTGGCTCATTCATCATGGGATCCTGAAACACGTGAAAAACAGTATATACCGTTTATCCGTCAGCATCCAGAGGGCCGCCGGCCCGGCAGCCTCGCGATCCCCCGAACCTGGCGAACCGAGCGATCAGGCCCTGGCCGTTACTGGGCGGGAGTCCCCGCCAGCTTCGCGCCGATAAACTGCAGCGCGAGGCCATAGCCCTGCGTGCCGAAGCCGGCCATCACCGCCTCCGCGATATCGGAGAGGTAGGAATGATGGCGGAAGGCCTCGCGCTTGTGGACATTCGAGATATGCACCTCGACGAAGGGAATGGCCACGCCGGCGAGGGCATCGCGGATTGCCACGCTGGTGTGGGTGAACGCGCCCGGATTGATCAGGATGAAGCCCACGCCTTCGGCACGCGCCGCGTGGATGCGGTCGATGATGGCGCCTTCATGGTTGCTCTGGAAGCAGGCCAGGGACAAGCCCATGTCGGCCGCCTGCCGCTGCAGCGCGGCCTCGACGTCGGCCAGCGTGGTCGAGCCATAGATCTGCGGCTCGCGCGTGCCCAGCAGGTTCAGGTTGGGTCCGTTCAGGACGAGTACGGATTGCATATGGGTTCCTCCAGTGGTTTTTGCTGGCTATGTGCTTGCGATTGGGTCGTTGCTGTCCGGCGTATCCATGCCGCTCTGGTACCGGGGGCCGGCACGCGGCGGCCGCGGGCGCCGCGCTCAGGCATCCGCCGTATCGACGATCCGCCCCGTGCGCGCAGCCTCGGCGATGGCCTCGGTGACGCGCAGATTCTGCAGCCCATCGTGCACGGTGACAAGGGGCGCGGCGGCGCCACGGATCACATCGCAGAAGTGCGCCAGCTGGCAAGCCAGCGGATCCTCGCGCTCGAGTTCGGCTACGCTGGCCTGGAACGGTTTGAACCAGGAGCGGTCCTCGTCGCGCGCATAGGTCTTGAGCCGCATCGTCGGTACCGCGAGCGAGCCGCGCGTGCCGGCAATCAGGTAGCAATCCTCGTCCGGATAGCTCGGATAGGCTTCGTTCTCGCGCGAGGTCTGCTCCCAGCTGCGTGCCGATGCAGCACTGTCGGACAGCATGAAGGTGCCGAGCGCGCCATTGGCGAAGCGCAGGCCGATGGCCACGGTATCCTCCACCGGAAAGCCGCGCGTGGCGCTGGAGGCCATCGCCTGCACAGCGACGATCTCGCCGCACAACGCGCGCAGGTTGCCGATCTCGTGAACCATATTGATCAGGATCGGGCCGCCGCCGGCCTGGCGGCGCCAGGGCCCGGCTTCGAAGTAATCGTCGGGCTTGTAGAACATGGCGCTGCCGGTCACGGCCACCGGCGCGCCGAGCCGGCCCGATTGCACGATCTGCCGCGCCCTGGCGAGGATCGGGCTATGCGCGCGATGATGCCCCACCAGCAGCCGGGCGCTGGCGGCATCGGCGGCGCGGCGCAGCCTGAGCCCCGCCTCCAGGGTATGCGCGACGGGCTTCTCGATCAGTGCCGGCACGCCGGCGCCGATGCACGCCAGCGCGCCTTCCACATGCCATGCGTTCGGCGTGGCAAGGATCACGCCATCGAGCGCATGCGCGGCCAGCATGGCGTCGAGCGACGCCAGCAGCGGCACGCCCGCCGCGCTTGCCACCCCGGCCGCGCCGGGCGACGGGTCGGCGATGGCGGCCAGTTCACAGGACGGGCTGGCCTGCACCAGTTCGATATGGCGGCGCCCGATCAGGCCCGCGCCGGCGATGCCGATTCGGAGTTGTCTCATATTGCTGTCGATTGGGTTGCGGACGGGCTGCAACACATGCAATGCATGGCATGCCTGCCATATCTGCAATACGGTCTGCAGCCGTCATCAACAGCGTACTGTTATATCCGTTGGCTATAATTGGACGATATGGAAACTCACAATGCACCATCAGCAAACAATGAGCCATTCCTCCGCGACCTGCGCCTGTTCTGCACGGTAGCGCGAAGGTCGAGCTTTATCGCCGGCGCCAGCGAGATGGGGATTTCGCCGGCGCATGTCAGCAAGCGGATCGCCGCGCTCGAGGCCATGCTCGGGGCCAGGCTGTTTCACCGGACCACCCGGCGCGTGAGCATGACGAGCGATGGGGAAGCCGCCTTCCAATGGGCGCAGAAGATCCTCGACGACGTCGAAGGCATGGTGGAGGCGGTCGGCGGCATCCGGCGCGACCCGCGCGGCATGCTGCGCATCAGCACCAGCCTGCGGCTGGGCCGCGATCATGTTGCGCCGGCCCTGTCGCTGCTGCGGCAGCGCTACCCCGAACTGGAAGTGTGGCTGGAACTGCTGGACCGCCGGGTCGACCTGATCGGCGAGAACTTCGACCTCGACATCCGCGTGGGCGAGGTCCAGGAGCCGCACCTGATCGCCCACAGGATCGTGCCGGGCAGCCGCATACTCTGCGCGGCACCCGCCTACCTCGCGCGGCGCGGCGAGCCCAGGCTGCCGGCCGAGCTGGCGCGGCACGATTGCCTGCCCTTCCGCGACCGGGAGCAGAGCTTCGGCGTGTGGCGGCTGCATGGCCCGAACGGCCTGGAATCCGTCAAGGTGACGGGACCGATGGCGTCCAACCATAGCGATATCGTCCGCCAGTGGGCGCTTGAAGGCTACGGCGTCATCATGGCGTCGATCTGGGATGTGGCCCCCAGCATCCGCAGCGGCAAGCTGGTGCGCGTGCTGCCCGCCTACCACCAGCCCGCCGATGTCTGGGCCGTCACCACGGCGCGCGCGTCCGGCTCGGCCAAGATGCGGGTATGCATCGACTTCCTGAAGGCGCAGCTCACCGACGGCCCGTTCGCCCTGGCGACGGATCTCGGCGATGACGCCGGGCCCGGCAGCGTCAGAGCACCCGCATGATCGAGATCGCGGTGTCCTGCAGCACCTGCAGCACCCGCTCCAGCGCCTGCTCGGCGCTCTCGTCGCCGATCTGCATATTGACGCTCAGCGCCGCGATCACCTTGCCGTGCCGGTCGCGCAGCGGCACCGCCACCCCGCGTACGCCGATCTGCAACTGCTGCTCGACCAGCGCGTAGCCCTGGGCACCGGCCTTCCTGACCTCCGCCAGCAGGCGGTCGTGCTGCATGATGGTGTAAGGCGTGTATGGCGTCAGCACGCAGCCCTCCAGCCAGGCCTTGACCTTATCCTCCGGCTCCGAGGCCAGCATCATCACACCGGCCGACGCCAGCGGCGCCGGCACGCGCGCGCCCAGCACGAAGCCCGTGTTCATGACCCGGCTGGTGCCGGTGCGGCAGATGAACACCAGCTCCCAGTCGTCCAGCACGCTCAGGTAAGCCGGCTCGCCGACCGCGGCGGTGATCTGCTGCAGGAATGGCTGCACCGTGCGTGGCAGGCGCGCGGAATCGAAATAGGACCAGCCCACCTTGAGCACGCGCGGGCTGAGGCTGAACAGCGTGCCATCGCTGGTGGTGTAGCCAAGATGCTCCAGCGTCAGCAGGTAGCGCCGCGCCGCGGTACGCGTCAGGCCCGTGAGCTGGGCCGCCTGCGTAGGCGTCAGGCGCGGATGGTCGTTGTCGAACGCCTCCAGGATGGCCAGGCCCTTCTCCAGTCCAGCAATCCAGTCGCGCCGGCTCAATGGTTCTTTATCCATAGCGAAAACCCTAATCTCGAGCGACAGTCGCTCTTGTTGGCGCGATTATCGCACGTCTGCGCGCGGATTGCGCTTGTTGTGGCGTCAGATCGGTCCTAACCTAGCTCTGCACGAAACGCGTGCTCGCAGGGGCCACGCCCCTCGCCGCGGCGGCGCGAAGCGCACACACCTGAATCTCCTCACCCACGTATCACCCGCAGCATGCACGCAGGATTTGACATGGAACCCGCAGTCTGGCGCCACCCGAAATCGATCGCCACCGTATCGCTCTCCGGCACGCTGCCGGAAAAACTGGAAGCGGCCGCCGCGGCCGGATTCGACGGCGTCGAGATCTTCGAGAACGACCTGCTGAATTTCGACGGCTCGCCCGCCGACGTACGCCGCATCGCGGCCGATCTCGGGCTGGCTATCCCCCTGTATCAACCCTTCCGCGATTTCGAGGCCATGCCCGCTGAGTTCCGCGCCCGCAATATGGCGCGCGCGGAGCGCAAGTTCGACGTGATGGAGGAACTGGGCGCGCCCATGGTGCTGGTCTGCAGCAATGTGCAGGGCATCGCCATCGACGATCCAGCCCGCGCCGCCGACGACCTACGCGCCATGGCCGAAGCCGCGGCAAAGCGCGGCCTGCTGGTGGGCTTCGAGGCGCTGGCCTGGGCTCGCCATACCAGGCGGTGGCGCCAGGCGTGGGAGATCGTGCGGCAGGCGGACCACCCCGCGCTCGGCCTGATCCTGGACAGCTTCCACACCCTCTCGCTCGGCGATACGCTCGAAGGCATCGCTGCAGTGCCGGCGGAGAAGCTGTTCTTCGTGCAACTGGCCGATGCGCCCAGGATGAGCATGGATGTGCTGTCGTGGAGCCGGCACCACCGCAACTTCCCCGGCCAGGGCGACCTCGCCGTCACCGGGTTCGCGCGCGCGGCGATCGATGCGGGCTATCGCGGGCCGCTGTCGCTGGAGATCTTCAACGACGAATTCCGCGCGGCACCGGCGCGCCTGACCGCGCTGGACGGGCTGCGCTCGCTGATCTGGCTCGAGTCCGAGGCCGGCGGCCCCGCCCTGCCAGCCGCACCGGATTTCGGCGGCGTCGACTTCCTGGAGTTCGCGGTGGACTACGTGGCCGGGCGCGAACTGGGCGAGCGCCTGCGTTCGCTGGGCTTCGCGCGCGCCGGCCGCCACCGCTCCAAGGCTGTGGACCTGTACCGCCAGGGCGGCGTCAATATCATCCTCAACGCGGAGCAGGACAGCGCCGCCGCCGAGCATTTCCAGCTGCACGGGCCGTCAGTCTGCGCGCTCGGACTGAAGGTGGACGACGCCCAGCGTGCCATCGCCCGCGCCCGCGCCCTGCTATGCAAGGAGTGGCGCGAACGCATCGGCCCCGACGAGCGCAGCATTCCGGCAGTGCGCGCGCCGGACGGCATGCTGTTCTACCTGATCGACGAACAGGACTCCGGCCGCAGCATCTACGAAAGCGATTTCCTGCTGGACCATTGCAGCACCGGCTGCGCCGGCACCGGCGCCGGCCTCACGGCCATCGACCATATCGCCCAGGCCCTGCCCCCGCACCGGCTCGACAGCTTTGTGCTGTTCTACAGGACGGTGTTCGGCCTGCAGGCCGAGGCGCTCCATGAAATCGCCGATCCCTATGGCCTCGTGAAGAGCCGCGCCATGGTCAGCCCCGGGCAGAACATACGGATTCCGCTCAACGTCTCGGAGAGCAGCCGCACCGCCACCGGCAGGTTCGTCACCGCCTATGCGGGCTCGGGCATCCATCACATCGCCTTCCGTACGTCCGACCTGAGCGGGACGCTGACGCAGATCGAGCCCGCCGAAGCCGCCATGCTCCATGTGCCCGACAACTACTACGACGATGTCGGCGCCCGGCTCGGGCTGGACGACGCGCTGCTGGAACGCCTGCGGCGCCAGCAACTGCTTTACGACAGGGATGCCGGCGGCGAATTCCTGCACGCCTACACCGAGCCGTTTCACGACCGCTTCTTCTTCGAACTGGTGCAGCGCGACGGCTACCTCGGCTTCGGCGCGGCCAACGCCTCGCTGCGCATGGCGGCGCAAGCCCTCGCCAGCCGCAGCCGGCCTGCCCGGCCGGCCTGAGGCCGCCGCTGCGTTCATACATTGACCTTGGAGTTTCACATGCAAGATCCCTGCATCATCTCGGTGGCCATCACCGGTTCGGTCCCCCGCAAGAAAGACAACCCCGCCATTCCCATCTCGGTCACCGAGCAGATCGAGAGCACGCACGAGAGCTTCGAGGCGGGCGCCACGCTGGTCCACCTGCACGTGCGCGACGACGCCGAGAACGCCAGCTCCGACCCGGCGCGCTTCGCCGCCCTGCAGGACGGCATCCGCAAGCACTGCCCCGGCATGATCGTGCAGTTCTCCACCGGCGGGCGCGGGCGCGCAATGGAGCAGCGCGGCGCCATGCTCGACCTGCGGCCCGACATGGCCTCGCTGGCCACCGGCTCGGTCAACTTCCCCACCACGGTCTACGAAAACCCGCCCGACTTCGTGCGCGCCCTGGCCAAGGCCATGCGCGACTACCGCATCAAGCCCGAAATCGAGATCTTCGACCTGGCGATGCTCTACAACACGGCGGACCTGGTCAAGGAGGGCCTGCTGCTGGCACCCGTGCACGTGCAGTTCGTGTTCGGCATCAAGAATGCGCTGCCGGCGCGCAAGGAAATCCTGGCGTTCCAGGTGGAGCAACTGAAGACAGTCCTGCCCGGCGCGACCTGGACCGCCGCCGGCATCGGCCGGCACCAGCTGGAGGTCAACCACTGGACGCTGCAGCTCGGCGGGCACTGCCGCACCGGCCTGGAAGACAATGTGCGCTGGGACAAGGACACGCTGGCCGCCAGCAACGCGCAGCTGGTGGGCCGGGTGGCGCAGCTGTGCGCGGAGTACGGCCGCGCCGTGGCCACGCCAGCGCAGGCGCGCCAGCTGCTCGGCCTGTGAAGCCCCCCGTGCCGTCCGGCCGCCAGCCCGTTTTGAACGGCGCGCATCTCGTGATACCGTAGAGAAGATCGAATCCGGGGCCATCGGCAGGCTCCCCCCCCAAACTTGGATTTCGAAAACATCTTCTTCGTCGGCTTCATGGGCGCCGGTAAAACCACCATAGGCAGGACGGTGGCGCGCCGGCTCGGACTGCCTTTTTTCGACACCGACCACGAAATCGAAGCCCGCTGCGGCGTGCGCATTCCCACCATCTTCGAGCTGGAAGGCGAGGAAGGCTTCCGCCAGCGCGAAACCCGCACGCTCGACGAACTGACCCAGCGCAAAGGCATTGTGCTGGCCACCGGCGGCGGTGCCGTGCTGCGCGCGGAAAATCGCGAGATGCTGCGCTCGCGCGGCTATGTGATCTACCTGTGCGCCTCGCCCGCCGAACTCTGGCACCGCACCCGGCGCGACCGCAACCGCCCGCTGCTGCAGGGCGCCAACCCGCGCGCCACCCTGGAAGCCCTTTACCGGGTGCGCGACCCGCTCTATCGCGAAACGGCGCACCTGGTCATGCCGCCGCATGGCGACAGCGTGGCGCAGGCCGCGGCACGGGTGCTCGACCGGCTCGGCTGGGGGCAGCAGGCCATGCCTCCGGAAGAAAGCCCCAAGCCGGGCTGAGGCGGCCGCCTCTCCCCCGAGCGCCGACAGCACTGCGCGGCGTGCCGGAATCCGCACTATCCGCGGGGCACGCCCTGCGCCGTCCGGCGCCATGGCAGCCTCAGTGCTGCATGCCCCAGCGCCGCACCGTCACGCGTTCGAGCGTCCTGAATACAAGGTTCTCGACCAGCAGGCCGATCAGGATCACCATGGCCAGGCCGGCAAACACGCGGTCGGTGTACAGCTCGTTGCGGTTCTGGAAGATGTACCAGCCCAGCCCGCCCTTGCCCGACGACGCGCCAAACACCAGCTCGGCCGCGATCAGCGTGCGCCAGGCGAAGGCCCAGCCGATCTTCAGGCCGGACAGGATGGCGGGCAGCGCGGCCGGCACCAGGATCAGCAGCACGTAGCGCAGCCCGCGCAGGCCATAGTTGCGCCCGGCCATGCGCAAGGTGGCGGGCACGCCCCGGAAGCCGGCATAGGTGTTCAGCGCCAGCGGCCACAGCACCGAATGCACCAGCACGAACACCAGGCTCCTGCTGCCAAGCCCGAACCACAGCAGCGCCAGCGGCAGCAGCGCGATGGCCGGCAGCGGGTTGAACATGGAGGTCAGCGTGTCCAGCACGTCGCGTCCCAGTTCGGTGGACACCGCCAGCGTGGTCAGCACAAAGGCCAGCACGATGCCGCCCGCATAGCCTTGCAGCAATACCGACATCGAAATGCCGGCCTTGGACAGCAACTCGCCGTTGCCGATCCCTTCGGCAAAGGCCTGGGCGGTGGCGAGGAAACCCGGCAGCAGGAGATCGTTATCCTGCACCCGGGCAACGATCTCCCACAGGCAGGCCAGCACCGCCAGGATCAGCGTCTTGCGCAGCCAGCCTTGCTGCCACAGGCGCTGCGGCCAGGGCAAGGCGCGCGCCACCGGCAAGGCGGTGAAGGGTTCCAGCGTGCGCTCGTACTCGGCGCGGATGACGGGAGCCGGATGGGCGGGAATGGGTAACGTGCCTGCTGACGTGCCTGCTGACGTGCTTGTACTCATGATCGGTCCTGGCAAACGCTCAGCGCGCCTGCGCGGTGCGTGCCGGCGATGGCGCCGCCTGCGGCGCTTCGTCGAACAGCAATTGATGGATGCGCCGCGCGGCGGCCTGGAACTCGGCGCCGCCCTGGCTGGCAAGGTCGTACTGGTGGCTGTTGAGTTCGGCGCGGACCCGGCCCGGATGCGGCGACAGCAGCAGGATGCGGCTGCCCACCACCAGCGCCTCTTCGATCGAATGCGTGACGAACAGCAGCGTGAAAGCGGCGTCGTCCCACAGCGCCAGCAGTTCCTCCTGCATGCGCCGGCGCGTCAGCGCGTCGAGCGCGGCGAAGGGCTCGTCCATCAGCAGCACCTTGGGCCGCATCGCCAGCGCGCGGGCAATCGCCACGCGCTGCTTCATGCCGCCCGACAAGGTGTGCGGATAGGCATCGGCAAAATTCGCCAGCCCCACCTTGTCGAGAAAATGCAGCGCGCATTCCGAGGCTTCCCGGCGCGACATGCCGCGCGAACGCACCAGCGGGAACATCACGTTCTGCCGCACCGTCTTCCAGGGCGGCAACTGGTCGAACTCCTGGAACACCACGATGCGGTCGGGGCCGGGCGCGCTGACGGGCACGCCTTCGAGCCGGATCTCGCCCTCGCACGGCGGCACGAAACCCGCCACCGCCTTGAGCAAGGTCGACTTGCCGCAACCCGACGGACCGAGCAGCACGAAACGGTCAGCGGCGTGGACATCGAAACTGACCTGGTGGGTGGCCCGCACCACCCGCTCGGGGGTGCGGTATTCCAGCGAGACGCCGTCCACCTGCAACAGCGGCGCGGCGGCGGGGCGCGCGGACACCACGCGTAGCGGCGGCACGGACATATCAGCTGCCTTGCGCGGTGACCGGGTCCTGGAAGAAATAATCCTGCCAGGATTTGGGCTGGTTGCGGATCGCGCCCACCCGGTGCATGAACTCGGCCAGCGCAAAGGTATTCTGCGGCGCCACCTTGAACTGCACCTGCGGGTTCTTCAGGATCTTGACCAGCAGCGCGCGGTCGATCTTTGCCTTGTTCACGCGGATGTACAGGTCGGCCGCGGCTTCCGGATCGGCGGTGGCGAACTTTGCCGCCTCGGCCAGCGCATCGACGAAGGCGCGGTAGGTCTTGGGGTTGTCGTTGCGGAATTTCTCGGTGGCGTACAGCACCGTGGCCGAACTGGGGCCGCCCAGCACGTCATACGAATTCAGCACGATGCGCGCATTGGGGTTGCCGGCCAGCTCCTGCTCCTGGAACGGCGGGTTGCCGAAGTGGCCGCTGATCTCGGTGCCGCCGGCAATGATGGCCGCCGCGGCATCCGGGTGAGGCACCGCCACGGTCCACTTGTCGAGGCGGTTGTACTCCTTGTCGCCCCACTGCCTGGCGGCCGCCAGCTGCAGCACGCGCGACTGCACCGACACCGATACCGCCGGCAGCGCGATGCGGTCCTTGTCGGTGAAGTCGGCGATGGACTTGACCCTGGGGTTGTTGCTGACCAGGTAGTACGGGAAATTACCCAGCGACGCCACGCCCTTGACGTTCTGCCTGCCATGGGTGCGGTCCCACACCGTCAGCAAAGGGCCCACGCCCGCGCCGGCGATATCGATCGCGCCGGAGAGCAATGCATCGTTGACGGCGGCACCGCCGGAGAGCTGGGTCCACTCCACCTTGACGTCGAGGCCTTGCTGCTTGCCGTGCTTCTCGATCAGTTGCTGGTCGCGCGCCACGTTGAGCAGCAGGTAGACCACGCCGAACTGCTCGGCGATACGGATCTTGCCTTCCGCGTGCGCCGCGCCGGAGATCGCCATGCCGGCGGCCAGCGTCAGCGCGAGCGCGCCGCGCGATAAGCCGGCGGGGAAGAAACGGGAACGAAGCAGGGACATGCGGGACTCCAGTGAATATGGTATGGGGTGCGATTGGATGCGATGCGATGCCGGAGCAGGCATGGCGAGATCCCCGCCATTCCCTCGCGCCTGCCGCAGCGACAGGCGCCTTGACAAGCGTGCCGCTCAGAACGGCAGGTCGCCTTCGATGGTGGTGCGGTACATCACGCGGCGCAGCGCGTCCGGGCAACCGGCAGCCAGGTGCAACAGCGAGCGGTTGTCCCAGAACAGCAGGTCGTGCTCCTGCCATCGATGACGATAGATATGCTCGGGCTTCACGCTATGGGCGAACAGTTGCGCCAGCAGGTCGCGGCTTTCGTCCTCGGGCAGCCCCGCGATACGCGTGGTGAAATGCTCGCTGACGAACAGCGCGCGGCGGCCGGTCTCGGGATGGGTGCGCACCACGGGCTGCAGCACCGGCGCCACCTGCGCGATCTGCTCCGGCGTCAGGTTCGGGCGCCACGGGCTGCGCTGCTGCAGCTCGGCGTATTTGGCCAGGTAGGTATGCTCGGCCTTGCGCCCTTCCACCGCCGCCTTCAGGTGCGCGGGCAAGGTATCCCAGGCCAGGTGCATATTGGCGAACAAGGTATCGCCGCCTTCGGCGGGCAGTTCCTGCGCGTGCAGCAGCGAGCCCAGGCTCGGCTTTTCCTTGTACGAGAGATCGGAATGCCAGAAGTGCCCGGCATCGCCCAGGCCGATCGGCTTGCCGTCCTCGAGCACATTGGAGACGATCAGGATCTCGGGATGACCGGCGAGCTGGAACTGGTGCAGCACATGGATCTGCAACGGCCCGAAGCGGCGGCTGAAGGCGATCTGCTGGCCGGGCGTGATGCGCTGGTCGCGCAAGACCACCACGTGATGGTCGAGGTGTGCCCGATGGATGCGGGCAAAGTCTTCCGCCGGCAGCGGTTCGGACAGGTCCAGGCCGACGATTTCCGCGCCCAGCGGTGCGTCGAAGGGGCGGATCTCGAAAGCGGCGCCACTGGAGACTGCGGCGCAAGCGGAGGCGGGCGCGGCACGGGTGGCTGATACCGGGTGGGTTCCAATCGTCATGACAGGCTCTTTGGCAAGGACCGGCAGTGCGGGCCCGATACGTGGCGCGGCGCGGTTTCCGGCAATGGCCAGGCCCTGCACTGCTTGTTTTCAAGCTATGCACTGTAGAGATCGGAAGCTGGAGCGGTCAACGAATGTAATCGCTGCCGCTTATCTGTTTATTGCATATGGCGCGGAGGCTTCCGTGCGTAATGATCCACCACAGGTTTGCTCCCCTCGCCCACAAAGCGGGAGAGGGGAGAAAAACAGCGCATGGAAATCCCTCTCATCGCCCCACGCAACCACGACGGCAAGGCACATTCCCCGTATCCGGGCGTCCATCGACAACAAAGCCATCGCGGTTCGGCATCCGCACCCGCGGCAGGGTCGAGGCATCGAGCACCGTGTCGGAGGGGAGGATGCCGTTCAGGTGCAACAGATAGGCGGTGACCGCGTACACCTCGTCCGGCTTGAGGCTCTGCGGCGCGTTATACGGCATGGCCCGGTTGATAAAGTCGAACACCGTGGTGGCATAGGGCCAGAAGCTGCCGATGGTCTTCAGCGGCGGCTTTCCGTCCGCCTGCGCGCGGTTCAGGCTGCCCTGCCCGCCCACCAGCGCATCCGCCGGCTTGCCTTCGCCCTTGACACCATGGCATGCCGCGCACTGGCTCTCGTAGACCTGCCTGCCGCGCGCCACGCTGCCGCTGCCCGGTGGCAGGCCGGCGCCGTCGGGCGTCACGTCGATGTTCCACGCGGCCAGGTCGCGCTCGCTGGCAAGCAGCCCGAGGCCATAGGTCTGCGCCTGCGCCGGAACCGCGGCCAGCGCCAGCAGCGCTGCGGCGGCGCGCATGCGAAACAGCTCAGGCGCGTGCATTGGCGATCCTCCCGTCGGCGGCGACGCGCCACGCCTGGATGGCGTTGTAGTGATAGGTGGATTCGTAGCCGCGCGCGGCCACCAGCTGGGCGGGCGTGGGCTGTACATTGCCGGCCTCGTCGATGGCGCGGCTTTGCAGCACCGCCGGTCCGCCCTCCCAGCGCCAGGGCAGGCGAAAACGCGTCAGCGCGCGATCCAGCACCGGGTCCTGCAACTGCGCCTCGCGCCAGTCGCGGCCACCGTCCACCGACACCTCCACGCGCTGGATGCGGCCGTACCCCGACCATGCCAACCCCGATATCTCGTAGAAGCCCCTGTCGCGCAGCCGGTGATCGGGCGCGGGGAAGGTGATGACCGATTTCACATCCATCAGGAACGTGAACTGGCGCGCGCTGCCGTCGGGCAGCGAATCGGTGTACTTGGACGTTTCTTCCCGCGTCATGAAAGGCGCTCGGCCCAGCTTGAGCCGCCGCAGCCATTTGATGCTCATATTGCCCTCGAAGCCGGGCAGGAACAGCCTGAGCGGATAACCATGCTCGGGCCGCAGCATCTCGCCGTTCTGCGCGTAGACCAGCAGCGCATCCTCCAGTGCCTTGGCCATCGGCACGCTGCGCGTCATGGTCGCGGCATCGGCGCCTTCGGCCAGCACCCATGCGGCTTCCGGGCGTACGCCCACTTCCTCCAGCAGCACCGAAAGCGGCACGCCGGTCCACTCGCAACACGACAGCAAGCCATGGCTGATCTGTACCGAGCTGGCGCTCGGCGCGCGCCATTCGCGGCCGGTATTGCCGGAGCACTCGAGAAAATGAATGCGCGATACCGAAGGCAGCCGCACCAGATCGTCCATGGTGAAGATGCGCGGGCGATCCACCAGCCCATGCACGGCCAGCCGGTGCTGCGCGGGATCGATCAGCGGAATGCCGGCGTGGTGGCGCTCGAATACCAGGCCGGTGGGCGTGATGATGCCGCGCAGATCCTGCAGCGGCGTCATCGACGAGTTGGCGCCCGGCATCGGCGCCGCGCCCCGGTTGCGCCGGATCACGTTGCTCTCGAACCCGGAGGGCTGGCCGTAGGCGTGCCACAACACGGGCTCCCCCGGCTCGCGCGTCCATGGCGGCACCGTCAGCGCTTGCGCGCGCGCGGCGGGCGCGGCGAGCGCGCCCAGCGCCGCCGCGCCCCCGAGGCTCGCGCCCATGCCGGCGCCCTGATGCAGGAAGCGGCGCCGCCCGGCTTGCCGCAGTCCGCTTTTGTCGTCCTTGTTCGTCATTGCCTCGCGCCTTGTCCGCTGCACACGCAAATGGCGAACTATAGGACCGGCGCAATCACGGAGGAACGAAGGAAAACGCATGCCGATATGACTAGTGCCTGCCGCGCGCCGCTCATCCCGGACCCGGCACCGCCGGGCGGGCATGGCGCTGCAGGAACGCAACGGCGCGCGCCACCACGTCCGCATCCTTCAGGATGCGCCGGTGCCCGAGCCCCGCGGCCGGCACGAGCTCGGCCTGTGGCCAGGCCCGCGCCAGCGCGACCGATTCCGCATAAGGCATCTCCGCGTCCTCGGGATCGTGCAGCAACAGCGCCGGGTGCCGCAGGCCCGGCGCCAGGCGCGCCAGGTCCATCACCGTGGCCGGCTGTCCCAGGTAACGCTCGAACCGTTCGCGCAGCAAGGGCCGCAGGTCCTCGGGCAAACCCGCCGCGCGCGCCACGTAGGCAAGCACGCGCACCAGCGACGACGGGCCGGCCAGATGCACGCTCGCGCGCACCTCCAGCCCGTGCGCAAAGGCATAGAGCGCCGCAGCCGAGCCCGCCGAATGCCCGATCGCCATATCGAACGGGCCCAGCGCCCGCGCCACGCTGCCGATGGCGCGCCCGCACGCCACCACGTCGGAGGTCGTACCGGCCGAATCGCCATGCGCCGGCGCGTCGAAAACGCAGACGTCGAAGCCCGCCGCCGTCAGGGCCGGCACCCATGCCCCCCAGTGGCTGGCGCGGCTTTCCCAGCCATGCACCAGCAGCACGCGCGGCGGCGGCGCCGCCTCCCGGGCACCCCGCCAGGTCCATGCGGCAAGCTCGGCACCCTCGTGCGCAATACGCTGGGCGCGGCCGCTTTGCAGCAGCTGGCGCTCGCCCTCGGCAAGCGCAAAGCGGCGCGGTTCGATGAACGCCTTGAGCGCCTGCGCCACGCTGGCCGGCAACGGTGCGCCGGTCTCGATTACGTCGGTCTGTTCCATCCGGGATCTCCTCGATGTCCTGTGTCGTGTACGGTACGGCTCAAAGCGCTTCGAGCACGGTGGCGATGCCCTGCCCGCCGCCAATGCATTGCGTGGCCAGCGCGTAGCGCCCCTGCTGACGGGCCAGCAGGGACGCCGCCTTGCCGGAAATGCGCGCGCCGGTGGCGCCCAGCGGATGGCCCAGCGCCATCGCGCCACCGTCCAGGTTGACCGTGCCGGGATCCAGGTCCAGCTCGCGGATGCAAGCGAGCGCCTGCGAGGCAAAGGCTTCATTGATCTCCACCACGTCCAGCTGCCGCACCGACAGCGCGGCACGCGCCAGCACCTTGCGCGTGGCATACACCGGACCCATGCCCATTTCGGCCGGATCGCAGCCGATGGTGGCCATGGCGCGGATGCGCGCCAGCGGCTGCAGGCGGTGGCGCGCAACGAAGGCTTCGGTGGCGACCAGCACCACCGCCGCGCCGTCGGTCAGCGGCGAGGCGGTGCCGGCCGTGACCACGCCCTCGGGACCGAAGGCCGGGCGCAATGCCGCCAGCGCCTCCAGCGAGGTCTGCGGGCGGATACAGCCATCGGCCTCGATGCGCTCGCCATCGTCGCGCACCACCGGCACGATCTCGCCGGCCAGCCGGCCCTGCGCGCGCGCCTCGGCGGCCTTGTGGTGCGACGCCAGCGCCATCCGCTCCTGGTCCTGGCGCGACACCTGATAGCGGCGCGCCACATTCTCGGCGGTCTGGCCCATGCTGACATAGGCATCGGGGTAGTCGCGCAGCAGGTCGGGGCTGGGGGAGGCATTGAAGCCGCCTTGCGGCACCATGCTCATCGACTCCACGCCCACGCACAGGTAAGCCTCGCCGATGCCGGCCTCGATCTGCGCGGCGGCCATATGGATGGCGGACATGGATGAGCCGCAGAAGCGGTTGATCGTCATGCCCCCCACCTGCTGCGGCAAGCCGGCCAGGAAACCGACGATACGCGCCAGGTTCGATCCCTGCGGCCCCTCCGGATAGGCGCAGCCGAGAATCACGTCCTCCAGCCCGGCGGGATCGAAGTCGGCGCGCTGCAGCAGCCCGCGCACGGCCTGGGCCGCCAGGGTGTCGGGCCGGACCTGGGCAAGCGCGCCCTTGGCGGCGAAGTGGAAGGGAGTACGGACATAGGCGGCAATAAGAGCTTGCATGACTTGGACTCCGTCTGGTTCAAAGTGAAAGTACGCGCGGGCGCCTGCGATGCCTTTGCGTTACCAAACCTACCAACCATATGGTAGGGTAAGGGCGCCAAAAAAAAGCACGCTTGCGGGCGTGCCTCGTTGCTTCAACCTCCGTCAGAGCGACAGCGCTTCCCTGGCGAAGGCGATGGCCTGATCGAAATCCTCCACCCGCCCGGTCATGCGCGCGGACAGCAATGCGCCCTGGCAAGCCGCGAACAACGCGGCAGCCGCCGGGCCGGCCTGCCGGCCCAGGCCCATCTCGCGCAGCACGCCCTCCAGCCAGCCCACCTGGGCGGCACGCAGGCCGCGCACGGCCTCGCGCAGGGCCTCGTCGATGCAATCCCAGCCGGGCGCGAGCGCGCCAGCGGGGCATACGCCGCGGCCCGCGTGCAGCGCGTCGCGGAACATCCGGCAATACGCCGCCACCTTCTGCGCTGGCCGGCCCGGCAAGGCCCCGGACCAGGCGCGGAAAGCTGCCGTGGATTCCTGCAGGACTTCCACGCCGAGTGCTTCCTTGGATGGAAAATGGTGATAGAGGCTGGCCTTGCGGATGCCAACCTGGTCGGCGATGTCCTGGAAGCTGAAGCCGAGATACGAACGCGTCTGGATCAGGTCGCGCGCCACGCGCAGCACATGGGCGCGCGTGGTGTCGGGTGGAGCAGCGGCGGTAGGCATGGGGTCGGCCGGTCTTTGGATCTACCTACTATAAGGTAGGCTGCCATGCCCGTCAACCGTGCAGGCCGGCCGGCGGCGCCCCGTGCCGGGACTTATGCACGCAAGCCATAACCAAAGCCAAAAACATTCCTTCTGTAGCGCCGGGCACGCCGCGTATCTTGGGAGCCGTTGACGACTCTCACTGCCCTGACAGGAATACAGCCAAGATGGCCATCACGCGACGAACCCTTCTCAAACGCCTGGCCGTGTCCGGCCTGGGTGCCGCCGCATCCGCCAGCCCGCTGGGCGCGTTCGGCGCCAACGGCGCCGCCTGGCCCGAGGTGATCCGCATCGGCGTGGCGCAGCCGGCCCTCGGCACCCCGCCCACCTTCGCCGGCAGTTCGCTGTCCATCGCGCATGCGCGCGGCTGGCTGGAAGAGTCGTTCAAGCCCGCCGGCACGCGCGTCGAATGGTTTTTCTTCAAGGGCGCGGGGCCGGCCGTGAACGAGGCGCTCAGCACCCGCCAGCTCGATTTCGCGCTGCAGGGCGACCTGCCCGCCATCGTGGCGCGCGCCGCCGGCCTGAAGACCCGGCTGGTGCTCGCCACCGGCATACGCACCAACATCTATATCGGCGTGCCGCCGGATTCGCCGCTCAAGACCGTGGCGGACCTGCGCGGCAAGCGCGTGTCGCTGTTCAAGGGCACCAATATGCATCTGCCCGCGCTGCGCCTGCTCGAAGCCAACGGCCTCGCCGAGAAAGACCTGCGGCTGTTGAACCTGGACACCGCCGGCTATCTCGCCGCGCTCACCACACGCGATATCGACGCCGCGATCGGCGCCATGGATATCCTGCGCCTGCGCGACAAGGGCGCGGTGCGCATTCTCTATTCCAGCAAGAACCAGTCGCCGGTCTATACCCGCCAGAGCCATGTGCTGGTCACCGACGAGTTCGCCGGCAAGTATCCCGAGGCCACCCGGCAGTTCGTCAGGACCGCGGTGCAGGCGGCGCGCTGGGCCTCCGACGAAAAGAACCGCGAAGAGGTGCTGCGCACCTGGGCGCGCGCCGGCACGCCCTACGAGCACTGGAAGGAAGACTACGAAGGCGAGCCGCTGCGGGTGCGGCTCAACCCGAATTTCGACCCCTTCCTGGTAGCGCGCTACAAGGACGCCACCGAGCAGGCGTACCGCCTGCGGCTGTCGCGCGCCCGGTTCGAAGTCGACCAGTGGATCGATACCAGCTTCCTCAAGACCGCGCTGAACGACCTGGGCCTGCAGAGCCACTGGCCGGTCTACCAGGCCAACGGCAAGATCCTCGGAGCCTGATGCGATGGCCGCCAACGATACGCTAGTCCTGCCTCGCCCCAGCCAGGCGCGCTCCGCGTGGCGTCCCGGCTGGCGCCCCGGGCGCCGCCACTTCGCATGGCTGCTCGCGTGGCCCGTGCCGCTTGCGCTGCTGCTGGCCTGGTATGTGGCGGCGCGCTTCGAATGGATTGCGCCGCAGGTGCTGCCGGCGCCGGATGCGGTCTGGCACACGCTGGCCGAGCTGTACCGGAGCGGCGAGCTGCAGGCCAACCTGGCCGTCAGCGCGCTGCGCGTGGCGGGCGGCTTCGCACTGGGCCTGGCCGGCGGACTGGCGCTGGGCGTGGCGATGGGCTTGTCGCCGGATTTCCGCGACTACGCCTATCCCACCTTCAAGGCCTTCAGCCAGGTGCCGGTGCTGGGCTGGCTGCCGCTGCTGATGCTGCTGGTGGGCATCGACGAGGCGCTCAAGATCATCCTGATCGCCAAGGCCGCGCTGGTGCCGATCGCGCTCAACACCTACAAGGGCATCCAGAACGTGCCCACGCGCTATATCGAGGTGGCGCGGGTGCTGAAATTCACGCGCTGGCAACTGCTGTCGCGGGTGGTGTTTCCGGCTGCCGCCGCGCCGGTCTGGAACGGCATCCGCTACGGGCTGACGCACGCCTGGCTGGCGCTGGTGGTGGTGGAGCTGCTGGCTTCGTCCGAAGGGCTGGGCTACATGATCGTCTACGGGCGGCAACTGTTCCAGCTCGACATGGTGATCGCCGCGGTGATCGTGGTGGGCGCGGTCGGCTTCGCGCTCGACAAGGTGCTGGCGCTGGCCGAACGCGCCGTGCTGCGCTGGCGCAAGCCGGGTCTTTGATCGTTGGACAGCAAGGAGTCCGAGATGGCTGATGCCTCCACGGCGCTGGCAAGCAAGCCAGCCAACACGCGCCCCGTGCGCATCCCGCGCGCGCTGCGCGGCTGGGTCCTGCCGATTGCGCTGGTGGTCCTCTGGTGGGCCGCGGTGCGCTTCGGCTGGAGCACCTCTCCCCTGCTGGTGCCGGTGTCCAAGGTCTGGGCCACGGCGGTCGCGCAGGTGCAAAGCGGCGCGCTCTTCGCCGCCCTCGGCGCCAGCCTGTGGCGGGACCTGGCCGGCTTCGCGCTCGGCGCCAGCGTGGGCCTGGTGTTCGGCACCGCGCTGGGGCTGTCGCGTTTGTTCGAGCAACTGTTCGGCCCGAGCTTCCACACCGTCAAGCAGATCTCGCTGTTTGCCTGGATTCCGCTGCTGTCGGTGTGGTTCGGCCTGGGCGACACCGCCAAGGTGGTGTTCCTGTCGCTGGCGGCCTTCTTCCCGGTGGTGCTCAATACCTTCGAAGGCATCCGCGGCGTTCCCGCCGACCTGCTGGAAGTGGCCCGCGTGCTGAAGTACTCGCGCTGGCAGGTGCTGCTGCGGGTGGTGCTGCCGTCGGCGTCGCCGTCGATCTTCGCCGGCATCCACCTGGCGCTGATCTACGCCTGGCTGGCCACGCTCGGCGCGGAGTACCTGCTGGTCTCCGGCAAGGGCATCGGCAACACCATGACCGACGGCCGCGAGAATTTCTGGATGGACCTGGTGATCTTCGGCGTGATCGTGGTGGGGCTGGTCGGCTTCACGCTGAACTGGATCGCCAGCCGTATCGAGCGCCGCCTGCTGGCGTGGCGCGGGCGCTCCGTCGCCGCCTTCTGATCCGCCAGATCTGCCCCTGACCGCCTGTTCCCACATCCACTGGAGAGACCTGCCATGGCCCATGCCGGTACGCTCAGCATCGAGCACCTGCGCAAGCAATACGAAGTCAAGGGCCAGCCCCTGCCCGTGCTGGAAGACATCACCCTGTCGATCGCCCCCGGCGAGTTCGTCAGCATCGTCGGCGCCAGCGGCTGCGGCAAGTCCACGCTGCTGCGGCTGGTGGTGGGACTGGAGGAAGACTACAAGGGCGAGATCCTGCTCGACGGCCAGCGCGTGGCCGGCACCAGCCTGGATCGCGGCATCGTGTTCCAGGAGCACCGGCTGTTCCCCTGGCTGACGGTGGAGCAGAACATCCGCATGGCGCTGCTCAACGCCGACCTCGCCGAGACCGAGAAGCGCCGCACGGTGCGCGAGCATATCGCGCTGGTCGGGCTGGCGGGCTTCGAGACCGCCTTTCCGCACCAGCTCTCGGGCGGCATGTCGCAGCGCGTGGCCATTGCCCGCGCGCTGGTCACGCGCCCGGAGATCCTGCTGCTGGACGAGCCCTTCGGCGCGCTCGATGCGCTCACCCGTGCCTACCTGCAGCAGGAGCTGCACCGCATCTGGCAGGCCGAGGGCATCACCATGATCCTGGTCACGCACGATGTGGAGGAAGCCATCTACCTCGGCGATCGCGTGGTGGTCATGGAGCCGCGCCCCGGCCGCATCCGCCGCATCCTGCCGGTGCCGCTGGCCCATCCGCGCGACCGCGCCGCACCTGCCTTCGCGCGCGTCAAGGACGACGTGCTGCAGGAGTTTTCGGGGCAGCCGGCCGATCTGG
>NZ_JARJLM010000283.1 GCF_029335485.1 Cupriavidus basilensis
CGCTGTGCCTGCAGTGGCATTCTCCCTGGCCGCAGGCCGAGCGCCAGGTGGCCTATCTGCAGCCCGGCATGGTCTTCGCGCCGGACCCCGACGAAGGCTACCGGATCGACGCTTTCCATCCCGTGGCCAGCCTGCTGTGCTGCCTGCAGGCGCCAGTGCCCATGCAGGCAGCGGGCGAGGCGCGGGGGGGCTCCCTGCACTGAGCGCTCGCGCCCTGGTTTCACCGCCGGCTTCCTGCGCCGCTTTCCGGCCTTGGCGCGGCAGGCTCAACGGCGCTGGTACTGCGTGGCGCCGAACAGGATTTCCCGTTCCTTGTCGTCGCGGATGGGCTTGCGTTCCGCGGCCAGGACCTCGACCCCGCGCTTGACCGCGGGGCGCTCGGCGATCTCGTTGAACCAGCGCTTGAGGTGCGGGTAGTCGTCCAGTTCCACGCCCTGGTTCTGCCAGCTGCGCAGCCAGGGGAAGGTGGCGATGTCGGCCACGGAATAGCTGTCGCCGGCCAGCCAGGCATGCGCCGACAGCTGCTTGTCGATCACGCCGTAGAGCCGGTGGGCCTCGTTGGTATAGCGGTTGATGGCGTATTCGATCTTCTCCGGCGCATACATGCGGAAATGGTGCGCCTGGCCCAGCATCGGGCCCACGCCGCCCATCTGGAACATCAGCCACTGCAGCGCCTCGTACTTGCCGCGCACGTCCTCGGGCAGGAACCTGCCGGTCTTGCCGGCAAGGTACAGCAGGATCGCCCCGGATTCGAACAGCGAGATGGGCTGGCCGTCCGGGCCGTCGGCGTCGACGATGGCCGGGATCTTGTTGTTGGGGCTGATCTTGAGGAAGTCGGGCTCGAACTGGTCGCCGGCGCCGATGTTGATGGGGTGGACCTTGTACTCGAGGCCGCACTCCTCGAGCATGATGTGAACCTTGTGGCCGTTGGGGGTGGGCCAGCTGTAGACGTCGATCATCGGATGGGGCTCCTGGCTGAGAACGCTGCGAACATGTAACCGCCACACCAACCACTGAGGTGGCGAACCGCGCGATTTAATCACAGAAGAAAAAAACGCGCAGACAGGCTGCGCGTTTCCATGTTGCCGGCAGGGCCGGCGGCAAGGCGGGGTTTGCGGCTTAGAAGCCGCGCGTCACCGGCATGCTGATGTCGTCGGGATTCAGGCTCATGTGCTTGGCCAGTTCCAGCTTGGCGATGGCGTTGCGGTGCACCTCGTCCGGACCGTCGGCCAGGCGCAGGGTGCGCTGGTGCGCCCACCACGAAGCCAGCGGGAAGTCGTCGCTGACCCCGGCGGCGCCGTGTACCTGGATGGCCCAGTCGATCACCTTCAGGGCCATGTTCGGCGCCACTACCTTGATCATGGCGATCTCGGCCTTGGCCACCTTGTTGCCCGCGGTGTCCATCATATAGGCGGCCTTGAGCGTCAGCAGGCGGGCCATTTCGATCTCGCAGCGCGCTTCGGCGATGCGCTCGCGCGTCACGCCCTGGCTGGCCACCGGCTTGCCGAAGGCGACGCGCGACAGCGCGCGCTTGCACAGCAGTTCCAGCGCGCGCTCGGCCACGCCGATGCTGCGCATGCAGTGGTGGATGCGGCCCGGTCCGAGGCGGCCCTGGGCGATCTCGAAGCCGCGGCCTTCGCCCAGCAGGATGTTGGCTGCCGGCACGCGAACGTCCTTCAGCTCGATCTCCATGTGGCCGTGCGGCGCGTCGTCGTAGCCGAACACCGGCAGGAAGCGCTTGATGGTGATGCCCGGGGTATCGGCCGGCACCACGATCATCGATTGCTGCTCATGGCGCCCGGCATCCGGGCTGGTCTTGCCCATCACGATATAGACCTGGCAGCGGGGGTCGCCCGCGCCCGACGACCACCACTTGGTGCCGTTGATCACGTATTCGTCGCCATCGCGCTGGATGCTGCAGCAGATGTTGGTGGCGTCCGACGAAGCCACGGCCGGCTCGGTCATCAGGAAGGCCGAGCGGATCTCGCCGCGCAGCAGCGGCTCCAGCCACTTGTCCTTGAGTTCTTCCGAAGCGTAGCGCTCCAGCGTTTCCATGTTGCCGGTGTCGGGCGCGGCACAGTTGAAGACTTCGGCCGACCAGGGCACCCGGCCCATGATCTCGCACAGCGGCGCGTATTCCAGGTTGGACAGGCCTTCCGGGGCACGCTTGGAGTGGGGCAGGAACAGGTTCCACAGGCCGGCTTCGCGCGCCAGCGGCTTGAGTTCCTCGATGACCTTGGTCGGCACCCAGGCGTTGCCGGCCTGGCGGTTGGCCTGGATCTCGGCGTAGAAGCGTTTCTCGTTCGGATAGATGTGCTTGTCGAAGAAGGCCAGCAGGCGCGCCTGCATTTCCTTGACCTTGGGGGTGTACTCGAATTGCATGTGGTCTCCTCCACCTCTGAGTGAGGCCGGTTTCCGGTTGGGCCGCCGCGGGTTGCGGTGGGCCGTTTCCGGCACCGGCGGACGCGGTTTGCGCCGACTGAGAAGGACTGTACCGCAATCCATGTAATTACAAAAATGAATTTTCTGGATTTGCCAGTATCAATGCGATGCATTCCGTGCCAGAATGCCAGCCATGCAGCTCTCCCGCATCGACCTGAATCTCTTCGTGGTGTTCGACGCTATCTACAGCGAAGGCAGCATCACGGCCGCCGCACGCCAGCTCAACCTGACCCAGCCGGCGGTCAGCCATGCGCTCGGGCGCCTGCGCACCTTGTTCGACGATGCGCTGTTCGAGCGGCGCGGGCAGGGCATGGCGCCCACGCCGCTGGCGCGTTCGCTGGCTGCCGAGGTGCGCACCGCGCTGCAATCCTTCGCGCGGACCCTGCAAGATACGCCGCATTTCGATCCGGCGGCCACGGTGCGCCGGTTTACCATCGGCATGCGCGATGCGCTGGAGTCGACGCTGCTGCCACCGCTGATGACGCGCGTGACCTCGGTGGCGCCGCAGGTGGAGATCGCCGCGATCCGCTTCGACCGGCGCGAGATGGAGTCCGAGCTGCTGGCGGGCACGCTGGACGCCGCCATCGATATCCTGCTGCCGGTATCGCCGGCCATCCACCATGCGCCGTTCATGGCCGATCCAATGGTGGTGCTGGCCCGCCGCGATCATCCGCTGGTGAAAAAGGAACTGACGCTGGATCGCTACCTTGCCGCCGAGCACGTCCACGTGTCGTCGCGCCGGCGCGGTGCCGGGCTGGAGGATCAGGCCTTGCACCGCATGGGGCTGACGCGCCGGGTGCGGCTGCGCTGCCAGCACTACGCGGCAGCCTGCCGCGTGGTCAGCTGCACCGACCTGCTGGCCACGCTGCCGCTACGCTACGCGCGCATCGCCAACGAACCCTATGCCAACCGCCTGCTTGCGCTGCCGTTCAGGGTGCCCTCGCTCGAACTGCATCTCTACTGGCATGCGGGGGGCGAGAACGATGGGGCCAATCGCTGGCTGCGCGACCAGTTGCTGGCGGTGATCGCCGCGCTGGGCGGCGGACAGGGCGAAGTGCCGCCGGGCTGAGCATGCCGGCTTGCCGCGGCGTCGCGCGCCGCATGCCGGTCGCCAACCGCAGGGCAGCGCACGGCGAGTGCCCTCAGGGCGCGCCTTCGGCCTGGCGTTCGATGCGCAGGGTGGCGGGCGGCAGCGAGCTGTCGGCCTGCACGGCATAAGGCAGCGGTGGCCGGCGTGGCGCAGGCACGGCCTGCCATAGCCGTTCGACCCAGGCCCTGACCTCGGGGCTCGCCGGCGATGCCGCGGCGATGCGCAGCGCCAGCGGCTTGCCGGCGGCCTGCGCGGTGTCCGCCGTCTCGGGCAACAGGCGTTCCAGCGCCAGCTGAGGCTCTTCCCGCAAACTCATCGTCCACGACACTGCC
>NZ_JARJLM010000284.1 GCF_029335485.1 Cupriavidus basilensis
CGGACAACCCGCCCACGCTGGACGCACTCGCCGCGCAGGCGGGCCTGAGCCCCTATCACTTCCACCGCGTCTTCAAGGCGGTCACCGGACTCACGCCCAAGGCCTACGCCGACGCGCACCGCGCGCGCAAGCTGCGCACGCGGCTGGGCCGCAGCGGCTCCGTCACCGAGGCCATCTACGACGCAGGTTTCAACTCGAACAGCCGCTTCTACGAGGCTTCGGACCAGATGCTTGGCATGACGGCCAGCCGGTATCGCGCCGGGGGCGCCAACACCGATATCCGCTTTGCCGTGGGGGAGTGCTCGCTCGGCTCCATCCTGGTGGCGCAAAGCGAGCGCGGCGTCTGCGCGATCCTGCTGGGCGACGATCCCGACGCGCTCGCGCGCGAACTGCAGGACCAGTTCCCCAAAGCCAACCTGATCGGCGGGGATGCCGGCTTCGAGCAGTTGATCGCCCGGGTGGTGGGCCTGATCGAGGCGCCGTCGCTGGGCCTGGACCTGCCGCTGGATGTGCGCGGCACCGCCTTCCAGGAACGCGTCTGGCAGGCGCTGCGGGAAATCCCCGCCGGCACCACCGCCAGCTACGCCGAGATCGCCGCGCGCATCGGCGCGCCCAGGGCCATGCGGGCGGTGGCGCAGGCCTGCGGCGCAAACCATATCGCTGTGGCCATCCCCTGCCATCGCGTGGTGCGCAGCGACGGCCAGCTCTCGGGCTATCGCTGGGGCGTGGAGCGCAAGCGCGAACTGCTGGACAGGGAAGCGCAGCCGTGAGCCGGACCTGGGCGCCAGCCGTTCATCAATCGTCGAAGTCCCACATCCGGTGCAGATCCAGACGCAGCCGGCTGTCGGCCTCCAGCGCATCGACCAGCGCCACGCGTTCGGCCAGGGTGGTGTCGGCCAGCGCGCGGCGGATCATCAGCAGCTCGCCCAGGCCGGTTTCACCTGCCGTATAGGCGCGCGCCGTACGCGCCGCGGCGCTGCGCTGCAGTGCCAGCGCCTCGGCCTGCGCGAGGGCGGCGGCCCGCTTGCCCTCCAGCCCGCGGTACAGCACCTCGAACTCGGCGCCGATGCGGCGTTCCACCGCCAGGCGGCGGCGGGCGGCGGCTTCGGCATCCGCCGCGGCCGCGAGCGCCGCCGAACGCCGGTGTGCCGAGCCAAGCGGCATGCTGACGCTCACGCCGGCAATCCGCTCGGCGCCACCCCGCTCGACCGTGACGAACATGCCCACGGTCGGGTCAGGCCTGCGCTCCAGGTCGGTGCGCCTGGCTTGCCGCAGTGCCTGGGTCTCCTCGGACTGGGCAAGGCGAAATTCATGGCTGTCCTCCACATAGCGGCTACGCAGCGCTTCGGCCGGATCGTCGGGCAAGCCGTGCGGGCGCATGTCCGCGGGCAGGGCGCCAGGCGCGCCCAGCCCCGGAAAGCGCGCGCGCAGTTCGGCCTGCGCCGCCGCTTCCGCCGATCTGGCGCTGGCCAGCGCGGCGGCGGTACGGGCACGCTCGGCCAGCGACAGCTCGTGGTCCATGCGCGCCGCGTCGCCAGCCTGCACGCGCCGCGCGGTGATGGCGGCCAGTTCCGCGGCGAGGCCGTCGTTGCCCTGCGCCGCCAGCCGTACCTGCTGCGCGCGCAGCGCCCCGAACCACAGCGCCAGGATCTGCCGCGAGACCTCGTGGCGCGCATCCATCACGGCAAGCTGGCCGGACTCCACGGTGGCGTCGGCCAGCGCACCATCGGCGTCGGCCTTGCCCCACAGCCGCAGCGGCCGCTCCAGTGCCAGTTGCCCTTCGGCATGCCGCTCGGATGGGGAGCGTACCTGGCGGCCTTGCCCGATCGCGCGCACCACGGTCTCGGCGGTACCGGCGCGGATGCCGTCCGCGCGGGCCAGCACCGCATCGCGGCGGGCTTCGGCCATCTGCACGTCCGGCGACTGGCTGACCGCGTCGCGCACCACGGCTTCTGCAGGCAGCATGCCCGTGCCGGCCGGCGTGGCAACCTGCGCCAACGCGGTGCCGCTGATCGCGGCGATTGCGGAGATTGCGGAGATTGCGGCCAGTACGGCAAATGCCGGCGCCGCACGCATTGCGTTCTTACTGTTTACGCGGCTCATTGCGCCACTCCTTGTTCCATGTGGCCTTCCTGTTCCTGGCGCGCGCGCGCCACGCCGAAGCGCTCGAACAGGAGCGGCAACAGCAGCAAAGTCAACGCCGTGGAGCTGACCAGCCCGCCCGAGACGACGATGGCCAGCGGACGCTGGATTTCCGAGCCAGGCCCGCTGGCCAGCAGCAGCGGGATCATCCCCAGCGCGGTAATGCAGGCGGTCATCAGCACCGGCCGCAAACGATCCCGCACGCCTGTGCGCACCGCCTCGGCCACGGGATGCCCCGCCTCCAGCAAGGTGTTGAAATGCGAGACCAGCACCACGCCGTTGAGCACGGCAATGCCCAGCAGCGCAATAAAGCCCACCGAGGCTGGCACCGAGAGGTATTCGCCCGCCCCCCGCAGCGCCGCGATGCCGCCCACCAGCGCGAACGGAATATTGGCGATGACCAGCACTGCCTGGCGGATCGAGTGGAAGGTCAGGATCAGCAACAGGAAGATCGCCCCCAGCGCCAGCGGCACCACCAGCGCCAGACGCGCGGCGGCGCGCTGCTGGTTCTCGAACTGTCCGCCCCAGACCACGCGCAGGCCCTTGGGCAGTCCGGCCAGGGCGGCCACCGCGGTCTGCGCTTCCTGCACGAAGCCGGTCAGGTCGCGCCCTTCCACGCTGACCTGGATCACCGCGAAGCGGCCGCCGTCTTCGTGGTTGATGCGCACGGGCCCTTCCACGCGCCGCACCTGCGCCAGCGAGGTGAGCGGCCAGGGCTTGCCGTCCGGCGCCGTCACCTGCAGGCTGGTGAAGCTCTCCGGCGTCTGCCGCAGGCTGTCGCCGCCGCGCAGGATCAGCGGCGTGCGCACGGTGCCCTCCGGCACGATGCCGATGCGCTCGCCTTCCACCTGCGCGCGCAGCAGTGCCTGCAGCGCATCGCCGGAGAGGCCGGCGCGGCCGACCGCGGCGCGGTCCAGCGCAAGCGTGAGGTACTGCACGCCCTCGTTACTGGGCGCAATCACCTCGGCCGCGCCGGGGATCTTGCGCACGCGCGCGGCGATGGCCTGCGCTGCGGTATCGATGGCGCCGAGATCGTTGCCGAACACCTTGATCGCCACGTCGCCGCGGGTGCCGGTCAGCATCTCCGAGACGCGCATTTCGATGGGCTGGGTGAAGCCGTACACCACGCCGGGGAAACGCTCCATGACGCGGCGGATGGCGACGGCAATGTCTTCCTTGCTGCCGCGCCACTGGTCCTTGGGCTGCAGTACGAGGAAGGTATCGGTCTCATTGAGCCCCATCGGATCGAGGCCGAGATCGTCCGAGCCGGAGCGCGCCACGATGGAGCGGATCTCCGGCACCTCGGCCAGCAGCGCCTGCTGCACCCGCAGGTCCAGGTCCACCGAGGTAGCCAGAGAGACCGATGGCGCCTTCTGCAGCTGCACGATCAGGTCGCCCTCGTCCATGGTGGGCATGAAGGTCTTGCCCACCGACAGGTAGAGCGCCACGGCCAGCACCAGCGCCGCGCCGGCGGTGGCGAAGACTGTGCGGCGGTGCCGCGCGCTCCAGTCCTGCAGTTGCGCGAATCCGCTCGCCACCTTGCGCATCAGGTAGGGCGTCTCGTCCGCGTGGGCGCGCAGCAGCAGCGAGGCCAGCGCCGGCACCACGGTGAAGGCAATCACCACCGAGCAAGCCAGCGCCAGCACGATGGTCAGCGCCACCGGCCCGAACAGCTTGCCCTCCAGGCCCTGCAGCGACAGCAGCGGCAGGAACACGATGGCGATGATCGACACCCCCGCCAGCATCGGCACCGCCACGCTGGCCACCGCGTGGCGGATCACCGCGCCGCGCAGCGAGGGATCGCGCTTGCGCTCGTGCGAGCGCGCCAGCGCCGACTCGATGTTCTCCACCACCACCACCGCCGCATCGACCAGCATGCCCAGCGCGATCGCCAGTCCGCCCAGGCTCATCAGATTGGCGGTCAGGCCCACGTAGCGCATCAGCAGGAAGGTCGCCAGCATCGACAGTGGCAGCGTTGCCGCCACCACCAGCGCAGCGCGCAGGCCTCCCAGAAACAGGTACAGCGTCACCACCACCAGCAGACTGGCTTCGACCAGCGCCCGCACCACGGTATTGGCCGCGCGCGTGACCAGTTCGCCCCGGTTGTAGAACACGTGGGTGGACATGCCCTTGGGCAGCTGCGGTCCCAGTTCGTCCAGCCTGGCCTGCACGGCGCTGACCAGTTGGCGGGCATCCGCCCCGCGCAGCGCAAGCACCAGCCCCTCGACCGCTTCGCCGTGGCCGTCCTTGCTGACCGCGCCGTTGCGCGTGGCCACGCCGAGCCTGACGGTGGCCACGTCGCCCACGGTGACGAGCGGCATGCCTGCGCTCGCGCCCGGCGCGCCAATGACGATCTGCCGCAGGTCTGCCACGCCGCGCACGCCGCCTTCCACGCGTACCACCCAGTGCTCGTCGCCCTGCTCCACCCGGCCGGCGCCGTCGTTGCGGTTGTTGGCGTCGAGCGCCTGGCGCAACTGTTCCAGCGTGACCGCACGGGCGCGCAGGCGCGCCGGGTCGGGGATCACTTCATAGCTGCGCACCTCGCCGCCCAGCGAATTGACATCGGCCACGCCGGGCACCGTGCGCAAGGCCGGGCGGATCACCCAGTCCAGCACGCGGCGGCGCTCCGCCAGCGAGAAGGCATCGCCTTCCACCGTAAACATGAACATCTCGCCCAGCGGCGTAGTGATCGGCGCCAGCCCGCCGATGGCGTTGGGCGGCAGATCGCGCATCAGGCCGGAGATCCGCTCCGATACCTGCTGGCGGGCCCAGTAGCTGTCCACGCCTTCCTCGAAGTCGACCGTCACGTCGCTGATGCCGTATTTCGATACCGAACGGACGATGGTCTTGTGCGGAATGCCGAGCAGTTCCTGCTCGATGGGGGTGGACACGCGTTGCTCGACTTCCTCCGGCGTCATGCCGGGGATCTTCAGGATGACCTTGACCTGGGTGGGGGAAATATCCGGAAACGCATCGATCGGCAGTTTCAGGTAAGCCCATGCCCCGGCCACCGCCAGCACGCAGGCGGCAATCAGCACCAGCGCCCGCTGGCGCAGGGAGAATTCAATCAGGCCGGCCAGCATCACTCGCCTCCCGCCAGCATGCCCTTGAGCGCGCCCACGCCGGCAACCGCCACCCGCGTACCGGGCGGCAGCGCGCCACGCACGGTCGCCGCGGCGTCGTCCACGGCCTCGACCACCACGGTCTGGTAGCGCGCGCCGGCCTGGGTCGCCACGAATACGCCGGGCGTGCCGCGCCAGTACGTCAGCGCGGCGGCGGGTATCCGCACGCGTCCCTCGCCAGCGGCATTCGGCCCGCCACGCAAGTGCACGATCACATTCACGCTTTCGCCTGCCTGCAGGCTGCCGCGCTTGTCCAGCGCCACGCGCACGCGCACGGCGGCGGTACCATCGCTGGCCGGTACCACGCCGGCCACCTGGCCGGTGGCGCCGCGCTGGCGCACTTCCACGCGCTCGCCGCCGGTCGGGGCTGGCACATCGCGGCCGACCAGCAAGTCCAGTTCCAGCGCGTTGGGATCGACAATGCGGAACAGCGGCGCCGCCCCATCCACGCGCGTGCCGGGTACGGCGTTCACCTCGGCGATCAGGCCCGAGCGGCCGGCAACCAGCTGCGGCTCGCCCGAACCGGCGAACACGATGCCCGCCGAGGCCATCTCCGCCTCGCGCGCGCGCACCATGGCCGCTGCCTCCGCCGCGCGCGCCTGGGTGGCCTGCCAGCGGCTGCCGGCAATGATGCCGTCGTCATGCAGGCCGCGGTCCCGCGCCAGCGCCAGCCGCGCCAGGTTGGCCTGCGAACGCGCCTCGGCCAGCGCGCGCCCGGCCTCGAACAGCTGCGGGCTGGCGAAGCTCGCCAGCGGCTGGCCGGCGCGCACCGCCTGGCCGATCGAAACCAGCACCCGCGAGACCATGCCGGCATAGGGTGCCGCCACCAGGTACTGCGCATCGGGCTTGAGCACCACGCGCCCGCTGGCGCCGATCTCGAGCTGGGCGGCGCCGGCTACCGGGCCAAAACGTACGCCCAGCGACTGTGCCTGGGCAGTGGACAAGGCCAGCGCCTGCGCGCGCGCCGGGCCCACGGAAAACAGCGTCGACGCGATCAGCGCGCCAACGTAAAACGTGCGACGGGAAAACATGCCTGACTCCAAAGCAGGATAAAGGCGCCCGGCGTGCCGTGATCAAGCGCGATCAGGCCCGCGAGCGTGCACCGCCGGCGTGGCCGGCAGGGGAATCAGGAAGCGAAGGGAGGCGCGAGCGCCGGAGGCGGCCTGCTGCCGCCGCTGCGCC
>NZ_JARJLM010000285.1 GCF_029335485.1 Cupriavidus basilensis
CGGAGATAAAGAAGAACAGGATGATGGCGAGCGGGAACAGCACCGGCAGCCAGCCGGTCCACGAATCCTGGCGGGCGGCCTTGCCGCCGGCCTGCGGGCCGGGCAGGGCTTCCTTGTCGATGGTGGCCTGGATGGCCGAGACCCCCGCGGCTATGCCGCCGTAGAAGTCGTTCTGGCGGAAGTGCGGCGCCATCACGTCCTGCAGGATGCGCTTGGACATGGCGTCGGTCAGCGATCCCTGCACGCCGCGGCCCACTTCCAGGCGCATCTTGCGCAGGCCCGCGGGGTTGTCCTTGGCGATCAGCAGGATGACGCCGTCGTCGATGCCCTTGCGGCCCGCGCGCCAGGCATCGGCCACGCGGATGCTGTAGGCATCGATCGGCTCGGGCTCGGTGGTGGGCACCATCAGCACGAAAATCTGGCTGCCGCGCTGCTGCTCGTATTCGGCCAGCACGTTCTCCAGCGCACTGCGCTGGCTGGCGCTGAGCGTGCCGGTGAGGTCGGTTACCCGTTGCGTGAGCGGCGGCACCGGTACGAAGCCGTCGCCGGCAGCCATGGCCGGCGGCGCGAACAGTGCGCCCAGCCATAGCAACAACGCCAGCGCGGCGGTCAGCCATCCGCTGTGTCCGGGGAGGTGCCGCCTGTGCAGGCGCATGGCTAGCCGCATATCCGTGGATCCCTGCCGCCTGTCAGAACTTCACCGTCGGCGGCGCCGAAATGGCCTTCTCGTTCTCCACCGTGAACGACGGCTTGACCGGATACTTGAAGATCATCGCCGTCAGGTTGGTGGGGAAGCTGCGCGCCAGGATGTTGTAGTCGCGCACGGCGGCGATATAGCGCTGGCGTGCCACCGTGATGCGGTTCTCGGTGCCTTCGAGCTGCGATTGCAGGTCGCGGAAGGAGGCGTCGGCCTTGAGTTGCGGGTAGTTCTCCGACACCGCCAGCAGGCGCGACAGCGCGCTGCTCAGCTCGCCCTGGGCTTGCTGGAAGCGCTTGAAGGCTTCCGGGTCGTTGAGGGTTTCGGGCGTGACCTGGATGCTGGTGGCCGCGGCGCGCGCGCGGGTCACGGCTTCCAGCGTCTCGCGCTCATGCGTGGCATAGCCCTTGACGGTATTGACCAGGTTGGGAATCAGGTCGGCGCGGCGCTGGTACTGGTTGATCACCTCGCCCCAGGCCGCCTTGACGGCCTCGTCCTTGGCCTGGAAGTCGTTGTATCCGCAGGCCGACAGCAGGCTGGCGCACAAGGCCAGCAAGAGCCAGCGCAAGACGGACCGCGCGGACCGCGGCGAGGACAGGGAAAGGAATGCGCGCATCGAAAGACTCCGGAAATCCAAGAGACCTCAGTGTAGCGCAGGGCCAGGCGGTGCAATCAAAATGACCATGGGTGGCTTGACGGCGGCATGCCCGGCCCGGTAGATTGCACCTTTACCGTGATTGCCGCGGATCGCCCCTCTGGCGGTCACCGTGCCGGATCACGGTCAAATCCAATTCTTCCATGCGCCGCTTGCCCGCCATTTCCGTACCGAACTCCGCTGCCTCGCAGCGGCAGGTGCCGGCGCGCGCCAAAGCCAAAAAACAGCCGCTCGTCTGACCGGGGCGCTGTTCCGTCAGATGAGCGACGGAACGGCACCTGCGAACAGGGGCGAGGCGGTTCATACTCTCCCATTGCCCTGCGCGGGCCTGGCTGCCACCCGGCGCACTTCTGCACGGTTTTCCTGACCGGTCGTATCAGGAGTGTTTCGATGCAGCAAGAGCAACAATCTCAGCAATCTCAGCAATCTCAACCAGTCTTCTCGGGAATCTGGCTGCCGCTGGTCACGCCTTTTGCCGGCGGCGCCGTCGATCATGCCGCGTTGGCCCGCCTGGTGGCCCGCTATGCCGGCAGCGGCATCGCCGGCTTCGTGGTGTGCGGCAGCACCGGCGAGGCGGCCGCCCTCGACGAGGATGAGCAACTGGCCGTGCTCGATGCCGTGCTGGCCGGCGCCGGCGTGCTACCGGTGATGATGGGCGTGTCGGGCAGCAACGTCAGGCAGGTGCAGGCGCGCGTGCGCCGCCTCGCCGACAGGCCGCTGGCGGGGCTGCTGGCTCCGGCGCCGTACTATGTGCGGCCTTCGCAGGCGGGCCTGCTGGACTACTTCCGCGGCCTGGCCGACAGCGCGGCCGCGCCGCTGGTCCTGTACGACATTCCCTACCGCACCGGTGTGAAGATCGAGCCCGAAACCATGCTTGCGCTGGCGGCGCATCCGAATATCCGCGCCATCAAGGATTGCGGCGGGGATTACCACGGCACGCAGGCCGCGATTGCCGACGGACGCCTGGCCGTGCTGGCGGGCGAGGACCACCAGTTGCTGGGCACGCTGTGCCTGGGTGGCGCGGGCGCCATCATCGCCTCGGCCCACCTGTATCCGGAACTGTTCGTGGCCCTCGCGCGGGCGGTGGCACAGCAGCGGCTGGAACTGGCGCGGCGCATCTTCCACACGCTGATGCCGATGATCCGGCAGTTTTTCTCCGAGCCCAACCCGGGACCGCTCAAGGCGATGCTGGCGCGCCAGGGATGGCTGCGCAACGAGCTGCGCGCACCCATGACGCCCGCCAGCGAGGCCCTGGAGGCTGCGCTGGCGCAGGCTTGCGAGCAGATCGAGGCGGCTGCGCCGGGCCTGCTCGGCTAGGGCCGCGATCCGCCCCGGGAGGGGCGTTCGCGGCCGGCCCTCAGTTGGCCGCGAACGCCTTGCGGGCGGCGTCGATGGTGGTGGCCAGGATGGCGTCGTCGTGCTGGGCCGAGACGAAACCCGCCTCGTAGGCGGACGGCGCCAGGTACACGCCGGCGTCCAGCATGGCGTGGAAGAAGCGGTTGAAGCGCGCCGTATCGCTTTGCGTGACTTCGGCGAAGCTGGCCGGCACGCCGTCGCGGAAATACAGGCCGAACATGCCGCCGATGGCGTCCGCCGCGAACGGCACGCCGGCTTCGCGCGCCACCGCGGCGAGGCCGTCGGCCAGCTTGCGGGTCTGCGCGGCGAGGCGGTCGTGGAAGCCCGGCGCCTGGATCAGCTTGAGGGTGGTCAGCCCGGCCGCCACCGCCAGCGGGTTGCCCGACAGCGTGCCGGCCTGGTACACGCCGCCCAGCGGCGCCAGGCAGGCCATGATGTCGCGCCGGCCGCCAAAGGCCGCGGCCGGCATGCCGCCGCCGATCACCTTGCCCAGGCATGTCATGTCCGGGGTGATGCCGTAGTGCGCCTGCGCGCCGCCGAGCGCCACGCGGAAGCCGGTCATCACCTCGTCGAAGATCAGCACCGCGCCGTACTTTGTGCACAGCGAGCGCATGGCCTGCAGGAAGGCATCGCTGGCGCGCACCAGGTTCATATTGCCGGCCACCGGCTCCACGATCACCGCGGCGATCTCGTCGGCGTGCTTGATAAAGGCCTGCTCCAGCTGTTCGACGTTGTTGTACTCCAGCACCATGGTGTGCTTCGTCACGTCGGCGGGCACGCCGGCCGAGGAGGGCGCGTTCTTGGTGGTGTCGGCGAAGGTCAGCAGGCCGGACCCTGCCTTGACCAGCAGGCTGTCGGCATGGCCGTGGTAGCAGCCCTCGAACTTCACGATCAGGTCGCGCCTGGTAAAGCCGCGCGCCAGGCGCAGCGCGCTCATGGTGGCCTCGGTGCCGGAGGAGACCAGCCGCACTTGCTCGATCGACGGCACCAGCTTGCAGATTTCCTCGGCCATCTCGATCTCGGCTTCGGTCGGCGCACCGAAGGAGAAGCTGTGGGCCGAGGTCTCTTGCACCGCGCGCACCACGTCGGGGTGGGCGTGGCCGACGATCATCGGGCCCCATGAGCCGATATAGTCGATGTAGCGCTGGCCATCGGCATCCCACATATAGGCGCCTTCGGCGCGCGTGATGAAGCGGGGCGTGCCGCCCACCGAGCGGAAGGCGCGCACGGGGGAATTGACGCCGCCCGGAATGGTTTGCTGTGCGCGGTCGAAGAGCTGCTGGTTACGAGACATGGCTTTGCGTGAAATCAAAAGCGGGAGAAACGCGTTCTATCAAGCAGCAAGTTAGGTGCAAAATGCCGGCAAAACAGCTGCAATGCGAGGCATTTGCGCGGTAACGTGCGTGAACACGGCGTATTTGGCCCGAATCGTGCTTACCCGGCTGGCGCCGGCGGCGCCGATTCGGTACCATCTGGCCCTGAATTTTAATGGAGAGTGACTGTACCGTTATGGAATACAAGACCTGGATGTGCCTGATCTGCGGGTGGATTTACGACGAAGCCGCCGGTGCGCCCGAAGACGGCATTGCCCCCGGCACCAAATGGGAAGACGTGCCCATCAACTGGACCTGCCCGGAATGTGGCGCGCGCAAGGAAGATTTCGAGATGGTGGCGCTCTGAAGCCATGACGGGCGTCACGCGCAGTATCGCGTTGCCGCCTGGAGCCGCAGCCGCCGGGTTTCGAGCCAGGCAGGCGTGACGCGGCGATGACGGACGCCGCTCGGGCCGGTCAGCCCGCCGCGCCGCGTCGCGTCAATGCGACAGATCGCCCGGGGCTGCCCGAGATTCCGGATTGACGGCCCCACGGCGACTTGTCACACTCTGTTTCAAATTTGAAAGTCCACCCTTTGGGGGGGATGACGGCAGGCGCGGGCACCACGCGCCGCCGTTTGCCGTGCCGGGGCCACCGCGCCGGCGTGTTTTCGGGAAATCAGATCGTTTTGTTTCGGGGTCCGTCGGCGCAGCGAGTCTGCGGCGAGCGGAAGTTCTCAAGTGAATGCCGGCACTTTCCCAGGGAAGCACGCCGGTCGCGGGAACGAGATGCGGGTCGCTCAACTACAAGAAAGCATTCGGGTCAACGCCGAGGTCAGCGGCGCGGTCGCAACTGGCTCAGCCGCCGGCGGCGCTCCCATGCCTGCGCGCCGCAAGGTGCTCGTGATCGACGATTCCAGCACGATCCGCCGCACCGCGGAGATCTTCCTGTCGCAGGCCGGTTGCCAGGTGATGCTGGCGGAAGACGGCTTCGAGGCACTTGCCAAGGTCGGCGACATGCATCCGGACCTGGTGTTCTGCGACATCCTGATGCCGCGCCTGGACGGCTACCAGACCTGCGCCCTGATCAAGAAAAGCCCTCGCTTCCATGCCATCCCGGTCATCATGCTGTCCTCCCGCGACGGCGTGTTCGACCGCTCGCGCGGCCGCCTGGTCGGCGCGCAAGACCATCTAGCCAAGCCGTTTACCCGCGAGTCGCTGTTGCAGGCAGTCGATGCCTGCCTGCCACGTGCCGCCGCCTCGGGCGGCCCCTTGCCGGCTTGAGCGCAAATCAAGGAATACCCACCACTATGACTATCAGCAAAATCCTTATCGTCGATGACTCTCCGACCGAAGCGCTGTTCATGTCCGACCTGCTTGGCAAGAAGGGCTTCAAGGTTTCGGTGGCCGGCAATAGCGAGCAGGCCTTCACCCGTCTCGAGAAGGAAGCCTTCGACCTGATCCTGATGGACGTGGTGATGCCGGGCCAGAACGGCTACCAGGCCACCCGCGCGATCAAGCGCGACGACCGTTTCAAGGATATCCCCGTCATCATGTGCACCAGCAAGGGCCTGGACACCGACCGCATCTGGGGCATGCGCCAGGGCGCGGCCGACTACATCGTCAAGCCGGTCGATGGCGACGAACTGCTGAACAAGATCGCGGCGCTGGCCCACTGAGCCGGGCCAGGCCGCCAACCGACTGTCTCCTTCCTTCTCAACGGACCCGACCATGACCGCGCCGCGCCAGGACCTTCGCGCCCGACAGACCCGGTTGCAGGACTACCAGGCCATGCTGGCACGCCGCTTGCGCGAGGCGCGCAACCTGCCGGCGGTGGACAGCTACCTGGGCCTGCTGGTGGGCCAGCGGCACTGGCTGTTGCCGTTGCCGGAGACCGGCGAGGTGCTGGAGATGCGTCAGCCCAGCCGCGTGCCCCTGACCCAGCACTGGTACACGGGATTGGTGAACGCGCGCGGCAGCCTGCTTGGCGTGATCGATTTCGGCCTGTTCTGCGGCGAGGGCGCCACCCCGCTGCAGCCGGGCAGCAAGATCGTGGTGCTGTCGCGCCAGGTGGAGCGTGCCTGCGGCATTCTTGCCACGCGCGTGATTGGCCTGCGTCATGCGGGCGACCTCGCCTTGCCGGCCGTGCCGGCCGGCGCGGAGCCGGCCCGGCAGGACCCCGCGCCGGAGTGGGAGGGCGCCCGTTTTGCCGATCGCGACGGGCGCGACTGGCAGGTACTCGACGTGCGCCGGCTGCTGGCGTCGCCCGCGTTCCTGCAAGTGGGCAGGCAGGCCGCCTGAGCCTCCCTATCGGGACAGGCGCGGACACAAGTCGGCACATGCGGGCAGGCGCGCGGCAAATCGAACTCGAAAAATAACGGAAGAGGGTGCTATGGGTTTCAAGATGTTCAGCCTGGGTCGCCAGGCGCAGACGGCCGGTGCCGCCGAACCGGCGGTGGACGCCAACGCGCCGGCTGCCGCAAGCACTCCGTCCCGGCGGCTCTCGGACAGGCTTTCCCGCATTCCGTTCGCCAGCCAGCAGCGTGCCCTTACCGTGGGGGTGGTGGTGTCGCTGGCGGCCCTGCTGGCATCGGTGTATTTCGATAACCGCGAAGCCAACAACGGCGCGGCGCAGATCGAGATCGCCGGCGACATGCTGATGCACTCCCAGCGCCTGGCCAAGGCGGTGCCGGTGGCGCTGCTGGGCAATGCGCAGGCCTTTACGCAGTTGCGCCAGTCCAAGGGCGAACTCGCCGGCGACTTGCAGGCCCTGCAAAACGGCAGCGCCGAGAAGCAGGTGCGTGCCACCGGCGCCAGCGCCGCGCCGCTGCTGGAGAAAGCCATGGAGTCCTGGCAGCGCACCGAAAAGAGCGCCGGCGACGTACTGGCCCAGCAGCCCACCCTGACCACCATCGGCCAGACCCTGCAGATCTTCAACGCCTCCAACCCCGAGCTGCTGGAAAGCGCCGAGCAGGTGGCGGCCATCAAGCTGCAGAGCGGCGCCAACGCCCGCGAGGTGGCCGCCTCGGCGCAGTTGGTGATGTTGACGCAGCGCCTGGGCAAGAACCTCAACGAGTTCCTGGCCGGCGAAGGCGTCAACCCGGAAACCGCGTTCCTGCTGGGCAAGGACACCAACACCTTCCACGAAACCCTGGATGGCCTGTTAAACGGCAGCGAGGCGCTGCGGCTGTCGGCAGCCGGTGATGCGGAGACCCGCAGCTACCTGGAGCAACTGTCGCAGCGTTTCGACGCGGTGCAGAAGACCACCCAGACCATCCTGCAGAACCTGCCGGGCCTGATCGCCGCCAAGCGTGCCCAGCAGCAGATCTTCAACGACAATGAGGCGTTGCGCGGCGAGCTGTCCGCGCTGCAGGCCGCCTATGCCGAAGGCGCGCGCGTGCGGCCGCTGACGCTCGGCGCCACCATCGTCTCGGCCGTGCTCACGCTGGTCTTCCTGGGCGGGCTGGCAGCGCTCTACCTGCGCGACTCGCGCGCCCGGGCGCTCGAAGCCGAGGCCCGCGAACGCGAGGCCGAAGCCCGCCGCCTGGATGAAAAGCGCAACAACGACGCCACCCAGAAGGCCATTCTGCAGTTGATGAACGAACTGCAGGACATCGCCGACGGCGACCTGACCAGGCAGGCCACCGTGACCGAGGACATTACCGGCGCCATTGCCGACTCGGTGAACTACACCGTGGAAGAACTGCGCGAACTGGTGGGCCGGGTGCAGCAGACCGCCGGCGAGGTGACGCAGGCATCCAGCCAGGTGCAGGACACCTCGACCGAACTGGTCGCGGCGTCCGAGGAACAATCGCGCCAGATCCGCCAGACCGGCGAATCGGTGGTGGAAATGGCCGACCGCATCACGCAGGTATCGCGCGGCGCGGCGGAATCCGCCAACGTGGCGCGCGCCTCGCTGGCCGCGGCCGAGCAGGGCCAGCACGCGGTGCAGAACGCCATCGTCGGCATGAACGACATCCGCGAGCAGATCCAGGACACCGCCAAGCGTATCAAGCGCCTGGGCGAGTCGTCGCAGGAGATCGGTGAGATCGTCGAGCTGATTTCCGACATCACTGAGCAGACCAACGTGCTGGCGCTGAACGCCGCCATCCAGGCCGCGTCGGCCGGCGAGGCCGGGCGCGGCTTTTCGGTGGTGGCGGAAGAAGTGCAGCGCCTGGCCGAGCGCTCCGGCGAGGCAACCAAGCAGATCGGCGCGCTGATCCGCACCATCCAGACCGATACCCAGGACGCGGTGCACGCCATGGAGCGCAGCACGCAGGGCGTGGTGGAAGGCGCCAAGCTGTCCGATAATGCCGGCGCCGCGCTGGTGGAGATCGGCCGCGTGTCGCGCCAGCTGGCCGAACTGATCGAACAGATTTCGCAGACCACCTCGCATGAGGCAGGACTGGCTACCGCGGTGGCGCGCAATATCGAAGGGATCCTGCAGGTCACGGAACAAACTTCGTCCGGCACGCGCCAGACCGCGCTCTCGGTGCGCCAGCTGACGCTGCTGACCGAAGAGCTGCGCAACTCCGTGCTGCGCTTCAAGATCGCCTGAGGGGTTACGTTACGGGGCAGCCCTGGCGTGCTACGCGAGCCCGCGCGGATGCGGGCCACGGACCGGCGCCACCGCATTGGACGCATTGGAAGCAGTCATGTCATTGAATTTCCCCGTCTCGCGCGAGGATGCCGGCTCGGACCCGGCCACCCAGGATCCACCGGCGCCCGGCCTGCCCGCGGCGCCATCCGCCGCGCCGGCCGGGAAGGGCGCCGCCCCGGTGGCGCGCGATCTTTCCGTGCTGGCCTGGCTGGCGCCGAGCCTGCGTGCCGCGCTGGACGATGCCGCGGCCGAACTGGGCCACTACGTCGATGAAGTGCAGCAGGCACCCGAAGCGCTGGGCGCGCGCGATACCACCTCGCTGCGCCTGGCGGGCCAGCATCTGCACCAGGCCGCCGGCGCCGTGCATATCGTCGGCCTGCGCGGCATCGATCCGTATTGCCAGGCGCTGCGCCGCCTGCTGGAAGGCATCGACGCCGGCGCGGTGGCAGCCGACGCCGGGACCCTGGCCGCCTTCCGCGCGGGCGTGCAGGCGCTGGCCGAGTATGTCGACGACCTGATGGCCGGCGACGAGGAAGACCCGGTCCGCCTCTTTTGCTCCTATGCCGACGTGCTGGGGCGGCTGGGCGAGGACCGCATGCACCCCGCCGACCTGTGGGTCGACGAACTGCAGATGCTGCCCGGCATCCTGCTGCCGATGCGCATGGCCCCGACCGTCACGCGCGCGCGCCAGCGCTTCGAAGCCGCCTTGCTCAAGGCGCTGCGCCTGCCGGTGCCGTGCCACGAGCCGAGCCTGCTGCACGAGGCCTATCTGCCGCTGGAATCCGCGCTGGAAGACGTCCGCGCCAGCGAACAGGAACTGCGCCGCGCCACCGACCACCCGGATCGCGGCGTGTGGCATGTGCTGGCGCTGGTGTTTGGCGCGCTGGCGCATGGCCTGCTGCAGTCGGACCTGCTGGCCAAGCGGCTGGCCGCCCGCGCCCACCTGCTGCTGCGCCAGTACCTGCAAGGGCAGGTGCGGGTGCCCCAGGCCCTGCTGAACGACGCCGTCTATCTGCTGGTCACGGTCAACCGGGCACCGTCTGGCGACCAGCCTGAGAGCGCGGCCCTGCTGGTGCTGCGCTCCGCCATCCGCGAGTGCCTGCAAGCTTTCCGCATCGATGCGGCGCATGCGGCGGCACACGCCGATTACCGCATGCGCTACTACGGCTGGCTCGACCCCATCGACACGCGCAACCTGCAGCAGGCCGCGGCTGCTCTCGAACGGGTGGCCGGTGCCGGCCCCGGGCATGGCGAGTGGCAGGACGCGCTGGCGGCGCTGGCCGAGGCCGCGCAGCCGCTGGCCCAGCCGGCCCTGCT
>NZ_JARJLM010000286.1 GCF_029335485.1 Cupriavidus basilensis
CGGAGCCGGCATTCGGCTCGCTCATCGCCAGTGCGCCGATCCAGTCGCCGGAGACCAGCTTGGGCAGGTATCTGGCTTTCTGCGCGGCGGTGCCGTTGCGGTGGATCTGGTTGACGCACAGGTTGGAGTGCGCGCCGTAGGACAGGCCGACCGAGGCGGAGGCGCGGCTGATTTCCTCCATGGCGATCATATGGGCGAGGTAGCCCATATTGGCGCCGCCGTACTCCTCGGCGACCGTGATGCCCAGCACGCCGAGATCGCCCATCTTCTTCCAGGCGTCCATCGGGAACTGGTCGGTGCGGTCGATCTCGGCCGCACGCGGGGCCAGTTCGGCCTGGGCCCAGTTGCGCACGGTCTCGCGCAGCATGTCGATGTCTTCGCCGAGACGGAAATTGAGGCCGGGGAGTTCGTTCATGGTTTGAGTGCTCTTGATATTCTGAATTCTGAATCTGGGAGGAATGGGGGTGGGGGCGCCCCTTGGCCGTGGCAGGATCAGGCCGTCTTGTCTACGTCGAGTCCGAGTTCCTGCGTCATGCGATCGCGCATCACGAACTTCTGCACCTTGCCGGTAATGGTCATGGGCATCTCGTCCACAAAGCGGATATAGCGCGGAATCTTGTAGTGCGCGATCTGGTCGCGGCAGAAGGCGCGGATATCGTCCTCGGTAGCCGTTTCGCCCGGCTTGAGCACGATCCAGGCGCACACTTCCTCGCCATATTTGTGATCAGGCACGCCGAACACCTGCACCGCCTGCACCTTGGGATGGCGGAACAGGAATTCCTCGATCTCGCGCGGGTACACGTTCTCGCCGCCGCGGATCAGCATGTCCTTGACGCGGCCGACGATATTGCAATAGCCCTCTTCGTCGATGGTGGCCAGGTCGCCGGTATGCATCCAGCCGTCGCGGATGGCCTCGCGGGTGCGGGGCTCGTCGTCCCAGTAACCCTGCATCACCGAATAGCCGCGCGTGCACAGTTCGCCCTTCTCGCCAACCGGCACGATCTCGCCGCCGCCGTCCACGATCTTGACTTCAAGATGCGGCTGGATGCGGCCGACTGTGGTCACGCGCTTGTCGAGCGGATCGGTGGTGGAACTCTGGAAGGACACCGGGCTGGTCTCGGTCATGCCGTAGGCGATGGTCACCTCGGCCATATGCATATGCGCCACTACGCGCTTCATGGTCTCGATGGGGCAGGGCGAGCCCGCCATGATGCCGGTGCGCAGCGTGGAGAAGTCGTACTTGGAGAAATCCGGGTGGTCCAGCTGGGCGATGAACATCGTCGGCACGCCGTGCAGCGCCGTGCAACGCTCCTCGCTCACCGCCGCCATGGTCGCCACCGGATCGAACGCCTCGCCCGGGAACACCATGCACGCGCCGGTGGAGACGCTGGCCAGCACCGCCAGCACCATGCCGAAGCAGTGATAGAACGGCACCGGGATACAAAGCTTGTCCTGCTCGGAGAAGCGCATCGCCATGGCGATGAATCGCCCGTTGTTGACGATGTTGCGGTGCGTCAGCGTGGCGCCCTTGGGCGCGCCGGTGGTGCCGCTGGTGAACTGGATGTTGATCGGGTCGCAGCGATCGAGTTGTGCGCTGATGGCATCGAGTTCGGCGACGTTGGTATGCGTGCCGGCCGCCAGCAGGGCATCGTAGTTGAGCATGCCGGGGGTACGCTCGCCGCCCATGCGGATCACCCAGCGCAGCGCCGGCAGGCGGGCCGCCTGCAGCGCGCCCGGCTCGCAGGCCTGCAGCTCCGGCGCCAGCGTCTGCAGCATGTCCAGGTAGCGCGAAGTCTTGAACGACTCTGCCGCCACGATGGCCTTGCAGCCCACCTTGTTCAGGGCGTATTCGAGTTCGGACAGGCGGTAGGCCGGGTTGATATTCACCAGCACCAGGCCAAGACGGGCGGTGGCGAACTGCGTCACCAGCCATTCCACGCGGTTGGGCGACCAGATACCGATGCGGTCCCCGCGTTCCAGGCCCAGCGAGCGCAAGCCGCCGGCCATGGCATCCACCGTATGCGCGAACTCGCGCCAGCTCCAGCGGATGCCTTGTTCCCGGAATACCACCGCCTCGCGGTCGGGGAAGCGCGACACGGTTTCGGCCAGCAAGGCCGGCACCGTCAGTTCGGACAGGGGGATATCTGTCTCACCCCGTACATGGGACAGCCCGCCAATGGGCAATGTCGTTGGGCTAGCCGCACCCTGCGTCGTCATACTCGTCTCCAAAGCGATGTCGCAATGCTGTCTGTTTCCCCGGTTTCTTGAGTTTATTGAGTGTTACTCAAATTGTGGGGGTACGCATGTTGTTGGCTCGCATCCCGGGTATTTGTTGTGATGCGGCAAGCCCGCTGACTGGAAAAGTACACGCTAAGCCAAAAAAATGCAACCTTGAGTTGAGTAAAGATCAATTACAATGCCATGACAGGTGCGAAGCGGCGCCGCTGCCGCCCGGCCGTAGCCCGCCGGCGGGCAAGCCGGCGCCATTTCCCATGCTGCGCTGCACTACAATGACCGGCTTCCGGCAAACGAGGTAACACGTCGATGGACGACACCATGGTTCGGCGCCGCGTACCCGCGGGCGCCAAGGCGGAGCAGCGCATCCGCGACATCCTGCGCGTCAGCCGCGAAGTCTTCGCCGAGATGGGCTACGAGCGCACCACCACCACCGAGATCGCCCAGCGCCTGGGTATCTCCGAAGCCACCGTCTTTACCTACTTCCACGGCAAGCGCGAGCTATGCGCGCGGGTGATCGAAGACTGGTATGACGAGATCATCGGCGTGGTGGAGGAGGGGCTGCCGCGGGATCAGAGCACCAAGGTCCAGCTTGAATTCTTCGTCCGCACCCACCTGCGGCTGTTCCTGATCCAGGGCACCGGCCTGTGCGCGCTGGTGCTGTCCGAAGGGCGGGCCAAGGGGCCGGGGCTGGGGGACGTGTTCGTGCCGCTGCAACGGCGGTACACGGCGCCGCTGATGGACCTGCTGGCCCGGGCGCGGGAGAACGGGGAGATCCGCACGGATCTGCCGCTGAGCCTGCTGCGTTCGGCGATTCTCGGGCCGATGGAACATATTCTCTGGGACGCGATTGCCCGGCAACGGCCGGTGGATATCGAGCGGACCGCCAGGGATATGGTCGGGCTGCTCTGGCCCGCGCTGCTGCCGCCGGATCTGGAGGTGGTGGCGTTGAGGGAATTTTACGGGGAGGTGGGGGCGGCCTTGCGGCGCGTGGGCGGATAGGCGAGGCGGCTAACTGGCCACAGGCATCAGCGGCTCGCCTGGATAGTGCGTGCGTTCAGCGGTTGCAACGGCCGTGCGTTCATGGGGTATAGCCGCTTGAATGCGGCCAACTGCGCGCGCGACAGTTCCACGGGCTGCTTGAGCACCCGCCATTGCACGTCCTCGCTGCAAGGTGGCGTGGTCAGGGAACCGACGAAGGCGTAGTAGCCGCGGTCCGCCGGCAGCAGGTCGGCCACGTTCAGCCCGCCCGGCAAAGGCTTGGGCGCATTCACACCGGCAGGCATGGCCGGGAAAACGCGCTTCAGCACAGGATTGGCCTTGCCCTCCTTGAACAGCACGGCGATGGCGGCGAGTTTGCCCGCCGCGTTCCTGTGGACCAGGTGTGCCACCAGCGGATAGGCTTTTCCATTGATTCGTTCCTCGCTTGGCGTATGGAAATGAAGCTGGACGAACGCGTACTGGCCAGTGGCCAGGCTGATGGCTCCGCCGTCGGGCACGTTTACCTGCACCGTATGCCCGGTATTGACCACGTCAGCAGGCCTGTCGACATACTGGAAGCCGATGGGCGGCAGGTCGGCCTTCACTGCGCCGCGGATATTGATCGGCGACTGTTCACGGCCGAGCTTGCACGTGGCGTAGTCCGGCTGAAGGTCGCCCCAGTGCGGAGCGCCCGTTTTCCCGCTGTAGGTCCAATGGGTCGAGTGGCCGGGCGCATGTTCCTCGCCCTGAGCCGCGCCGGCTGCACTGGCAGCAAGCATGGCGGCAATCAGCATTTGCTTCATCATGGCGGTTATCCGTTGGGATGCTGGGCGGTGGGCGCCGATGCCATGGCGCGCGTCGTAATGAAGAAAAAAGAAAAGCGATGCTATACGAAGGCGAAATAATTGCAATTTACAAATGCTTTTGACTGGCTTAAAAAACATGGAAGCGAGGAGGCTGTCCCAGGTGCACGAGGGGTGACATATGAAAGCCGGCGAACCGATCTCACCACTGGAGCAAGCGGATCGCCGCCCCGTGCTGGTCTGGGACGTGCCGACACGGCTGTTCCACTGGCTCGCGGTGGTGCTGGTGGCGGGGGCCTACGCGACCTGGCGGCTGAACTGGATGGACTGGCATGTCCGGATCGGCGAAACGCTGCTCGCGCTGGTGCTGTTCCGCCTGCTCTGGGGCTGCTTCGGCAGCGAGACCGCACGGTTTCGCAACTTCATGGCATCGCCCGCCGCTGCGATCCGCCATCTGCGGCACGTCTTGCGCCGCGAGGCCGACCTGCAGGCCGGCCACAACCCGGCGGGAGGGTGGATGGTGATGCTGCTGATCGCCCTGATGCTGGGCGAAACGCTGAGCGGGCTTTACCTCAACAACGACATCGCGGACGAAGGACCCCTGACCCAATGGGTACCCGCCGCGATAGCCAACGCCATCTCGGCACTGCACTCGATCCTGTGGGATGTACTGCTGGCGGCAGTGGCGCTGCACCTGCTGGCCATCGCGCTATACGCCGTGGCCAAGGGGCACAATCTGCTGCTGCCCATGCTGACCGGCCGCAAACGCCTGCCGGCGAGCGTTGCAGCGCCGCGGCTGGCGCCTGCGGCGCTGGCGCTGTTTCTGCTCGCGGTCAGCGCCGCCGCAGCGGCGCTTCTGGCAACGTATCTCTGAGTTGCGGCGTCAGTTCGCCTTGGGCGGTACCACCTGGCCGCGGATCTCGCCGGCTGGATGATCCTTGGTGTGCACGTTGATATACATATCACCCGCAAGGAACGCCTTCGCGTCGGCTGCGGACAGCGTGGTCTGGCCCTTGATCGGGCTGGTCGCCGGAGCCCCCTTCCCGGAAACCCAGATTTTCACGTCTGCGTTCTTGCCGGCTGCGGCCGGCCCGTGGAAGTGCGCCATGGTGGCCTCGCTGGACAGGCCCGTGTAGGTGACGGTCCAGGTGACGACGCGTGTGGCGGGATCGTAGGTGAGGTCGGCTGAGCCGCTGCCCTGGGTCTGCATGGCGGGCACCTCTTGCGCGCCGGTGAGCGGCACGGTGAATGAGAGCGGTGCGGCATGGGCCAGGGTCATTGCGCCGGCCAGGGCGAGGCCAGCGAGTATCGGGAGGGCTCGCCGCGATAACGGGGTTTGCATCTTGATTGTCTCCTGTCGAGGGGGCTGGCTGGATGGTGGCTGGTTGCTTGGGGCCGATGGCGAAGTTCTGAAGAAAGGATAGGGCGGGTTATCTTTCAAATCCAGCGTGGGTGTTGTGTGGGCGTCGCGAAGCCGGGCGAGAACGTAAGTGGTTGGAGAGCCTGGCGGCCGCGGCACGCGCACGCCCTTCTGCAAATCCGGACTGCCGTGCTCAATAGGGTTATTCGTTTTATCCGTGCAGGATCTTGCGCTTCAGGCTTGTAGCCTATTGTGATTTAATGATAACTCAGAATCCGCCTCCGCTATTTTTATCTGGAAGCCGGATAACCGTATGCGTCCAATACCGAGGCGATGGGTGAAGTGATTTTTTCACTACTTTATTTGAATTTATGTGGAGAGAAGCGCGCTTTGAAAAGCTTCGACTGACCATGCGCCGCTGGTGGCCGCTGGTGTCTCATTGACCTCTCGCGGGAAGACCTGACCGCAGCCTCCGATTTGCTGCGGTCTCCGGCGTGCACGATTCGCCACGCGCCGTCGGCCAGCGCATTGCGCACCCGTGCTCGACGCGCCAGATCCCATACGTTGAAAGGCTGCTACAGGTTCCGCCATCTGCTGCTGCACCGGTGTTGAACCGGCATTCGAGAACAGCGCACTGTCTGACACACTCGATTTCCAGCAAGATGGCAAGGATGTTATGCATGCACGGATCGAATCGAAGGCTATCGGGGAAGTCGCTGTCTGAAATTCGCGACGTGCTGGAAAAATATTCTGCCGGCCTTTACGAATGAGTGGCGGTGGCGCGGAGAAAGTTGTTAAATTTAGCGTCCGTCTGTCCGGCAGCACGCATTAAAATAAGCCGGAAGGATTGGAAGCCAAAAAATAAAAGCAGTGGGGTCAATCATGGGTCAGTCTTCATGCCGATCGGCGGCAGGCGCATTGGCGCGCGCGCGCCTCCTCTTTCGCATTGGTGAGCCGAGCAGCGTAGCGGCCTTGCGCACGGCAAGCGCCCAGCTTGGCTTCACGCTGATCGAGTTGATGATCACGGTGGCTATCATCGGCATCCTCGCGACCATTGCCTATCCCTCCTACACGCAATATGTGATCCGTAGTAACCGTTCTGCCGCCCAGAGTTTCATTCTTGGCGTGGCCAACCAGCAAGAGCAGTACAACCTCGACGCACGTCAATACGCCACAACCATGACGGCGCTCGGCTATGCCACCATTCCAGCGGAAGTGGCAAAGAACTACAACGTCACCGTGGCGGCAAGCAACGCCGTCGCCCCGCCGACCTACCTCGTGACCGCCACGCCGATCGGCGCGCAGGCCACCAACGATGCCCAATGCATGAATCTCACCGTCGACCAGACGGGCACCAAGGGGATCAGCGGCAGCGGCACCGTGGCTGGTTGCTGGTGAGAGTGAATCATGGACGTAACCATGTTGCCCAGCCTTGCAGAAGCGCGGCACGCTCGAGGACACCTGCAGCGGGGGTTCACCTTGATCGAGCTGATTGCCACGGTGACGATTGCTGCCATCCTGATGGCCATCGCCACTCCCTACTTTCGAGATTTCATATCAGGGCAGCGGATCCGGGCAGCTGGCTACGATATTGTCGCCGCGCTGATCTATGCCCGCAGCGAGGCGATCAAGCGCGATAGCGGTGTTACCGTCGCTCCGGCGTCGGGCGGCTGGCAGAACGGCTGGACGGTCACAAGCGGCACCACCACCCTCAGCCAGCACGAGGCGTTGCAAGGGCTGACCATGACAGGCCCGGCGGGCGGGCTCGTCTACAACGGAAACGGCCGCCTCACTGCCACCATCAGTCCTTTTGGTATCAGCGCGGCCAGCTCCACCGCACCGCAGCGCTGCATCAATGTCGATCTGAGCGGGCTGCCAAGCAGCCAGGCCGGGAGTTGCTGATGCGGAGCCCATCGCCAATCAGCCGCCAATCGGGATTCAGCCTGATCGAGGTACTCGTTACGCTGATCATCCTGCTACTCGGACTGCTGGGTCTTGTTGGCCTGATGTTGACCGGCCAGCGCGCGGAGGCCGAGTCGTACCAGCGCACCCAGGCGCTGATTCTGCTGCAGGACATGATCGGCCGCATCAATGCCAATCGGTCGGTCGCCGGCTGTTATGCCTTCACCGCCGATCCGGTCAACGGGCTGCCCTATCTGGGAACGGGCGCCGCCGCAGCGCCGGCGTGCTCCCTTGGCACTGTCCAGGCCTACACCATGGCCAACGGGGATCTTGCGGCCTGGAGCAGTCTGCTCGCCGGCGCGGCTGAAACCAACGCCAGCGGCAACGTCGGCGCCATGATCGGCGCGCGCGGCTGCGTCAGCTATGACAGTGTCAGCGGCGTCTATCTGGTGAGCGTGGCCTGGCTGGGCGTGGGGAAGACGGTGGCGCCGGGCGCGGGCCTTGGCTGCGGCAAGGGGCTGTACGGTGACGAGGCGCGGCGGCGGGTAGTTAGCGCAACACTGCAGATTGCCAACCTGAACTGAGGCTCAATACATGGCAAAGTCAACCGCCTCCGTGCGTTTGCGCTCCCGTCAGGCGGGCTTTTCGCTGGTCGAACTGATGATCTCGATCACGATCGGCCTGTTCCTGATGGCAGGTGTCGCGGCGCTGATCAGCCAGCAGAGCAGCACCCGTACCGAGCTCGACAAGTCGGCCCGGCAGATCGAGAACGGTCGCTATGCATTCACGCTGCTGGAAGACGATATCCAGCATGCCGGCTACTATGGTCAGTATGGCGGCGCGTTTACGGCCCTGTCTGCCTTGCCGGATCCGTGTGCAATCGACAAGACCAGCGTTGCCGCTTCCCTGGCCTTGCCCATGCAAGGCTACGATGCTCCAGCCACCGTACCGGCACCGCTGTCGGCTTGCCTGCCGAACGCAAATCACCTGGCGGGGACGGATATCCTGGTGGTGCGCCGTCTTGAAACGACCGACACCCTCCCAACGCCTGCCACTGCCGTAGCGGGCCAGGTGTATGTGCAGACTACCCCCACCGGTACGCCGGTGACGGCTGTCGGTCCGGACCCCACGCCGGCAACCCCCTCCGTATACACCCTGGTGCAGAACGACGGCGTTACGCCGGCCGCGCTGCGCCGTTACATCGAGCATATCTATTTCATCAGTCCGTGCAACGTCCTGGCCGCCGGCGCCACTACCTGTACCGCGGCGGCGGACGGCGGCAAGCCGGTGCCGACGTTAAAACGCCTGGAAATCGCGGTAGCGGGCGGCGCGTCGAGCTGGGTCACGACGCCATTGGTCGACGGCATCGAGAACCTGCAGCTGGACTATGGCATCGACGCTGTCGGGAAGGGTGCGCCAGCCATGCCCTTCGCAACTGCGCCTGCGCTGGCCGACTGGCCCAATATCATGGCCGTGCAGGTCAACTTGCTGGCGCGCAACACGGAGGTGTCCACTTTCGTCGACAGTACGTTGGCGGCGAAGACCTACAGCATGGGAGCGGCCGGTTCGGCAGGCCCCTTCGCGGATAATTTCAAGCGGCACGTCTACACCGGCATCGTGCGCGTCATCAACCTCAGCAGCCGGAGAGAGTAAAGATGCGGCGTCGATTATTCCAGGGCGGGCTGCGCCAGGCAGGCATGAGTCTGGTGGTGGGGCTGGTCATGCTGATTGTCCTGACCCTGTTGGTGGTCTCCGCCATGCGCATGAGCAAGACCAACCTGAAGGTCGTGGGCAATCAGCAAGCCAGAATCGAGGCAACGGCTGCCGCGCAGCAGGCGATCGAAAAGGTCATCGGCTCGGTCAGCAATTTCTACACGCCTACCGCGCAGACTTTCAGCATCGATATCAATAACGACGGCGTGGCGGACTACACCGTCCAGACTGCCAAGCCGACATGCTTGCAGTTGACTGCTGCCGATGGCTACAGCGTCGACTTTGCTGACTCGGCACCGAAGGATACCTATTGGGATATCAGTGCGGTCGCTACCGACAATCGAAGCGGCGTCACCGTTACCGTGCATCAAGGTGCCCGGGTGCGCATGAATTCGACGGCCACCTGTCCCTAGATCACAACTTGCATCGCCCCGGGGGGCACCGTGAATATGTTGAGACTGTTGAAGCTCGTTTTGCTGGCCTCGCTGACGCTCGTGTCGATCACCGGCCGCACGGATGACACCGATATCTTCAATCAGCCGCCAGGCGTGAAGTCGCCGGCGCCAAATATCCTGTTTATCCTGGACAACACTGCCAACTGGTCGAAGGCCTCGCAGAAATGGGTCGGGTCGGCAACGCAGGGCCAGGCGGAGCTGCTGGCTATCAAGAACTTCGTGGCTGGGCTGAAGCAACCGGCCAATGTGGGCCTGATGATGTTCTCCCTGGCAAACAAGCGCGATGGAGGCTACTTGCGTTATGGCATACGCGACATGAGCGTGGCCGCCAATAATACTGCGTTGCAGAATATCGTTGGCGGCATCAATGTCAATGCACCCGAAGAAGAGGTCGACCAGTCGTCCGGCGACTACGCCAACGCCTTGTACGAGGCATGGCTCTATCTCAAGGGTTCGGGCAGCTGGGCCGGCATGGATCCGCTCGCGGACTATCCCGGCAACCTCGGCCTCGCCAACGGGGGCGGCAACAAGATAACCAATAACCTGACAACCTCCGGCATTGGCGGCTTGTCCTCGGGTTACGCCTACAAGGGCTCCGCCAATGGCTCGGCTTACAACAGCCCGATTGGCAGCAGCGGCTGCGCGCACACCTACATCATCTTCATCGGCAACAACCGGCAGGGCCAGTTGCCACCCGTGCCGGCCAGCACGGACCCAGCCACCACCACGCTGGCGAAATACCCTGGGTATTCCACAGTCTCGAATGTCCAGGCCGCCTGGGCCCGTTTCCTGAAGTTGCGCCCGGATCTCGGCGCCGGTAGCGCGGCCGCCGCGAACGGATCCGTCACCACCTTCACCATCGACGCTTACAACGCGCAGAATAATGCCGATTTCACGGCCATGATGGGCAGCGTTGCCAGCAATGGCGGCGGCGACTACTTCCAGGCCGGCAGCGATACCGCCCTGGCTTTAGCGCTGAACAATATCCTGAATCAGATCCAGGCGGTGAACTCGGTCTTCGCCTCCGTTTCCCTGCCGGTGTCGGTAAGCGTGCGTGGCACCTATCTGAACCAGGTGTACCTGGGCGCGTTCCGCCCTGATGCCAATGCCAAGCCGAACTGGGTCGGCAACCTGAAGCAGTACCAGCTCGCCGTGGACGCCACCGGCAATGTGTATATGGCCGACAGCGTTGGCGCGAAGGTGCAGAGCAACACGACGGGCTTCGTCAACCCAAGCGTGATCAGCTTCTGGACCAATCCCTCCACCTTCTGGAATCCCAACTACTATGTGAATTCGCAGGGGGTGGGAGGCAGTTCGGATTCGCCGGACGGCGACCTGGTGGAAAAGGGCGGCGTGGGGCAATACCTGCGCACCGCGTTTGCGAATAATCAGGCGAGCCGCAACGTCTATACCTGCACCGGCACTTGCACGACGGGTTCTTCCCTGTCCGGCACGCCATTCAGCACCGGTAATTCCTCGATCGTGGCCACTATGCTCGGCCTGTCGAGCGGGGCCAGCACCGAGCCTGTCATCAATTGGGTGCGAGGGGGCAATACCCTGGCGGACGACCCCCTTGTGGCCAACCCTTCGGCCCCGCCTGTCTACAATATTCGTGGTTTTGCGCATGGCGACGTGCTGCACTCCCGGCCGGCAGTGATCAACTACAACCGCACTGCCGACGACATCGTGGTCTTCTACGGCGCCAACGACGGCATGTTGCATGCCGTCAAGGGTGGCCAGAGCAGTGCCGGCGGGACGGAGTTGTGGAGCTTCATCCCGTCCGAGCATTTCCCGAAGTTCAGCAGGATGTACAACCACTCGCCGTCGATTTCGAGTTCGGCGCCAAAGCCTTATTTCGTGGATGGTTCGTCAACGGCCTATACGGAGTCGGACCCCACCACCGGGGCGGTCACCAAGGCCTATCTGTTCCTGACCATGCGTCGGGGCGGGAACTTCATCTATGCCCTGGATGTGACCAACCCAGCCACCCCGAAGCTGCTGTGGAAGCATGGCGCCAGCGATACGGGGTTCGGTGAACTGGGCCAGACCTGGGCGGACTTGCGCGTTGCCAGGCTGAAAGCCAACCAGGGCAACGCGGTAGTCATCTTCGGGCTGGGCTACGATGCCGCCGCCAACGACACCATCGTGCAAGGCACCGCTACCCAGGGCCGCGGCGTGATGGTGCTGGATGCCGCCACCGGCAATCTGGTCTGGCAGGCCGGCCCGGCCGCGGCCACCGGCTCAACGGGCTTGAATGTGCCGGGTATGACCTACGCCATTCCCTCCAATGTCGCGATCTACGATTCCAACCGCGACGGATATATCGATCGTCTATACGCCGCCGATACCGGCGCCAATATCTGGCGGATCAACATCGGCGACGCCTCGCCTGCAAACTGGACCGTAACCAAGCTTGCCTCGCTCGGGGGAAGCAGTGCGGCTGCGCGCAAGTTCCTTTACGCACCTGACATTGTGCCCGCCACCGTGCTGAACCCGACCGACAGCCTGCTGATCGGTTCCGGTGACCGCGAGCACCCGTTCGATACCACCATCCAGAATCGGTACTACATGATCAAGGATGACCACAGCCTGAACGCCGTGCGTTCGACACCCATCACTGAAGGCGTGGCAGGAGCCACGACCGGCGTTGCCGGCCAGCTCTATGACGCCACCGCCGATCTGATGCAGGTCGGCACGCCAGCCCAGATCGCCGCCGCCACGCTGGCGCTATCGACGGCAAGTGGCTGGTATGTCACGCTCGGTGCGGGGGAGAAGGTTGTCAGCGGCTCCACCACACTGTCCGGCACAGTCATGTTCACCACCAACACGCCGGCCACAGCGGCCACCAATTCGTGTACGGGAAACCTCGGAGAAGCGCGCTACTACATGATGAACTATCTGAGCGCCGCTTCGACCAGTGATCTCACGGGCGACGGTGGCCTGACGGCCGCAGACCGCTATCTGGTGCTGACCGGCGGCGGCTATGCGCCGACGCCGGTCCCGGTTTCGGTCCAGATCGGCGGCAACACGTACCAGGCGGCCGTCAGCGGAACCAATGTGTTTACGCCGTCCGGGCCGGTGCTGGGCCGCCGCTACCGGACTTACTGGCGCGGGCTTATCGACTAGGTCCGTCGACATTCCTAGCGCATGGGCACCGGGTGGTTCAGAACTGATAGTTGACGGACACGGCGAACGAGAAGCTGGTGGCGCGCTGCACGACCGGGCTGCTGGCGATGCCATGCACCAGTTGCGACACGCTGGCGTCGGTCGTGGCAAACCAGTGCTTGTCGAAGAAGCGTATAGCGCTCAGGCCAGCGCCATAAGCCTTGATGCCGGGGCTGGCCTGGTGCTGCGCATAGCCGGAGCGCGCTGATTGCTCTGCGCTGACACCGAACCAGGTGTTCATGTAGCGCGCATCGGCGAAGGTCACGGTTGGCCCGGCGAACCAGTAGAACGTCTCCGAACTGCCCGGCAGCGGCAGGTAGGCACCGAGGTCGCCGATCCAGCCGTCGGAGCCGCCCATGGCGCGCCGGACATTGGCGCGGATCACGAGCGGAATCTCCTTCGAAACCACGTAATCGACGAACACCTTGGCCTCCGGCGAGAAGTTGATGTTGCCCATGCCGCGCAGATGAGCGTGATCGTCGGCTTCCCGGCGGCCGAGATTGTAGGTGATCGCCACGCCGGCCCGCCAGTGCGGTGTACTGACGAGATTGACGCCGATGCCTTCGCCGGTCGAAGCGAAGAGGAGGTCACGGTAGCGGACGTCGACGGCGGGGCCGCCCAGCACCTGATAGCTGGAGGCGCCGTCATAGCGGGGGCGATAGATGGCGCCCAGGCCGACGCGCACCTCCCAGGTCGGCGTCTCGGGCTCGAACATCTTCTCCAGGGGGATGCCTACCGAATACTGCCACTCAGACAGCGGAGACGGTGTTTGGGCTCGTGCGCGCGGCATCAGCAGGATGGTCATCGCCATCAGCATCGGCATCAGCAATAGCAATGGCAGTGCGGTCCGCGCACTCCGCGCGGGTTGCCTGGCGCCGCGATGCAAGCCGTCAGCGAGCGTGGACTGAAGCGTCGACACATCAGCCTCCGTACCCCGGTGAGGGGCCGAATCTTGCGTTGGATCGGAACAACGGCGCCGGAACGGACACGACGGAAACAAACCGGCAGTGGCCTATCATTTCGCTGCCCGCCGGATTGCACAATCCTCCTCTGGCATTAGTGCTTTGGTTTTACCGGCTGCGGTCATCGCCCAGGCTTAGCCGAAAGCGTCCCACTGCGTCCTTGTGCCGCTGCGTGCACTTGTTTCCGCAATGGTGGCTGATATCCGGCCGCGCCGAGGGGTTAAGTCCTGCCGCTTTCTACCGTTATCTTCTTCTTGCGGGTTGTCCGTACATCTGATCCCCATCGCCGTTGGAGTCGAGACGTATCCCTCGTCCTCTTTGTTGAAGGATTTCGTGAGCCTCAATCCCTCCAATGCCAGGCGGCAAACAGATCGCATGCCAGCACCAGGCGACTCCCTATTGAATGCCTGCCACAGGTTGACCCTCCCCGTGCAGATCAGTGCCGTGCTGCTCGATCTCGCCTGGTTGAAGTGTATTGTCCGGCTACGCACGCGCGACGGCTACAGGATTGCCACCACCTTGCTGAAAGTCGACCCGGTTGGCTGTACCTTCGTCTTCGACGGATGCCGCACGGAGGCCGAGCGGGACTTGCTGCTGACATCGGATGAGATTGCCGTCACCGCTGTGCTGCGCGATGTCAGGATCGACTTCGTCATCGGACGGCCCTACCCAGTCAAGTATCGGGGCGGCACGGCCTGCGCCGTCGCCTTCCCGTCCCAGCTCAACCATTTCGAGCGCCGTCGCCATCCCCGTGCACGACCCCACGCCGCCATGGGCTACCGTTGTGAGCTACGCACGTCCGACGACCAGATTCTGAGGCTGGATATCGCGGACCTCTCTCTGTCCGGTGTGGGCCTTCGTTCCACGGCTGTGAGTATGGCGCAGCTGTCGGCTGGCACGATCCTGCCGGGATGCCGGCTCGACTTTCGCGGCCAGGGCGAACTGGAGTTCGACCTGCAAGTGGTCGGGCACGGTCTGGTCTGGAGCGACCAGCGCGCCACGCATCACATCGGCTGTACCTTTGCCGGCCTTGCCCCCGGCCAGCAGACCTTCCTACAGCGCCTGGTCTATCACATTGAACTGGCGGGCCGCGAAGAATAGTATGCGTAAAACTATAATGAAGCTTCCTCAGGAAGGAGCCGGCAATGCGCGCAGCTTCCCTCTCATCGGTACTCGCTGCATGGGTCCTGGCGGGAGCAGCCTCGCTGGCCAGCGCGCAGGGTGCCGCGCCGGTGCGCATCCAGAGCTATGCGGTGCCGGCCGGCGCGCATCCCCATGACGTAGCGCCCGCCCCGGACGGCTCGGTCTGGTACACGGCCCAGCCGCTTGGCGCGCTCGGGCGGCTTGATCCGGCAACCGGCAAGACCATGCACATTCCGCTCGGCAAGGGCGCAGCACCGCACGGCGTCATCGTCGGGCCGGACGGAGCGGCCTGGGTCACTGATGGCGGCCAGAACGCAATCGTGCGTGTCGACCCCGCCACGCGCGCGGTGAAGCGCTTTCCGCTCCCGCCCGGGCACCCGAATGCCAATCTGGACACAGCCGTGTTCGACGCGCAGCGGCACCTGTGGTTTACCGGACAAAATGGCGTCTACGGCGAAGTCGATCCCGTCAGCGGCCACATACGCGTGTTCGATGCTCCGGAGGGGGCAGGGCCCTACGGCATTACGGTCACACCCGGCGGCGATGTCTATTACGCTTCGCTGGCCGGCAACTATATCGCGCGCATCGACAAGGTTACCGGTGCCGCGCATACCATCGTGCCGCCCACGCCGCACGCAGGGCCACGCCGTATCTGGTCGGATTCCAAGGGAATCCTGTGGGTCAGCGAATGGACCGCCGGCAAGCTTGGCGCCTACGATCCCGCCACCAACCGCTGGCGGGAATGGCGCCTGCCCGGCGACGGCCCTCACGCTTATGCCGTCTATGTCGACGAGCGCGACAAGGTGTGGTTAAGCGACTGGGGCGCGAATGCGATCTTGCGCTTCGACCCGCAAACGGGTCGCTTCGA
>NZ_JARJLM010000287.1 GCF_029335485.1 Cupriavidus basilensis
CGGATATTTCCCCTTCCATGGCCAACACGTAGCCGTATCCGGGACGCGTCCGTTCTCTGTCCGCTGCAGGGAAGCGTGCCACGCCCTCTACAACCGCAGGGGACAACTTGAGCCTGGGTGTCCCGCTCTCATCCCCGCCGTCGGCACGTGAGGGCAGGGCATTGACGCGCGTAATCAAGATATTAAGTGCGCATTCTAGATTGCGGTGAGCGTCTGAGAGTGCGCGGCAGAAAAAAGCTCGCAAGTTCGGCGCGGCTCCCGAGCCGCTGCCAAAGCACATCCTTCCTTAGGGTCGGCTTGCCTACTCCACCTGAATACGCTCTTCTCGTGCAGGCGCCGGAGATCCTCCTGCTCCGCAATCACCCGTTCCTCCAGCGATAGTCGAAGTGGCTGTTCTTCTGGCTGCATGTCGGTGATCCGCTCACGTATGGGATGCACCGATGAAGCATGGCGGCCGGCTCCGTCAGCTTCCCGAGAGACATGTCATCGAAATACATGCGCGAATCAGACTTTGCGCACGCAATCCTGATAAGCGGACCTTCATCCCGGTCGACGTTTTGGCGCATCACGCGCAAAACACAGGCCCGTCCGGCGTCGCCAGGACAAGCAGCATTTCCGCCACGGGGAAGGGCACCGATGGTAGTCCATCACGGCCGGTCTCTTGGGGCGCGAGGGCTCCGGTCAGCGTGGGCTCAGTCGCTACATTGTCATGTCGAAGAAACATCCAAACACCAATATGGTTGTTTCTCACACAAGAAGAGAGCCATGCCATGCATCCTGACAAATTCCGTTCTCGCCTGACCGGCGCCGCGCTCGCGAGCGCGCTGCTGGCCGCCACCTTGCTTGCCGCCTGCGGCGGTGACGACAATAGCGCGCCCGCTGCGTCCGTCGTCCCCGCCATGACGGAACCGACTCTAGTTGGCCGTGCTGTGCTGCCAGCCGCCACGTTTGCTACGGGGCCGGTCTCGGGGCGCTATATCAGCGGTGACCTGAATGGCGCAACGGCACCATTCGCGTCGCAACCGGTGCAGGGCTTCTCCGCGGTGTTGCGCAACAGCGATGGAACCTTCATGGTGATGGCCGACAATGGCTATGGTTCGCTGGAGAATTCGGCCGACTTCAATCTCCGTGTCTACACCGTCGCGCCGGTGTTCAAGACGTCGGCGGGCGGGTCAGGCAGCGTGACCGTCAAGAGCTTCATCGAGCTGAAGGATCCGAACAAGCTGGTGCCGTTCGCCATCTCCAACCAATTTACGACGGATCGCGTGCTGACCGGTGCCGACTTCGATATCGAGAGCATGCAGCGCGCGCCCGATGGCACGTTGTGGTTTGGTGATGAGTTCGGGCCGTTCCTGCTGCATACCGATGCGCAGGGCGTGCTGCTGGAGGCGCCGATTCCGTTGCCGGACTTCGAGAATCCGGGCAAGCAGATCCGCTCGCCGCAGAATCCGTTTTCGGAGGAGGCCACGCCGGTGCGGATCATGAACGCCGTGCGTACCCACGCATTCCAGTACGGCGCCAAGCGCGCTCCGGTGTTTTCGCCGTATTACGTGCAGCTCAAGTACGATGCCAATGGCGTGAAATCGAACCCGAACGCACATTATGCACGTGGCGCGAATCCGCAACCGGGTCTTGCCAAGGCTGTCTCCGATACGCTCGACCTGGCGTCACTCAAGGCCGCCGGCCATAGCGTGGTGACCTGGACGGTCAACGACAGCACGGAAATGACCACCCTTCTTAAGGCCGGCGTCAACGGCATCATTTCGGATCGGCCCGACTTGCTCTACGCAGCAGTGGCCGCCTTCGACGCCAATGGCGACGGCAAGCCAGGTGACTACCTGCTGGCGGATGGCCAGATCGACCCGGCCAAGTTCGACGCTCAGGGACACCGTGGCGCACGCAACCTGCGTCCCGAGAATACGCTTCCCGCCATGGAGGCAGCGCTCGACAACCTGATGACGACGCTAGAGACCGACGCCGGCATCACGCTGGATGGCGTGGCGGTACTCAAGCACGATCCGTACATCGAGGCCGTCAAGTGCCGCCGCATGGACGGTGCCCCGTACAACGCGGCCGACGAGGTGCTGATCAAGAGCCTGACGCTCGCGCAGATCCAGAGCACCTTCATCTGCGACAAGCTTTTCCGTGGTGCGAGCCAGGTCAATGATCCGGCGCTCTCGCCCGTCTCGGCGGCACTGGCCATGTCCAAGGGCTATGGCAGTCCGTACGTCGTGCCGGCCGCGAAGGATATTTTCGACCTAGTCGATGCCTACGTGAGCTACTACACGACCGGCGCGGGCAAGAGTCACGCTCAGGCCGCCAAGCGTGCCGCGAACGCGCAGAAGGTGCGCTTCAACATCGAGACCAAGATCAACCCGCGCGGTGACAAGGACGGCAAGGGCAACGTCTATCGGAGCCGCACCGTGGACGCCAACACGATGGCCGACACGCTGGCGAACCTGATCATTAGCCGCAACATGCAGCTTCGCGCGGATATCCAGAGCTTCGATTTCCGCACGCTGCTGCGTGTGCAGGAAAAGTTCCCGGCGATTCGCACGGTCTACCTGTTCGGCGACTTCCCCATCTACGGCGACCCTGCCAACACCGATGATGGCACCAACATGCAGGACGAGGCCGGCGCCAACACGCCGTGGATGGCGGGGCTGTACTGGCCGTACCGCTCCACCGTCACCTCCGCCCCAGTCCGTGCCAAGCGCTCGGGCGGATTCGAAGGGATGGCGATCAGCCCCGATGGCAAGAAGCTCTACCCGCTGCTGGAGCTGCCGCTGACTGGCCACGACGGCAAGACGCTGCTGATCTCCGAGTTCGACATCGCCAAGCGCCAATACACGGGCGTGCAGTACAAGTACAAGCTTGACGACAAGGGCACCAACATCGGCGACTTCATCCTGTACAACGCGACCGAAGGCATCATCATCGAGCGCGATGGTTCGCAGGGCGATTTGAACGGCTTCAAGAAGCTGTTCCAGGTGACGCTGGGCAGGCCGGGCGAGTACGTTGGCAAGACGGAGCTGGCCAACCTGATGAAGCTCCGCGACCCGGCGGGGATCAGCAAGGGTGGCGCCGCCGGCGATGTGGCAATCGGCGATCCGTTTGGCATGCCTTTCAACACCATCGAAGACATCGTGGTGCTTGACGCAAACACGCTGTTGGTCATCGACGACAACAACTATCCGTTCAGTGTCGGCCGCCACGTCGGCACGAAGGCCCCGGATGACAACGAGTTCATCCAGATCCGCCTGCCTAAAGCGTTGAACCTGGCAAAG
>NZ_JARJLM010000288.1 GCF_029335485.1 Cupriavidus basilensis
CGGATCAGCAGGTTGATGCGCTCGGGTTGCTCGTGCACCACCCAGTGGGTGCCGTCGGGGATGCGTTCCAGCCGCATGTCCGGCACGAACTGGTCCAGGCCGTCCAGCAGGCTCTTGGGCAGCGCGGTGTCGCGCTCGCCCCAGATCACCACCGTGGGCACCCGCACGGTGAAGGCAGCGGGATCCAGCTTGGAAATATCGGGCGGCGTCTCGCCCGGGCCCGGGGGATGCATCGGCGAGGCGCGGTAATAATTGACGCCGCCGGTCAGCGGATGCGAGCCGCCGGCGCCGGGCTGCGACCATGCCGCGTGGTACTTCTCCCGCGTTTCGCCGGCGAACCAGGGCGCCGCCTGCTTGCCCTGGCCGTTCAGGAAGCCCTCCAGCCTGGCGAAGCCATCGGCCGCCAGCGCCTCTTCCGAACCGGGCTGGCGCAGCCAGTTCATATACGCGGAGGCGGCCTGCTGCTGCGGATCGCTGGTCAGCGCCTTGGCAAACACATAGGGATGGGGCGAGTTGATGATGACGAGCCGCTGCACCAGTTGCGGGAACTGGATGGCGAGGTTCCAGCAGATCGCGCCGCCCCAGTCATGGGCGACCACCACGCAGTGCGAGTAGCCCAGCGCGCTGATGAACTGCACCAGGTCTTCGACGATGTGTCGGGGCCGGTAGGCATCCACGTCGGCCGGCTTGCTGGACAGGTTGAAGCCGCGCAGGTCGGGGGCGACCGCGAAATGGGTCTTGCCGAATTCGGCGAGCTGGGCTTCCCACTCGTACCAGAACTCCGGGAAGCCGTGCACGAACAGCACCAGCGGCTTGCCGCGCTCGCCCGCGCTGGCATAGTGCAGGCGCGTGCCGTTGGGCAAGGTGGCATATTGCAGATGGCGAATGACTGCAGGTTTGGTCATGAAATCCTCCCTTGCCGCAATGGCTGACCGTCTCCGATGGACTTGCTGCTGCGCAGCAGACCCGGCCGGCGGGGAAAGCGCCGCCCGCCCGGGCTGCCTGCTTGTTGCTGGCTATCCGCGCAACGCCGCCACCAGCCCGTCACGCACACCCGGCTTGTCGGCGAACGGGTCGCCCGGGTTGCGCTGGCCAATGATATCTTCGAAGCGCTGCCGCACGGGTGCCAGCGACTGCGGATGCGAGTAAATATAGAAGCCCTGGTTGCGGATCGCATCGAAAGTGAGCTGCGCCACCTCGGCGGCAGTGACCTTGCCCGAGCTGACCGCCTTGTCCGACATGGCCTGCGACACCAGCTGCGAGCGCGTGGGCGGTGCATCGTTGGCCAGTCCGGCCGGCCGGTTGCGGCCCGACTGCGTGATGCCGGTCGGCACGAAATACGGGCACAGCACCGAGCAATGAACCTGCTCGCTGACCAGGCTGAGATCCTGGTACAACGATTCCGACAGCGACACCACGGCATGCTTGGAGACGTTGTAGACGCCCATCGCGGGCGGATTGAGCAGGCCGGCCATCGAGGCCGTGTTGACGATATGGCCCTCGAACGACGGATCCTTCTCCGCCGCCGCCAGCATCAGCGGCGTGAAGATGCGCACGCCGTGGATCACGCCGTAGAGATTGACACCCAGCACCCATTCCCAGTCGCGCTCCGTGTTTTCCCACATCAGGCCGCAGGCACCCACGCCCGCGTTGTTGAACAGCAGGTTGACCTGGCCAAAGGCGGCGATCGCGGCATCGGCCAGGGCCTGCACCTGTTCGGCCTTGGACACATCCACGCGCACGCCGATCACCGGCACGCCCTGGGCCTTGAATTCCGCCACCGTGGCGTCAAGCGCGTCCTCCTGCACATCGGCCAGCACCAGCTTCATGCCGAGCCCCGCGGCCTGTTTGGCGAACTCCTTGCCGAAGCCGGATGCGCCACCGGTGATCACCGCGACCCTACCCTGGAATTGCTTCATCTTGTCGTCCTCTCGTCTATGTCGCTTATTTCGCTGTTATGGTTGAACTCGTGCGCGCCCCAGTGCGGCGAGCCGCGCGCGTCAGCCCGCGCGCTGTACCTGATAACCCTGGCGCGGGAAGTGCACATTGACGGCGCCCGCGCGCGGATCCTGGCGCCGCAGCGTGACGGTGTGCGCATCCAGCGCCACCAGCACGCCCGCCACCGGATCGCGCGCGTAATCGGTGGGCGTCACCGTGACTGCATCGCCCGCTTCGAAACCGCTACCGGCGGCCACGCCGCGCGGCTGTGGCGCGGGATCGGTGCGATGCGCCACGGCCAGGGCGTCCGCGCCGGTGACCACGCGGACCTTGCCATGGCCATGGGCCTGCATGCGCGCGTACCAGGCCTGCAGCGCCGGATAGGCATCCAGAATGCTTGCCAGCTCGCTGGCTCGCTTGATAAACCAGACGTTGTGATACAGCGAGAAATCCGCCACCGACAGTTCCGGCCCGGCCACATGCGCGACACCCGCATTGAACTGCTGCTCGAGCCGGCCGAAGGTCTCGTGCAGCAGGGCAATAGCCTCCGGCAGCGGCATGCGCAGCGCATTGGTGTCGCCCCGCATGGCCTTGCGGTCGGCCGAGAAGGCCTGGATCTGCGCCGGCGTGAGGTGGCCCAGCATGCTTTGCACGCCGGCCGGCTGGAACAGGTAGGTGACGGCCGCGGTAAACAGCGCCGTGTCGATCCAGCCGGCGGCGAGGCGCGCGCTGGCGGCCTGCGCGGCAGGATAGATCGCAGGCGCGGGCGCCACGCGGTCGATCACCTCGCAGATCAGCGCGGTATCGCAATAGATATCGGCGCCGACCTGCAGCACGGGGGTGCGACGGTAGCCGCCGGTCAGCGCCACCACATCGGGCTTGGGCAGGATCGGCGGGATTTCCACCGCCTGCCAGTCCAGGCCCTTGGCACCCATCAGCAGGCGGATTTTTTCCGAGAACGGCGAGGTTGCGTATTGGTGCAGGATAAGGTCTGCCATGATATCCGGATTGCTCGTGTTGTCTGCCTGGTTGTACTGCCGATGCCCGCCGCCTTCCGCTCCGCCGATGCTGCCCGGCGTTGATGCGAGGCGCGTGCCCGCAGGGGTGGGCTACCTGCCCGCCTGCTTCAATGCCTTGAGCGCCATGTTCTCGACCAGGCGCGGCGCCAGCAACTTGAGCCACAGGCCGAGCCGGCCCTTGGCCGTCATGACCAGCTCGCGCTTGCGCGTCGTCATGGCCGCCAGCATCTGGCGCGCGCATTCCTGCGCGCTCATGGCGCCCTCCTCGCGCAGCCGGCTTTCACCCAGCGCACGTCCGTCGGGGCCAAAGCCGTTGATGCGGGTGTCGGTGGCCACGACGCCAGGAAACACCACGCACACGTCCACGCCGGTGCCGCGCAGCTCCGCGCGCAACGCCTCGCAAAAGCCAGCCAGCGCGAATTTGCTGGCGGAATAGGCGGTGCGGCCCGGCACGCCGATCTTGCCGGCCAGGCTGGATACCGCCACCATCAGGCCACCGCGCTTGCGCAGGTGGGGCAGCGCCTCGCGCGTGCACCACATGGCGCCGAAGTAATTCACGCGCATGACCTGCTCGTAGTAGCCGTGGTCGGACACCTGCTCGAAGTAGCCGTGGGCGGACACGCCGGCGTTGTTGACCAGCACGTCGAGCACACCGTATTGCGCAACCACCGTGGCCACCAGCCGCCGGCAGTCAGCCTCATCGGATACATCGACGCGCCAGAACGCCACCTCGGCGGCCGGGTACTGGCGGCGGATGCGCTCCGCCAGCGCCTTGAGCATGTCCACGCGGCGGGCCGCCAGCGCCAGCCGCGCGCCCTGCTGCGCCAGCAGCAGGGCCAGTTCGGCGCCGATGCCGTCGGAGGCGCCGGTGATCAGCACGACCTTGCCGGTGAATGGTGCAAGCGCGGCCATGGCTTCAGTCCAGCAGGTCGGGCTGTTCCTTCACGATGCGGGCGTACAGCGGCTGGAACTGGAACCAGCCCGCCTGCGCGGTGCCGACGATCGAGTAAGCCTGGCGCGCGGCCGCGTCGGAAATCACTTTCAGCGGCGCGCCGGTGCGCGCGGCGGCGGCCTCGGCCAGCAGTTGCACCTGGCAGGAGCGCTCCATGGTGATGAACCACCAGGCGGCTTCGTCCACCGTCTTGCCCACCGTCAGCAGGCCGTGGTTCTGCAGGATGGCAGCCTTGTTGCCGCCCAGCGCGTTGGCGATGCGCTGGCCTTCGTCCAGTTCCACCACCACGCCACCGAAATCGTCGTAGACGGCATGGTCGTTATAGAAGGCGCACACGTCCTGGGTCAGCGCATCGAGCGGGCGCCCAAGCGTGGACCAGGCGCGGCCATGGGTGCTGTGGGAGTGCGCGGCGGCCACGGCGTCGGCGCGGGTCTGGTGCACGCGCGAATGGATGGCGAAGGCTGCGGCATTGACCGGGTAGTCGCCCTCCACCACATCGCCGTGGTGATCGCAGCGGATCAGGTTGCTCACCTTGACCTGGCTGAAATGCACGCCGAAGGGGTTGACCCAGAACGTATCCGGGAACTCCGGGTCGCGTGCGGTGATATGGCCGGCCACGCCTTCGTCGAAGCCAAACCTGGAAAACAGGCGGAAGGCCGCGGCCAGCCGCTGCTTGCGGTGCAGGCGCTCCTCCGCCGGCGTATCGAACTTGGGCGGGCGCGGCAGCATGCGGTACCTGGCCTTGACCTCCTCGGACAGGCCGGCGCCCATTTCATCCTGGTCGGCCTGGGGCCTGGTGTCATCTGCAGGGGCATTCATGGGGAGTCTCCTCTTTTCTGGTTGGCTTGCTCCCCTCTCCCCATGGCGGGAGAGGGAGTAAACACCGTCGGGCACTTCGGACGGCTTTGGCGCATCCTGCCGGCTTCGGCGAATGCCGCTGGATCGCCCCCTTTCCTACACCAGCTTGACCAGCTGCTTGCCGAAGTTCTTGCCCTTGAGCAGGCCCATGAAGGCTTCCGGCGCGCTGGCCAGGCCCTGGGCGACGCTTTCGCGGAACTTGATCTTGCCTTGCGCCACTGCGGTGCCGAGTTCCTGCAAGGCCTGCGGCCAGACGTCCATGTGCTCGGACACGATAAAGCCCTCCACGGTCAGGCGCGACACCAGGATCAGCTGCGGATTCTTCAGCGGCATCGGCTGGCCGTCGTAGCCGGCGATCATGCCGCAGATGGCAATGCGGCCGAAGGCGTTCATGCGCGCGAGCACGGTGTCGAGGATCTCGCCGCCCACGTTCTCGAAGTAGCCATCCACGCCGTCCGGGGTGGCTTCCTTGAACATGGTGTACAGCTCCTTGCTGTCCTTGGCCGCCTTGTAGTCGATACAGGCATCGAAGCCAAGTTCATTGACCACGTAATCGCACTTGTCCTTGCCGCCGGCAAAGCCCACCACGCGGCAGCCCTTGAGCTTGGCCAGCTGGCCCACCACGCTGCCGACCGCGCCCGATGCCGCGCTCACCACCACGGTCTGGCCGGCCTTCGGCTGGATGATCTTGTTCAGGCCATACCAGGCCGTGACGCCGGGCATGCCCACCGAACCAAGGTAAGCCGACAGCGGGATATGGGTGGTATCGACCTTCTGGATGCCGAGACCGTTGGTGACCCCCATTTCCTGCCAGCCGAACATGCCGACCACCTTGTCGCCGACGGCATACTTCGGATTCTTCGACGCGGTGATCTCGCCGACCGTGCCGCCGATCATGACTTCGCCCAGCGGCTGCGGCGTAGCGTAGGACTTGCCCTCGTTCATGCGGCCGCGCATATAGGGGTCGAGCGAGAGATAGTGGTTGCGGACCAGCACCTCGCCGTCGGCCAGCTCGGGCACGGGCACCTCTTCCAGGCGGAAGTTGTCGGGGGTAACCGCGCCGGTGGGACGCGAGGCCAGGACGATGCGCTTGAAGGTGTTCGACATGATGGCTTCCTTACAGTGAAATGGACAAGGACACTCGTCCTTTGTCGTTCGTTGTGGGTGATGCCTCCCCGGCTTCTCGACGGGGCGGCCCGCTTATTTCATCAATGACAATGCCAGTGCCCGGTACGCGCGATGCGTGACGGGGTCGTTGGCGCCATTGGCCGCAATCGGATGCGAAGCGTAGCGCACGATGGTCAGCTCTGCCTTCGGATCGATATAGATCCGCTGGCCGTGGATGCCACGCGCCTCGAACACGCCGTGGTCATCGTTCGACACCCACCACATCGAGCGGTAGCTCCAGCCCGGCAGTGTGGCATAACCGGCCTTGGCGAACTTGGCGGGATCGCCTCCGCGGCGGATATCGGCGACCACTTCGGCCGGGATGATCTGCTGGCCATTGAACCGGCCGCCGTTGCGCACGGTTTCGCCAAAGCGGGCCAGGTCGCGCAGCGTGGTGTTGAGCCCACCGCCGCCGGACTCGCTGCCGACGCTGTCGACCATGAAATAGGCATCGCTCTCCGCGCCCATCTTCTGCCACACGCGCTCGGACAGCAGCCTGGCGAGCGATTGGCCGGAGGTCCGTTTGACGATCCAGGCCAGCACTTCGGCATTGACCGTCTTGTAGGCGAAGGCCTGGTCGTGCTCGCCCTCTTTCTTCAGCGTGCCGAGAAATTCATAGAACGTCTTGGGGCCCGCATAGCCAGGCTCGCGCGGCATCATGCCGCCGGCGCGGCTGTAGTCCCAGATCTCGGCCTTGGGGTCGGCGTAGTTTTCCGAGTACTTGACGCCCACCGTCATGTCCATCACCTCGCGCACGGTGGCGTCGCCGTATGCGGTATCCGCCATTTCCGGCAGGTAGCGCGTCACGGGCGCGGCGGGATCGATCTTGCCGTCGGCCACGAGCATGGCGGCCAGCGTGCCGACGAAGGACTTGGTCACCGACATCGCGATATGCGGCGTATGGTCGTCCAGCGCGCCGAAGTATTTCTCGTAGATCACGCGGCCCTTGTGCATCACCAGGATGCCGTCGGTATAGGTCAGGCCCAGCATGTCGCTGAAGGTGCGGTGGGTGCCGTCGGCATCCGTGAACGGCACGCCGCCGATATCGCGCTCGGCGCGTGGCAGTGCCGCTACCGGGCCGCGGCCATGCCAGACCGACGCGGTGGGGACCAGTTCGCGGATATGCGAAAAGCTCCAGCGGGTACGCGGGAAGCCATTGCTGGCGGGGGTAAAGCTGATGACCTTGTCGGCCGCGGGGGGAAAGCCCTGCATCCAGCCTGCCGTGACGGGGTCGGTGGCTGCCGCAGACGGAAAGCTGGGCGCCGCCGGCGCGGCGGCAGGCGGAACGGGGGCATTCTGGGCTTGGCCCGGCTGGTACATGGCAAGAGTTCCTGCGCCGCAGACGGCGAGCACGGTCAGTTTCAGCAGCCGCGTGGCGGCCATTCGTTCAAACAGCATCTTGTCTCCATTCTTGGTTTTATAGGTGCTGCATGCCGGTTGATTCCGGCTTCCCTGCCGGTGTTACGGCTGTCCTTTCCCGACTCTCCGGCCGGTGGCGCGCGGCTGGCGCCGCCGGCCGCGCCCGGTTCAGCCGTCGGCGCCGGTATCGGCGGCACCGGCGGACGCGCGCTGCGGCGGCATGCGCTTGACGTACTTGAACGTGCCCGATCCGCGCGACACGATCCTGCCCTCGCCGTCGACGATCTCGGCCTCGCAGAAAACCATGGTGGTGGTGCGGTGCACGCACTGGCCACGGGCGATCAGATTCCCCCGGCCGGGCGCCATGAAGCTGGTCTTCATCTCGATGGTTACCACGCCGCGGCCGTCGGGGTCGGCGGCGCGGCCTGCAATGGCCATGGCCACATCGAGCAGCGTCATCAGCACGCCGCCGTGGGCCATGTCCCAGCTGTTCTGGTGGCGTTGTTCCAGCGCCAGCTGGATCTCGCTGCCCTCCTTGTCCATGCGGGTGCATTGCACGCCGAGCGAAGCGAGGAAGGGAATCTTGAGCGGAAAGGCGTTGCTTTGGGTCATGTTGGCTAATGAGGCGGAAACGGTACGGTCGGCTGCGGAACCAGTGCAAGGCGAAAGCCCCGCAACCCGCATGCCAACCGCATTAGAGCACGGGATCAGACCGCGCTCACGCCACCATCCACCGCCAGCACCTGGCCGGTGATGTGCTTGCCGGCGGCGCTGGCGAACAGCAGCGCCGCGCCCTTCAGGTCTTCGTCGTCGCCCAGCCGGTGCAGCGGCACCGAGGCGCACATGGCTTCCACGCCCAGGCGGTCCAGCGAGCCCTGGGTCATCTTGGAGGGGAAGAATCCCGGCGCCAGCGCGTTCACCGTGATGTTGTGCTCGCCCCACTCAGCCGCCAGCGTGCGGGTGAAGTTCACCACCGCGCCCTTGGAGGTGTTGTAGGCAATGGTCTCCATGGTGCCCGGCGGGTTGCCCGCCAGCCCGGCGATGGAGGCCACGTTGATGATGCGGCCATAACGGCGCGGGATCATCGACAGCTTGCCGATGCGCTGCGACAGCAGGAACACGCCGCGGATATTGAGGTTCATCACCTTGTCCCACGCCTCCACCGGGTGATCTTCGGCAGGCGCGCCCCAGGTGGCGCCGGCATTGTTGACGAGGATGTCGACATGGCCCAGCTTGGCCAGGGTCTCGTCGGCCAGGCGCGCGATATCCGCGTCGCGGGCGCCGTCGGCGGCGATCCAGTCAGCCTCGATGCCAAGCGCCTTCAGGTGGGCTTGCGCCGCTTGCAACTCGTCCGGCTTGCGCGCCGACAGCACGATGCGCGCGCCCTGCTCGCCGAGCGCTTCGGCAATCTGCAGGCCGAGCCCGCGCGAGCCGCCGGTGATCAGTGCCGTCTTGCCCTTGAGATCGAACAACTGCTGGATGGTGTTCATTGGGGTCTCCCGATATCGTGTTGCGGGCGCGCATCCGTGTGCGCGCCCGATCGTCTTGCGCAGCCGCCGGTGCTCAGAACCAGGCGTCCTGCATGTCCAGCGTGGTGCGGTCCAGCGAGGCCAGCAGGTCCAGTTGCGGTCCCACCTTGGGCAGCTCCCAGCGGAAAAAGTATTCAGCCGCCGCCAGCTTGCCGCGATAGAAGTCCTGGTCTTCCTGGCTGGTAGCGCCCGCGCGGGCAGCCTGCGCTACCAGCGCCTGCTCCAGCCACGTCCACGCCAGCACCACATGGCCGAAGGCTTCCAGGTAGACCGAGGCATTGGCCAGCGTCACCTTGGCGTCGCCCGCCGCCCACAGCGCCTGCGTGACTTCCGCCACGCGCTTGACGGCGGCGCCCAGCGCCTTTGCATGGCTGCCCAGCGCAGCGTCGCCACTGGCCAGCGCACGGCCGATGGTGGCCTGGATCTCTTCGCCCAGCGCCGCAAACGCGGCACCGTCCTTCATCACCACCTTGCGGCCCAGCAGGTCCAGGCCCTGGATGCCGTGGGTGCCTTCGTGGATCGGGTTGAGTCGGTTGTCGCGGTAGAACTGCTCGACGTTGTACTCGCGGGTGTAGCCGTAGCCGCCATGGACCTGGATGGCCAGGCTGTTGGCTTCCAGGCACCACTGCGACGGCCAGCTCTTGGCGATGGGGGTCAGGATATCCAGCAGCAGCGCCAGGCGCTCGTGCGCCGCACCCTCGGCGGCACGCTCCTGGTCCACCAGTTGCGCGCAATACAGGTTCAGGGCCAGCCCGCCTTCCACATAGCTCTTCTGCGCCAGCAACATGCGGCGGATGTCCGCGTGCTCCACCAGCCGCACCTGCGGGCTGGCCGGATCCTTGCCGCCGGGGCCGATCGGGCGGCCCTGCGGGCGGTTGCGCGCGTATTCCACCGAGTGCAGGTAGCCGGTATAGCCCAGCATCACCGCGCCCAGGCCCACGCCGATGCGGGCCTCGTTCATCATATGGAACATGCAGGCCAGGCCCTTGTGCGCCTCGCCCACCAGGTAGCCGATTGCGCCGGCCTTGCCGCCCGGCTTGTACTTCATGCCCTCGCCGAAGTTCAGCAGGCAGTTGGTGGTGCCGCGATAGCCCATCTTGTGGTTCAGGCCGGCCAGCACCACGTCGTTGTGCTCGCCCAGGCTACCGTCGGCATTGACCAGGTATTTCGGCACGATGAACAGCGAGATGCCCTTCACGCCGGGAATCAGCCTGCCGTCCGGGCCGGGGATCTTGGCCAGCACCAGGTGCACGATATTGTCGGACAGCTCGTGCTCGCCGGCCGAGATCCACATCTTGTTGCCGCGCAGGCGGTACTGCTGGCCGAGCGGCGATTCGCCCTCGTAATCGGCGCGGGTGGTGATGTCCGACAGGGACGAACCCGCCTGCGGCTCGGACAGGCACATGGTGCCGAAGAAGCGCCCCTCCATCTCCGGCTTGACGAAGGTTTCCACCTGCGCCGGCGTACCATGCGTGAGCAGCAGGTTGGCGTTGCCGATGGTCAGGAAGGGATAGGAGCTGGTGCCGACGTTCGCCCCCTTGAAGTAGGCGAAGCCGGCCTTCTCCACCACCACCGGCAGCTGCATGCCGCCGATCTCGTAGTCCTGCCCGGCGGCCATCAGGCCGGCCTCGCAGAAGGCCTTCAGCGCGGTCTTGACCTCGGGGATGATGGTGACGGTCTCGCCATCGAAATGCGGCTCGTGCTGGTCGTTCTTCTTGTTGTGCGGCGCGAACAGGTCGGTGGCGATCTTCTCGCAGGTATCGAGCGCGGCGTCGAAGGTCTCGCGGGAATGGTCGGCATAACGTGGAATACGGGTCAGCCCCTCGACCTTGAGCCATTCGTACAGCACGAAGTTCAGGTCACGGCGGGAAAGGATCAGCGACATGGCAGGAAACGGCTCCCAGACTGGAAGGGGAAATCAAAGATGCGCGACCCGGCGGCGGCGCCTCGCATGACATGGCATGGCATGGCGGCTTCGCGGCATGGATCGTCGCTGTCTCCACGGCGGCGCGCTCTCACGGCGCACCGCAAATTCTGTCAATGGCATGGGGAAAGAGAAAGCGCTCGCGCGCCCTCCTCTCCCTGCCTTGTTTCTAGCTACCTTCGCCCAGGCGTGCGATGGTGCCCTGCGCCACCGCACAGAGCTTTTCCTCGCCATCCTTGCGCACGAAGACATCGCAGCGCGCCACCGCCTGCTGGCGGCCGCGGCTGACGCACTCGGCGCGGGCGATCAGCAGGTCGCCGATCGCCGGACGCAGGTAGTTGATCTTGTACTCCGAGGTAACGACCGGCACCGCCATGGCCGCGCCGCCCGCATAGGTCAGCGCATTGTCGGCCAGGTAACTGACCACGCCGCCATGCAGGAAGCCGTGCTGTTGCTGCAGGTCCTGCCGCAGCGGCAGGCGCAGCTCGGCATGGCCGTCCGCGGACAACGCAGCCAGCTCGGCGCCGACCAGCACGGAAAACGGCTGGCTGGCCAGCACCGCACGACCATGTGCGAGCACCGGGTCTGCATGGTCGCCCATGATGCCGTGCCGTCGCTCAGAGGACTTCGAACAGGCCGGCCGCGCCCTGGCCGCCGCCGATGCACATGGTCACCACCACGTACTTGACGCCGCGGCGCTTGCCTTCGATCAGCGCATGGCCGACCAGGCGGGCACCCGAGACGCCGTAGGGGTGGCCCACCGCGATGGCGCCGCCGTTGACGTTGAGGCGATCCATCGGGATGCCCAGCGTGTCGGCGCAATACAGCACCTGCACGGCAAAGGCTTCGTTCAGCTCCCACAGGCCGATATCGCCCACGGTCAGGCCGGCCTTCTTCAGCAGCTTGGGCACCGCGAATACCGGGCCGATGCCCATTTCGTCAGGCTCGCAACCGGCCACGGCGAAGCCGCGGAACGCGCCCAGCGGCTGCAGGCCCTTGGCCTCGGCCACCTTGGCGTCCATCACCACGACAGCCGAAGCGCCGTCGGAGAACTGCGAGGCGTTACCGGCCGAGACCACGCCACCGGGCATGGCGGTGCGGATCTTGGCCACGGCTTCCAGCGTGGTGTCGCCGCGGATGCCTTCGTCGGCCGAGACCGTGACTTCCTTGGTCATCAGCTGGCCGGTGGCCTTGTCGGCCACGCCCGCGAGCACCGTGATCGGCACGATTTCGTCGTTGAACTTGCCGGCTTCCAGGGCGGCGAAGGCGCGCTGCTGGCTGCGCACGCCGTACTCGTCCTGGCGCTCGCGCGAGATGTTGTAGCGCTTGGCCACGTTCTCGGCGGTCTGCAGCATGTTCCAGTAGATTTCCGGCTTGTTCCTGGTCAGCCAGCTTTCCTGGATCATGTGGCGGTTCATTTCCTGCTGCACGCAGGAAATGCTTTCCACGCCGCCGGCAACGAAGATGTCGCCTTCATCGGCGATCACGCGCTGCGCGGCCATGGCGATGGTCTGCAGGCCGGACGAGCAGAAACGGTTGACGGTGGCGCCGGGCACGGTGACCGGGCAGCCTGCGCGCAGGGCGATCTGGCGCGCGATGTTGGCGCCGGTGGCGCCTTCCGGGTTGGCACAGCCCATCAGCACGTCTTCCACTTCACCAGCGTCGATCTTGGCGCGGGCGATAGCGTGCAGGACCGCATGGCCGCCCAGGGTGGCGCCGTGGGTCATGTTGAAACCGCCCTTCCAGCTCTTGGCCAGGCCGGTCCGTGCGGTGGATACGATGACTGCCTCTTTCATGTCTTGCTCCTCGGTATCTCTGGTATCTGGTGACCTGCGGCGTGCCTTCACGTCCGGCAGTGTCATTCAATGTGTCTGGCTACGTTCAGCCGTATTAGCTTGGTCAGGCGATCCGTCGGGTTCGGTACGGTTCAGTACAGCAGGCCGGCCGACTGCAGGCGCTGCGCGCCCGCGGCTTCCAGGTCCAGCCACGCACGCGCCAGCGACCCGCCGAGATCGATGGCGCGGCAGGCGTCCTCGATCACGATGGCCTCGAATCCTGCAGCCCGGGCGTCGAGCGCGCTCCAGGCAACGCAGTAATCCGTTGCCAGTCCCACGCAAAACACCCGGCGCACGCCGCGCTCCCGCAGATAGCCGCCCAGCCCGGTGCGGGTGATGCGATCGGCCTCCATAAAGGCCGAGTAGCTATCCACCTGGCGATGATGGCCCTTGCGGATCACCATCTGCGCATGCGGCACGTCCAGCCCGGCGTGCAGCGCCGCGCCGTGGCTGCCCTGCACGCAGTGCGTGGGCCACAGCACTTGCTGGCCATAGGGCAGCGCCACGGTCTGGAACGGCTGTGTGCCGGCATGGTTGGCGGCAAACGAGACGTGGCCGGCGGGATGCCAGTCCTGGGTCAGCACCACATGCGCAAACGCCGCCGCGAGGCGGTTGATCACGGGCACGACTTCATCGCCATGCGCCACGGCAAGCGCGCCGCCCGGCATGAAATCGTTCTGCACGTCGATGACCAGCAGGCAATCTTCGGGGCCGTACTGCTTGACCATGCCGCTACTCCTTGCCCGGTGACCGCATTGCGATCTGTGGTGGAAACCCCGCGCGGCTTTACCCGGCCGCGCGGCATCGAATCGCCCTGGCTATGCTCGGCCGCGACTTAGCCGTTGAAGCCCTTGCCCTCGGCGGCCAGCTTCTCCAGCAGCGGCGCTGCCTTCCAGGCTTCACCGTGGTAGCCCTTGGCGTAGCGCGCCATCGACTGCGCCACGTTGAACAGGCCGACCTGGTCCGCATACAGCATCGGGCCGCCGCGGAACAGCGGGAAACCGTAGCCGGTCAGGTAGACCATGTCGATATCCGAGGCCTTGGATGCAATGCCTTCTTCCAGGATCTTGGCGCCTTCGTTGACCAGCGCGAACACCAGGCGCTCGACGATCTCCTCGTCGGAAATCTTGCGGCGGGTGATGCCCAGGTCCTTGGAGTGCTGCACGATCATGTCGTTGACCTGCTGGTTCGGATACGGCTTGCGGTCGCCCGCCTTGTAGTCGTACCAGCCCGCGCCGGTCTTCTGGCCGTAGCGGCCCTGCTCGCACAGCAGGTCGGCGGTCTTCGAGTACTGGATGTCCGGCTTGTCCACGGCGCGGCGCTTGCGGATGGCCCAGCCGATATCGTTGCCGGCCAGGTCGCCCATGCGGAACGGGCCCATGGCAAAGCCGAACTTCTCGATGGCCTTGTCCACCTGCTCGGGCAGCGCGCCTTCGTCCAGCAGGTAGCCGGCCTGGCGGCTGTACTGCTCGATCATGCGGTTGCCGATAAAGCCGTCGCACACACCGGATACCACGGCGGTCTTCTTGATCTTCTTGGCGATCTGCATGACGGTTGCCAGCACGTCCTTGCCGGTCTTCTCGCCACGCACCACTTCCAGCAGCTTCATCACGTTGGCCGGGCTGAAGAAGTGCATGCCCACCACGTCCTGCGCACGCTTGGTGAAGGAGGCGATCTTGTTGACGTCCAGCGTGGAGGTGTTGGACGCCAGGATCGCGCCCTGCTTCATCACCTCGTCCAGCTTCTTGAAGACGATTTCCTTGACGCCCATTTCCTCGAACACGGCTTCGATCACCATGTCCGCGTCCTTGATGTCGTCATAGGACAGCGTGGTGGTCAGCAGGCCCATGCGCTGCTCGACCTTCTCTTGCGTGAGCTTGCCCTTCTTGGCGCTGTTCTCGTAGTTCTTGCGGATCGTGGCCACGCCGCGGTCCAGCGCTTCCTGCTTGGTTTCCAGCATGATCACCGGGATCCCGGCGTTCAGGAAATTCATGGTGATGCCGCCGCCCATGGTGCCGGCGCCGATCACGGCGATCTTCTCCAGCTTGCGGGTCGGCGTGCCTTCCGGTACGTCCGGGATCTTGCTGGCGGCACGCTCGCCAAAGAAGGCGTGGCGCAGCGCGCGCGATTCCGGCGTGGTGATCAGGTACATGAAGCCTTCGCGCTCGGCCTTCAGGCCGGCTTCGAACGGCAGGAGCGACGCTGCCACGGCGTCCACGCACTTCAGCGGCGCCGGGAAGCTCTTGGCGACGGCCGCCACGGTATTGCGGGAGAAGGCGATGAAGCCTTCGGCGTTCTCATGCTTGACCTTCAGGTCGCGCACCTTGGGGTACGGGCCAGGGTTGGCAGCTGCCGTCCTGGCGAAAGCCACGGCCGCGGGCAGCACGTCGCCGTCCACGATCTCGTCAAACAGTTTGGTGCCGGCAAACTTCTCGCTGGGGATGGCATTGCCCGACACGATCATGTTCAGGGCCGCTTCCAGGCCGATCACGCGCGGCAGGCGCTGCGTGCCGCCGGCGCCGGGCAACAGGCCCAGCTTCACTTCCGGCAGGGCGATCTGCGCGCCCTTCGAAGCCACGCGGTAGTTACAGCCCAGCGCCAGCTCCAGGCCGCCGCCCATGGCCACGGAATGGATCGCCGCCACCACCGGCTTGCTCGAACCTTCGACCACCTTGATCACCGAATGCAGCGTCGGCTCCTGCGTGGCCTTGGGCGTATTGAATTCGCGGATGTCCGCGCCGCCCGAGAAGGCCTTGCCGGCGCCGGTAATGACGATGGCCTTGACGGCCGCATCGTCCAGCGCACGGGTCATGCCTTCGACGATGCCGAGCCGGGTGCTGAGACCCAGGCCATTCACGGGGGGATTGTCGAGCGTGATGACGGCTACGCCGTCCTGAACCTGATACTGCGCTGTCATGCTGGTTCCTTTGGAAACTGAAAGTTGTCTCGGGATTCGAATTCTCGAATTATTGTTCTGGGCGAGGCGCCAGGCCACCGCCCGACCCGGGGGAAAACCGCATGCCGACGCCCCCTGGCCGATGCCCGCCCTATCGCGAGCGGATCAAGCATACACAAAATAGCACGGTCGTTCAATTTCATTTTGGGGCCGGCCGGGCGGCGCCATGCGCCCGGTTCATGGGCAATCTCATCGGCGTGCATTCAAGCTGCCGACGGCCACTTAAAAGCTAGGGTAAGTCCCGAGCGCCATGGCCCATGCAGCACATTTCGCGATGTTTGAGTAATGCCTCTACTCACAGTAGACGACTCTCCTGACAGAAGCGCCACGACCCTCGGATTTGCCCGGAGAAGCAGGTAAGCGAGGGATCTTGACGGACAGCATCCAAGAAAGTCGGGTGCCGCATCATTCCTGCATGCAAGTCGACAGCGATCTGAAATCTCCTGTGGCGATCAGTGCGCGGTCCCAAGCCGGCGCTGGCTCACATCGCCCGCCTCCTCCAATCCGCCGCTGCACGACTATCAGGCGTGATTCATCAGCCACCCACAAGACGCCGACGACGACTCGCTCTTCTTATGTAGAAGAAATAATAACAATTGATTGGGAAATTTCCCGAAACGACTAAAGAAAATTCCTAATTAATCCAAAACAATACATACATTAACGAACTTATTAAAAAACGATCAAGACTAGGGATATCACTCATTGAAGCTCATCAATTTTCATACAAAACTTATTAACAAACAATAAAGCATCATCAACAATCCAACGAAATTCAACCGGACTCACCCCGATCTCAAAGCCTTTACGGAGGACAAGCATGCCCAATTTGAGCTACCTTTTCACCGACATAAGAGGTTTCCTATTGCAATCAAGTAGGAGAATTCCGATAGGTGTCTGCCCCGAAAAATTTGGACCGATAGCACTATCCGGCGCTCTAATCCCAGGATGGCAATCTGAGCAATCATCGGATCTCGTCTTGAATCCAGATCTTTCTTGGATAGCAAACGACTCATTCTCCGAAGCAGGCAGTAAACTTCTATTTTCTCATCCGTTACTTCCAAACGACAGTGAAAGCTACACCAAGGATCCACGCGCCGTTGCAAATCGATGCGACAGCTACGTCAAGAGCACTGGAATCGCCGACACAGTCTCCATTGGCATGGAACTTGAATTCAACCTTCTAAAGGGAATTAAGTATCAAACCGACGCCGACAAAAATATAGTGGAATTGGAGGAAATTGACGGATGGCCGAATAACGCAAAGAATCTCACCACTGGCTATCGCATTGGGCATCGCAGTATGCATCTTCATCCACAGCCAAATGACCAGTTTATCAAGATTCGTGAAAAAATCTGCATCGAGTACGAGAAACTCGACATACAGCCTGTTCACCATGGTCACGAAGCAGGACCGAGCCAACAAGAAATTGGAGTAGCCCACAAGCCTTTACTTCGGGCGGCCGATGAACTCCAACTTCAGAAACACGTTATCAAGAATGTTGCCATCGCAAACGATCTGACAGCGACGTTCATGCCAAGGCCGATTCCCTACGCAGAAGGAAATGGGCTACACGTCAACATATCGCTATGGAAAGATGGCCGAAATATATTCCATTGCGGCCCGCGCAACCCAAGTCACCTGAGTCAGACAGCGCTTCATTTCATTGGCGGGATTTTATATCACCTAAGACCCCTTAATGCAATTACCAATCCCACGGTAAATAGCTATCGACGCTTGAATCACATCTATTCACTTATGCGACCTGCCGGATGGGGGTATCACAATAGACTTGCGGCGATACGGGTACCCCACTTCATTAGCGAGGAGGAATGTCGAATCGAAATCAGATTCCCGGACCCATCCTCGAATCCATATTTGGCCCTTTCCGCACTGATCTGCGCCGGCATTGAAGGCATCGAGGAACGGCGCATGCCTCCCGAGGAGGAGCGATTGTCACCAAAGTGGTTTGAGAGCCCTTTTAACGCTTCAGTTTCCTCGGAGGCGATGGCTCCAGATCTTAGGTATGCATTGGAAGCGCTTGCCAACGGGAGCACTTTCCTGACAGCGAATAAAGTTTTTGATCCTCAACTGATTCAAGCAATTGTCGACGATGGTAGCTTTTTCTGGCATTGGGCTGCTTCGACCCCTGCCCCGCAGGAGTATCAAGTCTTTTTTACCCATTAACTGGATTAGCTCCATCTACCCAGCTTTGCGCAATCTCGCGCAAAGGCGCAGGGTCGCCTGCGCAAAATTCAAAATGAGAGTTAACTATGCAAAATAATATCGAAATTGACTTCGGCGACGTCCTTCTGCGCAAGGATGAAGATCCAGCGAAATCGCATCCGTGTGGCGGCAGCGGTGGCAGCGGTGGAAGCGGAAGCGGCAACGGTGGTTGCGGCGGAAGTGGGGCTGGCGGATGCGGTGGAAACAGTGGTGCTTAATGGAATTTAGCAAATAGAGCGGTGTGGCGCATGGAATGAATTATTTCCTCGCGTCACCCAATTCTGTGAAACGGGAGTCAATTTGGAATACTACCTAGTCTCTAATTTCCATATTAATCGCAGTCACTCGCAATCAATTCTAGTGACGCCGTCTGTTCTAATACGCCTTAAGCATGAACCCCTGTGCGAGTTGCTACTAGGACTACAGAAGGTGGGGGAACAACAGATTTCTGAAGAAGTCCTGCATGAAAAACTAAATTATCTCGAGCTGCCACTCAAAAAAACAATTGAGTATCTAGTTGATCATGGAATTCTTCGTAACTTAGGGCCAATCGACTCAAGAATTCACTCAATCGTAATTGTTTCAAAAGACACCGTCCAGGGAAAAGCGCTACAGAATGCACTGAACAATCGCGGCCTACCAGGAAGCAAGGTTCTTTCAATCGATAACCTGGAATCCCACAATTTCGAACATCCAGACACTCGTCAGCTATGGATTCTACTGCTCGAGCAATACAGCGAGATTCGAGTTCGTCAGTTCTACAGAATTCTATCGAAGCGACCGGATAACATGGGCATAGTTGCATACTTTCATTTAGGCTCGTTCAATCTCAGTTCGCTATACAGTGCTCGCTTCGGGACGCCGTGCCAATTGTGCCAAATGGCCTGGGAAGACCAAGGAAAATCCCCTGTCACTTCGGAATCCGGTTCGATAACTGGCCTGCTTCGCCTTTTTGAGAATGAAGGAATTTTCGATTTGCCTCCCCCTGCGCTCCAAGATCTAGATTGGTCGGTTTCTGTTGCATATACAGCAAATTTAATAAGCCGCCTGTGCGGAACATCGATGAAAAAACTCCTGCAGGATCAGATTACGATAGCGCGCAACCTGGATCTTACAACGTTCCAGCTCTCGTCTACTCCCGCGGCACATTGGCCCGGCTGCGATTGCCAATATGGCTTCAAAGAGGAGGATTAGTCGTGAATATGGTGGCACACCAGCGATACACAGAGCTTCTGGATCGAGAGGTTTACCTTGAAACACTTCAATTCAACGCACGAACTCACTACGGAATCTTACCAGGTCTCCGGTCAGCGATTTACCTAACGTCACTGTCTGAAGACGAGCTGTCCAGATTGATCTATGCGGACATTAGCGTGGCAGGCTGCGGGCAGGAAGCCGATGTTCCGCACACGCTGAAAATAGCTACAACTCCAAGACGGTCTTCGGCAACCAAGTTCGCGGCTAGCAAAAGATTATCCTTCGCCCAAGCCAAGGAAATACTCTCGTCGGCTCTGATGAGGCAACCAGACAGGGAGGGACTGGCAAGGATGCCATACCCTTCTGGCGGTGCACTCTATTCAGTCCAAACGTTCCTATGCCGAACCTCAATACGCATAACGGACTGGCCCGACGCTGCAAGTGCGCTGCATGTTTTGCCGCTAGCGAGGGCGCTTGAATCGCTCAACGTCGACGCGACGCCAGCAACGTTGCTGGAGATTCTTTCAGGTGAGTCTCAGAAGTCCCTTGGCGAGCCAGATTTCGCCCTTGTCTACGCGATGTTTATCGATAAAGCGCTGTTTAAATATCGGTATCGCGGCTATCGGCTTGCACTGATGGAAGCGGGCTCCATGTATCAACGAGTAACGCAGGAAGTAGATGCCCGCGGATTTGCGACTCGCATGTGGGCCGCTTTTAGCGACTATCACGTTGCTGCCGTTCTTGGCTTGGACGCGACCCACATGCTGCCACTGGTCGTTCAGTTCATAGGATCTCGCGACTGAGGAGAATTGCAATGCTGCGATTCCATGGAACTGGATATGGCATGCCGCTAGTGGCGACGCTTGATGCCAATCTTTCGACAAGGCTTCCCCGCTTCAGTTGGGCATCTGACAGACTCGCCGTGGCGACTAGCGGTGCCGGGCTAGCAATGGACAGCTTACGGCGTTGCATGGGTGAGTATTTTGAACGCCGACATTTTTTTCACGAGGTAAGAGGACTTGAAAGAAAGACGCTGAAGGACATGCATGACTCCTCGTTGCAGGTTTTATTGCATGAAATCATGAGCCAGACCTCAATCCCAGAAATGATTGAACGCATCGATGAACATCAGTTTCAGATAAGTCGCGCCGTCACGATACCGGACTTCAAGGAAGCAGAACTCCCAACAATCTTCTTTTCCGTATCCGGCGTTGGGATAGAGGCAGACAAGGGATTCGTTCCAGCACGAGACACAACGGGATGCGCAGTCCACTTCCTACTGCCAAAGGCTATTGATGGAGCGGTGAGAGAGCTTATCGAAAGGCAGTATCTTTTGCGGTACTGGCTAACTGCTAGAGGCGGAATCGACGTAACCGATGTTGTACTACAGAGACTTAGTCCATCTGCAATTGGTTTAACTCGAAGGTTGACCAGCGTTGGGACGGTGAAATTTATCGAACTGGCAACCGGAGAGGTCGAGGGTGCGGTCGTTCTTGCTGTGTACCGGGGAAGGAACGATCCGCGAGTCCGATACTGCGTAGGGCTTTCGTTCGATGTTTCCACGAGGCGCGCAGCGGATCGTGCGCTAAAGGAGCTTTGGCAGAGCTATATCTTTCTTCACAATATGGTACGCAAAGAAGACATTGAACGCTTGGTCCACGATAGCTACCATACCTATTTTTTGGAATGTAACCGATTGGACGTCGCTGATGCCATGCTGCAAGGTATTACAAGAATCGCTACCGGATTCCCAGACGGGGATTCAACAGAATGCACGTTGCTGCATAGCGTCTACCAGCGCTTCGGCACCATGTATTTATATGTGAATCAGGTGCGTGTCCGCGATCGCTCTCTTTGGTGTGTGAGAGCTGTTTGTCCATCGGCGTTTCTGCACATTGACAACTCAAGGCATTTAAACCTTCGCAACCGGTTCTCCGAACACTTTCTTGCTGATATCCACGTAGAGAGGGTTCGGAAAATGGTACCTTTTCCCTGAGAGATTGGTATGCCCAGATTAAGAAGATGGTGTGATGATTTGATACCCGAAACTGCCGCTGGATTTACCGTGGAGGCAGCGGACATGACTCACGACGCACAGGTTACGAGCCTCGTTGCCGAGCTATTGCAAAAGTCTCCACTGGCTCCGCCGCAAGGAGGCGCATTAGTTGCGCAAGCTTGGACGCATGAGGTGCTCGGATCGCGCTACTGGCTAACGCTGCTGCTCCGCGACGCCAGTGGTCATGCCGTGGGGGTGGCATTATGCCAGTACATCACATATGAGGTGGACTCTCAGAACAGGATCCTCAAGTGCAAACACTTCTATGTTCGCGAGACCTCGCACCGATCGCTCTTCTCGCCGGGTCTCTTGTTGATTGACGCGATCGTAGAGGCTGCCCGCCGGAGCCCGTATGTTCGCGAAGTGTTCATCGTCACCTTCGGCACTCCGGACATTGAAGGCCTTCAAGCGCTTCTTCGGCGGCGTGCCTTCAGGCGCATCGGTACCCAACACCTAGGGAGACCCGTCCCAGTCAGGCGCCCAATGGACGTGCAGCGCTTCCGCTCTCGCGATGAGATAGATGGCGCAACGCTCGACGACTTAAGCAAATTGGCGACAGCACTATTTACGGAGAGCAATCGGGCGTTCCTCGGCTCGAAGAATATAGACTTTGATGGACTGCTGGACTGCAATGTAGCGGCCCTCAATGCGGGCTCATGTTGCCTTGTCGCCTACGCGTCAAGACAGGCCGTCGGTTTCCTGACCGGTCAGGTCCAAACAATTCCGTTGGCACGCCTTGTGGTCCTGCAGAGTTCATATCTTTACGTACTCCCGAAGTGGCGCGGAAGTCATATTACAAGGCAGTTGCTAGACTCCTTCGCATTAACTGCAAATGAACTTGGCGCAAGCGCATCATTGTTGGGTACATCAAGCTCCATTAACACGGATCGAGTCTGCAAGTATCTTGATATACGGGGTTACCGGCACGCTGGCGATGTCTTCAGCTATAGCATTGATCCGGCGCCAGGAGCCAGGACATGAGGGCACGTCCATCCTTGCTGCCTCATTTTGCCTGGATCTGCTTGCTGACAGCCCTGGCTGCCTTGCTTGCAGGTGGATTTGCCCTGCGCATTGAGAAGATTGTTCGCAGCGAAGGCTATGTCAAGACTATTGATCCGATCAGTCATGTCGTGGCACCGATAACCGGACGCATTCGCTCTCTACACGTGGTGGAAGGCCAAGTGATTGCCAAGGATGAGATCCTGTTGACAATTGATCCGGACGCCAACGGATTGAGCATCGCTCAAGCGAAAGTGCGCCATATGCGTGCGGCAGCTGAGTATGCTGCCTACAGCGGGAAGAGAGCGATCGCTATGCACGTCAGTGACGAAGAGGCCCTCGCAGTGGATGCGATTCACCGTCGAATTGCCGCTGAGCGGAAAGCCTTGCAGGCGCAAGCATCTGAGTTGGAGCGGCAGCTTGAGGAAGCCACAGCGAGCTTGGAGGTCGAGCGAGCCACTCTTCGACGGCTCCAGTCTCTGGAGCCAACTATCGTGGCACGGTTCCGTTTAAACGAGCAATTGGTAAAGGAAGGATTCCTGGCGCCGATAACCCTTCTTTCCCTCAAGCAAGAGACGATTGATGCGTCGCAACAAATAAAAATCTCCGAAGCAAAGGCAGAACGAGCTACTCGCGAGGTACAGCGAAGACGGGCTTCTCTTCTAGCACATTCTGCCGACGTATTGCGCATTGAATCAGGAAGGACTACTGAAAGTCATGCGGAGATGATTCAAGCTAAATTGGAGCTTGATAAGTTGACCGCCTTGAGTGCCGTAACCGTAGTCCGTGCGCCTATTGGCGGCATTGTCGAGCAGCTCTCTGATAAACTATGGAGTAATTCTATCCGAAATGGCGAACGACTGTTTTCGATAGTTCCCACCTCAAGCAGCTTCGAAATTGCGCTTCTTGTGCGAAATGAGGACTTCCCTTTTGTGCGCGTCGGGCAACCAGTTGACGTGAAGTTCGACGCATTCCCCTACACTATCTACGGATCAAAAAAGGCAACGGTCAAAGCAACATCGCGCAACACGCTTGCCTCAGAGTCCGACGCCTCCAGCTACAAGATTCTTGTTGGCCTTGATTTCGCCAGCTTTCAGCTTGGAAGCACGAACATCCCACTGAAATCCGGAATGAAAGTCTCAGGTGACATTGGCGTGGGACTTCAACGGCCGATCGACATTTGGCTAGAGCCATTCTTTAGGCTAGCTCTAGAAGCACTCCGAGACTCCCATTGAAACTTTTGCCTATTTCTAATTACGATCTATTCGAACACTGCAAATTTGAAGTTTTTTCCTGCCTGGCCCTAACCGTGATTCTGACTCTGATTTCGTTGGTTCCCGCACTCACAGTTGGATCGATACTCGACAAAGTTATTCATACGCGCGCATATGCAACTCTCACTGCTATAATTTTATTATTTCTTCTTTTTCATGCTTGTGAGATTATATTCACGTTTATCTTCGACAAATTGATGCTGTACGTTACTGACTCGGCCGTGGAATTCGCCGAGCGAGACTTCATTTCGCAGCTTTCCAAAGCGTCACTACTTTCCCTTGAGGCCTTCCGCGATCGCGATGGATTATCCCGATTCACAAGCATTGGCGTGAGCGTTCGATTTCGAGCCGATTGGATCGTCGGAGTAACATCAATTCCATTGAACCTGCTAATCATCTTCACCTCGCTCTACCTCGTCAGCATAACGCTCGCAATGCTTATCCTGGTGCTTAGTATAATCTTCGTTTTGATCCATACAACGTTCAATCGGCTGCAACGCCGAGCCGCTATTGCGCTTCAGACTTCCCGCGATCGTGAGCAGCGCGTAGTGAACGACATTTTTGATGGGCTACCTAGCTTGTGCGCACATCTTGGGTTCAATCTCCTTATCGCGCGCTGGGAGTCTCGGAAATGTGAGTTCCAAGAAGCTCTTGATCAATATAGTTCGGTGTCGCTTATTCAAAATGTCGCAGGGCTGTCGTACGAACGCATTACCCTAGCCGTCATCCTTAGCGTTGGAGCGTACGAGACTTTGCAGGGAAGAATGTCGGTCGGGCAATTAGTCATGGCAAATCTGCTGTTCCGCCAGGTCGCAATCCAGGTTCGTCAGATCACCCCCCTTCTTCAACGGCGAGTTCAATTCCAGGCATCACAGGCTGCGTTCGATACGTTTATCGGAAGACTACTACCTGCGCTGTCGCCTCGGCAGTTGAGCGTTGCCGATCCCGGCTTCGCATTGCAGGTCAAGAACGTATCGTTTACGTCCGAAGATCATATTCCAATCCTTTCCGACATAACATTTAATCTTCCAGCGCGAGCGACACTTGGTGTCATAGGGGAATCTGGAGCTGGCAAGTCAACGCTGCTCAAGACGCTTGCAGGCCTGTATACACCAAAGACTGGGACTGTATTTGTCGGGGACGAGATGCTAGCCAGGCGCGTGTACCTCTCCCAAAAGGAACATCTCTTCGATGGAAGCGTTGAGGAGAACATACAGCTTGGGAAAACCGAGGACAACGACGCGTTTCGAGACCTCCTTGCGGCTCTTGAGCTCGTTCAGCTGTGTCATCGCGATGCGCAAGTGCGGGAGCAATCAGGCGAGTACGGCCGGACGCACGAGCTTTCCGGCGGCGAAAGGCAGAGAATATTCTTGGCTCGCGTGTTGGTTGGACCGTTCTCAGCAGTATTTTTTGATGAGCCGACTACAGCCCTGGATGAGCGACGGAGGAAAGAAGTCGTGCAGAGGATCACCGCGCTTGCCAGGCACTCACTGGTGGTCTTCTCGACCCATGATGAGGATCTGGCGCGCGCGGCAGATTACGTTCTGCACCTAAAGAGAGGGCGGGTCGCAAAGTTCGGCAAGGGAGCAGACGTTCTTGGTGCCAAGCAAGACCTGGCGGTTGATTCGCAGTGTGAAGCGCGAGACAGCGTGAGATAGCGCGACCTGCACTCTCTCCACAGCCAACGCAGAAGGAGGAGTGTGGCGCGGAGAGCGTCGAAACCGCCAAATCTCGTGGAGCCACACTCATCCCTAGAAAAGTATGCCAGGAGTCTCATTTTGTAGGCACTGAGTACCGCCCCTAGTCACAGTAGGCGACTTTCATGACATAAAGCGCCGCAACCCTCGGATTTACCCGAAGAACCCGGTAAACTCGCGCCCTTTGCCCGCTCGGGCGCCCCACAAGGCGTCGCCCGTGCCGAAGCCGCGGCCCCGCCCGCCGAAGTTCCAGTGACCCTGATGTCTTCCCATCCTCATCCTCACCAGCACCCCGTCGTCGAGCACGACGATCTCCAGCGCAAGCTCAAGGCCCGCCACCTGACCATGATCGCCATCGGCGGCGCGGTGGGCACGGGGCTGTTCGTGGCCTCCGGCGCGTCGATCTCGCAGGCCGGCCCCGGCGGCGCACTGCTGATGTATTGCCTGATCGGCCTGATGGTCTACTGCCTGATGACCAGCCTGGGCGAGCTAGCCGTGCATATGCCGGTGGCAGGTTCCTTTGTCACCTACAGCGCGCTCTATGTGGAAGAAGGCTTCGGCTTCGCGCTCGGCTGGAGCTACTGGTTCAACCTGGCGGTGACCATCGCGGTGGAGCTCGCGGCGGCGCAGCTGGTGATGGCATACTGGTTCCCGCATGTCTCCGGCATGGTCTGGAGCGCCGGCTTCCTGCTGCTGATGTTCGGCCTCAACGCTTTCTCGGTACGCGGTTTCGGCGAGGCCGAATACTGGTTCGCGCTGATCAAGGTGGTCACGGTGCTGGTCTTCCTGGCGGCTGGGCTGATGATGATCTTCGGCATTCTCAAGAGCGCGCCGGAATCCGGATGGCATAATTTCACCATTGGCGATGCGCCGTTCGTAGGCGGCATTCCTGCCATGTTCGGCGTCGCCATGATCGCCGGCTTCTCCTTCCAGGGCACCGAAACCGTGGGCGTGGCCGCCGGCGAAGCCGCCGACCCGGCGCGCACCATCCCGCGCGCCATCCGCCAGACCTTCTGGCGCATCCTGCTGTTCTACGTGCTGGCGATCCTGATCATCGGCGTGCTGATTCCTTACACCGATCCCAACCTGCTGCGCAACGATGTCACCGACATCGGCGTCAGCCCCTTCGCGCTGGTGTTCCGCCACGCCGGGCTGGCCCTGGCCGCCGGTGTGATGAACGCAGTGGTGCTGACCGCCCTGCTTTCCGCCGGCACCTCCAGCATGTACGCCTCCGCCCGCATCCTGTACGGCCTGGCGGTCAGCGGACGGGCGCCGCGCGCGCTGGCCCGGCTCTCCGCCAACGGCGTGCCCTATAACGCGCTGTTCGCCACCACCGCCGTGGGTGCGCTGTGCTTCCTTAGCTCGCTGTTCGGCGACAAGGTGGTCTATATGTGGCTGCTCAACACCTCGGGCATGACCGGCTTTATCGCCTGGCTGGGCATTGCCGTCAGCCACTACCGCTTCCGCCGGGGCCTGGTGTACCAGGGCTACAAGCCGTCCGACCTGGCCTACCGCTCGCCGCTCTATCCCTTCGGCCCGATCTTTGCCACCGTGTTGTGCGTGGTGATCGTGCTCGGGCAGAACTACCAGGCCTTCAGCGATGTGCGCGGGCGCTGGATGGAGATCGTCGGCACCTATATCGGCGTGCCGCTGTTCCTGATGCTGTGGCTCGGCTACCGGCTGGTCAGGAAATCGCGGCTGGTCAGCTATGAAGACATGCCGTTCGACTGCAAGCGCGCCGGAGAAGGAAAGCCGGCTGCAGGCGCCACCCGCCCGGCCGACGAACAACCCGCCGCCTAGGTTCTCCTTTTCTACGTAAGCCGCCGCTGCGAAGGCGGCAAAGCGAATCGCGTGGGGCTGCTACAATCTCGCCACGTATTTAATGGTTGGGCAAAATGGGCTTCGAACAACTGGCGGCACTGAAGGAACAACTGGCAAAGCAAGCCAAGGCTGCACCACGCCAAGCTAAGGCAGAACCACGCGTCAAGACGCGACGCGCCCCGCCTGCGGCTTCGGTCAAGCAGGCCAAGCCGGTGAGTCCGGCCAGCCCGGCCAAGCCGGTCGATCCGGTGGTGCAGGCCATCGGGAAGCTGCAAAAGCGTTTTCCGCAGACCTTTCCGAAGAATCCTGCGCCCAAGGTACCGCTCAAGATCGGCATCTTCGAGGATCTCGTCCCGCACGCGCAGGAGCTTGGCCTGACGGAATCGATACTGCGCGATGCGATCCGGACCTGGTGCCGCGGCACCCGCTACTGGACCTGCATGGTGGAAGGCGCCCCGCGCGTGGATCTGGCGAATCAGGAGGCGGGACAGGTTTCGCAGGCCGATGCGAAACGGGCGCAGCAACTGCAAGCGCATCGCACGGCGCGCACGGTAGCCAAACCTGCCGCCGAGCCGAAGCCCAACTGATCCAGTCAGGCCATGTCCGCGGACAGCAGCTCCGCATAGCGCGGCAGATCCACATTGCCGCCACTGACGATGATGCCCACACGCCTGCCTTGCACCGGCAACCCCGCATAACGCGCCGCCGCGAGGCCAAGGCAGCCTGTCGGCTCGACCACCAGCTTCATCGCCTGCGCGAACATGCGCATGCATTCGACCAGCGCACGGTCCGGCACGGCAACGATATCGGTTACGCCACGGCGGATCAATGCGAATGTCAGCGCGCCGAGATGCTGGGCGCGCGCGCCGTCGGCGATCGTGTCGGGCGGATCGATATGCACGATGGCGCCGTTGCGAAGCGACTGCTGCCCATGATTGCCGGTCTCGGGCTCGACGCCGTACAGCAGGCAGCCAGGCGAGAGCTGTTCCGCCACTAGCGCGGCGCCGCCGAGCAGGCCACCGCCCCCCTGGCAAACGAACAGGGCATCGAGCGGACCGGTTTCTGCCAGCAGTTCGCGGGTCACCGTGCCTTGTCCGGCAATGACATCCGCGTGGTCATACGGCGGAATCAGCGTGAGGCCCCGCTCTTCCGACAGGCGGCGCGTGATCGCTTCGCGGTCGTCGACCTGGCGGTCATACAAGACCA
>NZ_JARJLM010000289.1 GCF_029335485.1 Cupriavidus basilensis
CGGATGTAGGCAGGCGGGGGCGCCGCGATCGCAAACCGGTATCCCGTGGCGAGCCTGGCCGCGCGCTAGCTGCCGCTGGACACGTAGCGGCTCACGCCGAAGCGCCAGGCGCAGAAACTGAGCGCAAGGAAAACGAAACCAGCGGCGGGTGCGATCGGCAGGAGCCAGTCGGGCGCGCCGAGCGGGTCCGGTTTCCCGAGAATCGCCAGCACCGGAAAGTACGCCACGCAACCGATCGGCACCACGAAAATCAGCAGGTTCCGGAACCATTGCGTGTAGAGACTCAACGGGTACTGTGCCGCCTGCACGCCGCCATAAGTCACCACGTTGACGATCTCCAGACTCTCGACGGTCCAGAACGACAACGTGGCTTGCAGCACCATCAATCCGAAGAACAGCGCGACGCCACCGGCGACGGTCCACAACGACAGCCCCGCGGCGTAAGGGGTCCAATGAAAATCGAGCGCGCGCGTGGCGACGGCAAGCACCACCACGCCTTGCAGCAGGCGCCCCAAGACCCGCAATCGAAAGTCATAGCCGATCAACTGCAAGGCTGCTGCGCGCGGCCGCAACAGCAGACGGTCAAAGTCACCGGTCTTGACGAAGGCGGTGCCGAACACATCGAATCCGCGGCTCAGGAAATCGGCAATCGAGAAGCTGATGCTGACCATGCCGAAGAAGAAAGCGATATCGCCGAATTGCCAGCCCTGAACATTCCCGAACCTGTCGAACAGCGCCCATATGGCAGCAAGTTCAATGATCATCGTCAAGAACGATCCGAAACCAAGCAAGAGACTCGACCCCGGATATTCCAGCTGGGTACGGATCGAGGTCACGAAATAGCTGCGTAGCAGCGAGAGTGCGTTCACGGTTTCACCCTCCCTGCATTTCGAGACGCGCCATCACCGAGCGCATCCAGGCCCGGCCGATCGCGATGAATGCCAGCGTCCAGAACGCTTGCACCGCGATCCCCGCCCAGGCTTCGCCGCCGCCGAGCGCACCGATATAGATACGCGCGGGAATATCGAGCATGCCGGCGAACGGCTGCATCACCAGCGCCGGTTGGGCCCAATCGGGAAAGAAGCTGAGCGGAATCAGGTTGCCCGAGAACAGGATCACGAACGCGGTGGCCAGTGTGTTGACGCCCCGATCCGTGAGCGTCTTCGCCACGCAGACGTTGATCAGCACGGTAAACGCCGCACAAAGCAGGATCATCCACAGCAACGAAACCGCGAACAGTACGCCTTGTACCGGCTCCGCCGGCAACTGCCATGACCAGGCCTGCAATCCGACCAACGGCATCAACACGGCAGCCGCGGCGAACATCAGCCCGGCGCGGGGCAAGGCGCGTGCAATCATCCACGCCACCGCCCGGACGAACCACCAGGCGTAGGTATCGACGGGACGCAGCCGGTCGTATCCGATCCCGCCGGTGCGCACGGCGGCGGCGATTTCGGGATCGCCGCTCCACGGTTGCAACACGAACAACGCCTGCGCGAGCCACGTGTACGTAATCGCCTGGCCAAGTCCAATGGGGAGATTCGCCTGCGCGGAGTGCTGATAGAACGCGGCATAGATCATGACCTTGATGCCGCCCCACCAGCATTGCGTGACGAACCCCGCGACGGCGGCTGCGCGGTACTGCATCATGATCCGGAAACGCGCGTTGAACGCCGCCCAATAGGGATGAAAAACATCCATCGTCTCAAGCCTCGTTTGCGCCGTGCAGGTCATAGAAGCGCGCGATGACTTCCTCGATCGCCGGCTGCTCGACGCGAATATCGTCGACGTCATGCCCACCCGCGATTCGGGCAATCAACGCAGGCGCACCGACGACGCGGGGATCAAATGCCAATTCGATCGTCTGTCCCTCATGTCGGCGGACGGTGGTCCCGTCGATCGCGAGCGCCGGTGCATCGCCGGCAAAATCGATGACCAGGCGACGATCCGCGAACACGCTGGCGCGAAGGGCATCGAACGACTGATCCGCAAGTACCCGGCCGTGTCCGATCACAAGCACACGTTGCGCGAGCGCTTCGATGTCGTGCATATCGTGCGTTGTCAGCAACACGGTGACACCGCGCTCCCGATTCAGCGTCTTCACGAACTCGCGCACCGCGAGTTTCGATGGCGCATCGAGTCCGATCGTGGGCTCATCGAGAAAAAGGATGGGCGGCGCATGCAATAGTGCGGCAGCAATTTCCGCACGCATCCGTTGGCCGAGTGACAACTGACGCACCGGTTGCTCAAGTAATCGCTCCAGCTTGAGCATGCCAACGAGCTCATCACGGTTGCGCCGATACGCCGGCTCGTCGACCCGATAGATATCGCGAAGCAGGTTGAAGCCATCAATTACCGGAAGATCCCACCACAATTGGCTCCGCTGACCAAAGACGGCACCGATGCCGGCCACGTGCCGGATGCGATCATCGAACGGATTCCGCCCATCGATCAAGACCTTGCCGGACGACGGACGCAGGATACCCGAGAGAATTTTGATGGTCGTTGACTTGCCGGCGCCGTTGGGGCCGATGAAACCGAGCAACTCACCTCGTTCGAGGGAAAAACTGACGTCCTTGAGCGCTTCGATTTCGCGCCAGCGGCGATGAAACATGCCGAGCAGGCCCGACTTGCGCTCGCCGACGCGATAAATTTTCGACAATCCCTCCACCACAATCTGCGACATACCCTCTCGCTGGCTGACTGCATACTGCAAAAAAATGTCCCGCCGGGCTAGCGAGCGGGGGGCGGATTGTAGCAGAGTTGGAGAGCTCCCTTCCCGACCGATGGTTTCGGGAGCGTTGGAAGCGATGCGGAGGAAAAGCGAAACCAAATAGCAAAACCCCCCAGTACTTTCGTACTGAGGGGTTTCAAGGGAGAGCCTGGCGATTACCTACTTTCACACGGGTATCCGCACTATCATCGGCGTGGAGTCGTTTCACGGTCCTGTTCGGGATGGGAAGGGGTGGTTCCAACTCGCTATGGTCACCAGGCATAAACGGTGTGCCGCGCTGACTCGGTCAACGCAGCGAATAGGGATGTAGTTG
>NZ_JARJLM010000028.1 GCF_029335485.1 Cupriavidus basilensis
ACCATCGGGTTGCATCCGCCCGGCATCCGCGCAACGGTTCCGACCGGCGGCAGAAACCCTCGGCGCAACGGCACGCATCGCGTGCCGCAGGCGCCAGGCCAGCGCGGCGCAAGCCACACCGGCATGCCTATTTTGCCGCGTTTTGCCCGCACCCGTCCTGATCCAGGTCAGACTCGGGACAAACGCTGGACCGCTCAGAACAGCGAGCCCTGCCGCCCGGTTTGCAGTGCATCCGCCGCAATCCACTCGCCGTCCGCCGTGGCTACGCCGGCCTCGACGCGCCGCCCCGGGAACATCGGCCTGACCGCCGCCACGTAACGCGCAAGCTGCTGCGCGTAAGCCGCGTGCTCCTGCGGCAGCAGGCGCAGCTTGTAATCGATGATCACCACCCGCCCGGCAAACTCCACCAGGCGGTCGATCCGCAACAGGCGGCCGCGCGCGTCGTAGAGTTCGACCTCATTGCGGGCGCTGCGCGCGTCCTGCGGAAACAGCAGCGGCCGCAGCGCCGGCGAATCCAGCATCAGTCGGGCCGCCTCCACGGCGGCATGCGCCTGCTCCCGCCACAGCGCGCGCGACTGCGCGGTGCCCGCGCCGGCCAGCGGGAACCAGCGCATCACCACCTCCGGCGCGGGCAGTGCCTCGAACGCTTCGGGATAGCGCGTCACGCGCTCCAGCAACGCGTGCAGCAGTTCGCCATGGCGCGCCGCATCGGCATCGAACACGATCGCATGGCCGGCGTCGCCGCCCTGCTCCGCCTCTTCGTCCTCCCATTCCAGCACGGGCGCCAGGGTCCCGGCCGCATCGCGGTAACGCTGGCGAAAATCGGCATAGCGCACGCGCGCGTCGTTGACGGCGGCCGCGCCCTGCGCGTCCTGCGCGATTGCCGGCGGGAAGGCATCGACCTCGGCGCCGATCCTGGCCGCCTGCAGCCGCGCATACCAGCTGCCGGCGATCTCGCGGCTGCTCTCGCCCTCGGCGCTGCGCGCTGCCCGCCCCTTCACGCCACTCACCAGCAAGCCCTGGCGTGCACGCGTCATCGCCACATAGAGCAGGTTCCAGTTCTCGCGCTCGGCCAGCGCGGCCTCGGCCTCGAACAGCGGCATGCGTGCCAGCCCACGTGTGCTGCGCTTGCCGTACGCGGAGAAATGCACCGGCACCGGCGACGACGGCGGCCAGTCGATCAGGATACCGCCCCGGTCGGCGGCGGCATCGCTGTGATTGGCGTCGAGCAGCACCACGAAGGGGGCCTCCAGGCCTTTCGCCGCGTGCACGGTGAGAATGTGGACCGCATCCTGCGCGCTGTCGGCCGCGTCCGTATCGGCTTCGCCTTCGGCGTCCTCGGCGCGGTCGGCCATGCCGCCTTCGTCGGGGCTTTCGCCTTCCTCGCCACGGCGGATTTCCTGCAATTCGTCGATGAATTTGGGCAGGCTCGGATAACGCCCGCCATCGAGATCGAGCGAGAGCTTGAGAAACGCGTCGAGGTTGGCCAGCACCTGGTCGCGGATCTCGGCGGGCGCGGCTTCGGCATAGCGCCGGCGCACTTCGCCGCCGTGGTAGATATGGTCGATCAGGTCATGCACCGGGCGATGCGGCGCCACCTCGAGCCAGTGGCGCAGGCGCGCGACGCCGTCGCGCAGCGCCGGACTGCTGAACCCGGGCAGCCCTTCGTCGCGCAGGCAGGCCCACCAGCCGGGCCGCGGCTCGCGCCCCTGCGCCATGCGCGCGATGGCGACCAGGTCCTCGTCGGTGGCGCCCACCAGCGGGCTCTTGAGCACATGGGCGAGGTCCAGGTCGGATTCCGGCGTCATCAGGAAGGCCAGCAGCGCCGACAGGTCGAGCGCCTCCAGCGTGGCCAGCAAGCCGCCACGGCGCGGGCTCAGACAGGGAATGCCGGCCTCGCGGAAGGCGCGCTCGTACTCGGCCAGATAGGTCTTGCGGCGCACCAGCAGATGCACGTCGCTCCAGCGCGCGGGCCGCGGGCCCTGGCTGTCGACGACCGGCACCGTGGCGCGGATATGGCGCAGCCAGGACGCCACGCGCCGGCCCTCTTCGAGCCGCAGTGAATCGCCTTCGTGCTGGCGCGGCTGGGTCAGCGTATCGCGATGCTTTGCCACGTCCGGGCCGGCTTCGCCCCCATCGGCAATGCCATCGGCCTGCGGCGCGTCGCCGTCGCCCTGCTCCGCCTCGGGCTCCACCAGCGGCAGCAGCCATACCGGCCCGCCCGGCTGGTCCAGCGCGGTGGTCTGCGTCTCGAACAGCGGGTAGCGGCCGTCGGCACGCGCGGCATCGAATACCGCGTTGACCCAGTCCAGCACTTCGGGACGGTTGCGGCGGGTACGGTTGGTCCGCAGCACGGTGGCGCCAAAGCCCGACTGCAGCATCTCGCTGGCGGTCTGGAACAGCCGCGCATCGGCGCGGCGGAAGCGGTAGATCGATTGCTTGGGGTCGCCCACCAGGAATACCGTGGGCCGTTCGCCCAGGCCCGCGTAGCCGGCCAGCCACCCTTGCAGGATGCGCCATTGCAGCGGGTTGGTGTCCTGGAACTCGTCGAGCAGCAAATGACGGTAGCGCGCATCGAGCCGGACCTGCAGGTAGGTGGCGGTCTCTTCGTCGCGCATCAGCCGCGCGGCCAGCCACTCCAGGTCGGCGAAGTCCATCGCGCGCTGCTCGGACTTGTGATACTGGTAGCGCGTCAGCAGCGCATCGCCGAGCTGGTAGAGCGCCAGGTTGACCGCCAGCACCGCGGCCTCGCAGCGGCGCTGCGCCACCTGCTCCAGCGCGGCGCAGAGTTCGCCGTGTTCCGCGAGAAACGCGTCGACCATGGCTTCGCCGCCCAGCGCCTTGGTCAGGGCCGCGGTGGCACGCAGCGAGCGCGGCTTGCCGGCGGCGGTGAAAAACGCGTCGCGCAATACCGCAAAGGCGCGCTCGGCGGGCTCGCCCCCTTCGGCACCCGCCTCGCGCCAGGCGCGGATCGCCATGATCGCATCGGCCAGGCGCGTGGCGTGCGCCTGCTCGGTCTTGCCGCCCCGTCCCAGCTGCGACGCCAGGCCCTGGCAGGCATCGAGCCAGCTGTCGTCGGCCAGCACTTCCAGCAGCACGTCCACCCGGGCATCCTCGCCGAGGTCCGCCGCAAGCGCCTCGGCGGGATCGGCGCTTTCGCGGAAGGCAAACCACTCGCTGCGCGCATGGAACATGGCGTCCAGCAAGGCGCGCGCCTGGAACTCGCCGATGGCGTCGACCAGCCGCTCGAACGCCACGCGCAGGTCGGCATACGGCGGCGTCGCCAGCGCCTGCCAGAACGGCGCCCAGGCCTCGCGCTTCATGCGCAGCGCGTCTTCGCGCAGCGTGGCGCCCGGCACGATGCCGGAGGCCAGCGGCGCGCCGCGCAGCAGGGTGCCGAACCAGCCGTGGAAGGTATCGATGGCCATGCGCCCCGGTGCGGCCAGCACCTGCGCATGCAGGCCGCGCGCGCGCGGCAGCGCGGCGCGTGCGGCCTCGGCCGTCAAGCCGCGCTGCATCAGCGCGGCGATCACCGCCTCGTCGTCGTCGCGCGCGAGCTGCGCCAGCACCTCCAGCAAACGCTCGCGCATTTCCTCGGCGGCCTTGCGGGTGAAGGTGATGGCCAGGATCTCGTGCGGCGCCGCGCCTGCCAGCAGCAGGCGCAGCAGGCGCGCCACCAGCAGCCAGGTCTTGCCGCTGCCCGCGCAGGCCTCGACCACCACCGAGCAGGACGGCTCGCAGGCGGCACGCGTGAACTCGGCTTCGGCGATCGGCTGGCCGTCGCGCAGGTAGGCGTGGATGCTCATGCTCGCCCTCCTACCTGCGGCGGCAGCGCCGTACTTTCCCAGAAGCCCTTGCGGCACAGGCCGCGAGCGGTGCAGTAGGTACAGGCGCCGGCATCGCCGAACGCCGGCAGCGGCGCATCCTGGCGCAGACGCATCACGTCGCTGCGCAGCTGGCGTTCAAGCCAGGCCACCGCGGCATCGAAGTCAGGCAAGCCAATCTCGCGCTGAGCCGCGGGCGGTCCGTCCTTGACGCCTTCCAGCGCCACCCAGCTGCCGCCGGCCACATCGGCGCGCAGCAATCCGTAAAACGGCAACTGGCAATCCTCTTCCACGTCGTCCACCTTGCGCTTGAGCCGCAATGCGGTCTGGGTCTTGTAGTCGAGCACCGCGCGACTGCCGTCGCGCGCGCGGTCGAGCCGGTCGATGCGCCCGTTGACGCGCAGCGGGAGGCCATCGGGCATGGGCAGGTCGACGGCGGCATCGAGCTCGCCGTCGTCCCAAAACCAGCCTTGCGCCTCGCGCTCGGCCTGCCATGCCACATAGGAGGGCAACACTTCGCACCAGCGGCAGTAGTAGCCAATGGCGTTGCCGTCTTCCTTCATCAGCGCGCCGAACTCGTGATCGGAAATTTCGCGCAGCCGGGCCAGGCGCGCATCGGCATGGCGCAAGCCGTCCTGTGCCGCCTCGCGGTGGTAGCGCAGCAGCACGCGATGCAGCAGTTCGCCGATATCGCGCTTTTCCAGGTCGTCGCTGACCACCTCCAGACCCGCCAGCCCGAGCATGCGGCCGGCGAAGAACTGGTAGGGACAGCGCCGCAGCATGTTGTACGCCTGCGCGCTCCAGCGCGCGGGCACCAGCTCCGCGGCCGCCGGCGCGGGCATCCCGCCGACCTCGGCGAAGGTCTCGTGCAGCACCGGCGCGGCGCTCGCTTCGATCGGCGCGCCCGCGCGCGAACACAGCGCGCTGAGCCGCTCGATCCAGCCCGATACGTGCTTGGGCTCGCCGCGCGCGCCCAGGCGCTGCCAGGTCAGCGCCACATCGTCGTTGTTCAGCAGCACCTCGGCGAGGTCGCGTGCCTGCTGGGCGAAACGCACCTCGCGGTCTTCCAGCGCCAGCTCGCGCCGCATCTGGTTGGAAAAGAACATCAGCTCGGCCGCGCTCGAGGGCAGTTGCCCGTCGTCGCAGCCCACCACCACGACACCGTCGAAGCGCCGCATGCGCGCGCCGTTGAGCGGCAGTATGGTGATGCGCGACGCACCGCTGGCCGAGGGCTCCTTGTACGCGACCGATTCCAGCAAGGCCGACAACATGGCGCGGAATTCGCCAAGATCGAGCGTGGCGCCGGCGCCGGTCTCGTCCTGGGGCAGATCGGCGAGGCGCGCCAGCGCGTCGAGCAGTTGAAGGCCGGCATCGTCGGCCGACAACGCTGCGCGCATGCCGAGCACATCGAGCGTGGCGTCGAGCCGTTCGAGCCACGTCGAAACGGGCCGCTGC
>NZ_JARJLM010000290.1 GCF_029335485.1 Cupriavidus basilensis
CGGATGTAGGCAGGCTGACTGTTGCACATCCGGCCCGCGCTGTCGCAACCTCGTGACACTTTGTCCGCGCCGGCGGCCCGCGGCCGGGAACGCTTGGAGGGGCCATCCTTCGATGCTGCGAAGCAACATGGCGCGGCCCCGGCCCCGGAGGGCGGAATCCGGCAGGGGAGGCCCGGCGGCACGCTACCCGCGGCAAATGGCGACGCCGGCAGGCATGCTTGTTGCAGCTGCGGTTCCGGCGGCGCCAAGCTTCGCCGTTACCCTTGCATGAACTATGCTGTACATGCCTGCCCACATCCTGAAAGGAGTTGACTATGTCCTGGACCACGCCCGCCTATGTCGATATGCGGTTCGGATTTGAAATCACGATGTACATCGCCAATCGCTGACCGCGCAGTGGTGTGGACCGCCCCATGGCGGGCCACGCAAGCGCGAAGCGAAGCGAGCCCCGTGGCGGTGCCGGATGCCGAGGGACGCCTTGGTGGCCCGTGCGGGACACCGCCCGGCGCGCGCCAGGCGGTGGGCGGCCTTTTCGTTATGCCATCGCCCCCGCATGGGCCGCCTTGAGCACGGCGATGTCGAGCTTCACCATCTTCAACATGGCATCGGCAGCGCGCCTGGCCTTGGCTCGGTCCGGGTCGGCCATCATCTCGCCCAAGACAGTGGGAACGATCTGCCACGAGAGGCCGAATCGATCCTTCAGCCAGCCGCATTGTTCGGCAGAGCCGCCATTGGCGAGAAGCGCGTTCCAGTAGCGGTCGAGTTCGGCCTGGTCGTCGCAATGCACGACAAACGACACCGCGTGATTGAACGGGTCGAGGGGGCCGGCGCTCATGGCGATGAAGGCCTGTCCGAAAAGAACGAACTCGACCACCTTCACGGAGCCGGGCGGGCCGCTCGGCGACTCGCTCGGCAGCGCAGTGACCCGGACGACCCGCGAGTTCGGAAAGGTGGCCGCATAAAACGCCGCGGCCTCCTCCGCTTCCTCGGCATACCAGAGAAAAGGGGTGATCTTTTGCATCGTCATGGGAACAGTCTCCTGGGGGGGCATGGACGAATGGCGGCGCTCAAGCGCCGGGCCGCCCTTGAGACGACGAACGGCGCGCCTCGCGATCGACACACCGAAGAAAAATATCTGTTCCGGTAGCGCCAGGTGTGCGGAACCCGGAAGCGGCCGGTGGCGTACGACCGGTCTCGCCGCGAGCGCCCAGCTGGAAACTTCCCGGAATTCACTCACCCACAAAAAGAAGTAGACGTTGCATCGAACGGCAGCAAGTCTCAATTCTCGATTCTCGATCAAGACCGCTGCCGCGTCAGGCGGTCCCCGTGCGCTCCGGCGAGGAAGCTCGTGCACATTTCGCCCGGCAAGTGCATCTATAGCCTGTCCGATAGCGCCGTTCCCGCCAGGTACCCACGCCGGCCGCGCCACCGCTGCATGCCTACGCCTCACGGCGGGCGTGCGTCGCGGCCCTGACCGCTCTTGCCAGGAATAATCCCGGCCCGCACGGCGCGGGCCCGGATGGGCGAGCCGCCGACGTGGCCGACTGTCGGGCACACTGGCAGATTTCTACTTCAGAAGACGTTCCGACCTCCGTCAGCCCGCATCGGGCTCCTGTTTCCACGTGCTCGGATCCAGGTAGCCGCGGCGGCTTGCCCCGACGGCGAAACTTCTGTGCCATCTCCGTGTCGTTGACTTGCATGGACGCACAACCTCACAACCCGCGCTGACATAGGATGATCGATCGATGAAGCTTGAAATCCTCCTCGCCCACCCCTGGTTCGGCACATGGGCCGCTGCCCTCGTCGCCGTCGTCGTCGCGCTGCTGGCGCACCGCCTCGGCGGCTTGCTGCTGTTGCGCATTACCCGGCCCGCGCCGGTGCTGCATGTGATCGTGAAGAAAGCGCGCGCCCCGGCCGAGGCGGTCTTGCCCCTGCTGGCGCTGCAGACGGTCTGGCAGGCCGCGTCGGACAATCTGCCCTGGATCGACGGCGTGCGCCATCTCAACGGCCTGCTGATCATCGCCGCAACCACCTGGCTGGTGGTGCGTATCATTGCCGGCTTCGCGCAGGGTGTATTGGATCGGCACCCCGTGGACGTGGCGGACAACATCAATGCGCGGCGCATTCATACGCAAACACGCGTTCTCTCGCGCACGGCGATGACGCTGGTCGTGGTAATGGGTGCGGCGATGTTGCTCATGACCTTCCCGGGCGCCCGGCAAGTCGGCGCCAGCCTGTTGGCCTCGGCAGGCGTGGTGGGCCTGATCGCCGGCTTTGCCGCCAAGCCGGTGTTCAGCAACCTGATCGCCGGGCTGCAACTCGCCCTGACGCAGCCTATCCGGCTCGATGACGTACTCATCGTCGAAGGTGAGTGGGGCCGCGTGGAGGAGATTACCGGCACGTACGTCGTGCTCCGCATCTGGGACGAGCGTCGTCTCATCATCCCGCTGCAGCATTTCATCGAGAAGCCCTTCCAGAACTGGACCCGCAACAATGCCCAGATCATGGGGTCCGTGTTCCTCCACGTCGATTACGGCATGCCGCTCGCGGCGCTACGCAAGGAGCTGGAGCGCATCGTGCGCGCGGCACCCGAGTGGGACCAGCGCTTCTTCAATCTGGTGGTGACCGAAGCCGCGGAGCGAACGATGCAGGTGCGCGTGCTGTGCACCGCGGCCTCCTCCGGCCTGGCGTGGGATCTGCGCTGCGTCGTGCGCGAAGGGCTGATCGACTTCATGCAGCGCGAATACCCGCAGTTCCTGCCACGGCTGCGCATCGAGGGCGACGCAGGCGCGCCGCCGCGAAACACGCCATCGCAGGACCGGGCCGTCCCGGATGCGGGCCTGGGCCCGGCCGCAAGGTAGGTGAAACAGCATTTGACGCCAGGCAGCCGGGCGGCTAGGCTTTCAGCAAGCTGAGCCTGCCGGCCGGCTTCATTCCCCGCCCCGACCGGACCAACATCATCCCATGACCACCCTCCGGGTACTTGGCTCCGCCGCCGGCGGCGGCTTCCCGCAATGGAACTGCAACTGCGCCAACTGCGACGGGCTGAGACGCGGCACCATCGCCGCCACCGCGCGCACGCAGTCCTCCATCGCCCTCACCGAAGACGGCACCCACTGGCTCCTGGTCAACGCCTCGCCGGACGTGCTGGCGCAAATCCGCGCCACCCCGGCGCTGCAGCCGGCCCGCGCGCCCCGCGACACCGGCATCGCCGCCGTGCTGCTGATGGACGCGCAGATCGACCACGTCACCGGCCTGCTGATGCTGCGCGAGCACCGCAGCGCCCTGCCGGTCTACGCCACGCCGCCGGTGCTGCAGGATCTCGCCGAGGGTTTTCCGCTATCCCGCATCCTGTCCCACTACTGCACCCTGGAAACGCATTGCCTGCCCCTGGATGCAAGCCCCTTCACCGTGCCGCCGCTCGACCGGCTCACCCTGCATGCGATCCCGCTGGACAGCAAGCCGCCACCCTATTCCCCCAACCGCGCGGCCCCGCGGCGCGGCGACAATATCGGCCTGCGCATCGTCAGCGCCAGCGGCAAACGGGTGTTCTACGCGCCCGGGCTGGGCAGCATCGAGCCGCATGTGCGCGCGGAACTGGACCAGGCCGACGTGATCCTGGTCGATGGCACCTTCTGGACCGACGATGAAATGCGCCGGCTCGGCTTGTCGCCCAGGCTGGCCCGCGATATGGGCCACCTGGCGCAGTCCGGCCCGCACGGCATGATCGCCGCGCTGGACCAGGCGCCGGCGGCACGCAAGATCCTGATTCATATCAACAACACCAACCCGATCCTGGTGGAAGACGCGCCGGAGCGGCGCGAGCTGGCCGCGCACGGGATCGAGGTGGCCTATGACGGCATGGAGATCGCCCTGTGACGCCCGCAACACGCCCCCAACCGGTACCCGCCGCGGAACGCGCGGCGTTCGAGGCGCGGCTGCGCGGCCTGGAATCGCGCTATCACATCCATCATCCCTTCAACCGCCGCATGGCCAGCGGGCAATGCTCGCGCGAGCAGATCCAGGGCTGGGTGGCCAACCGCTTCTACTACCAGATCAATATCCCGCTCAAGGACGCCGCCATCCTGTCCAACTGCCCCGACCGCGAAACCCGGCGCGAATGGGTGATACGCATCCTGGACCACGACGGCACCGCCACCGAGCCCGGCGGCATCGAAGCCTGGAGCCGGCTCGGCGAGGCCGTGGGGTTGACGCGCGAGGCGCTTTGGTCGCAACGGCTGGTGCTGCCCGGCGTGCGCTTCGCGGTGGACGCCTACGTCAACTTCGCGCGGCGCGCGCCCTGGCAGGAAGCGGTGTGCTCCTCGCTTACCGAGATGTTCGCGCCCGCCATCCACAAGGAGCGGCTGGCCGGCTGGCCGGAACACTATCCCTGGATCGAGGCCGAGGGGCTTGGCTATTTCCGTTCGCGCATCCCGCTGGCCCAGCGCGATGTCGACCATGGCCTGCGCGTCACGCTGGACTATTTCCGCACGCCGGCCGAACAGCAGCGCGCCACGGAGATCCTGCAGTTCAAGCTGGACATCCTGTGGTCGATGCTGGATGCCATCGAAAAGGCGTATCCCGTATGAACTCACCCGCCAAGCCAGATGCGTCCCCCGCCATGCCGCGGCTGGACCCGCTCTACCGCCTGCAATGGGAAGATGCCCAGAAAGCCTGGGTGCTGCTCTATCCTGAAGGCATGGTCAAGCTGAACGACAGCGCGGCCGCCATCCTGCAGCGCTGCGACGGCGCCCATACGCTCGACATGCTGGTCGACGAACTGCAGGCGTCCTTCGGCGTGCAGGGCATAGCCACGGAGGTGCACACCTTTGTCCAACATGCCTGCGAACGCGGCTGGCTCGTCTGAGCCCGCCCAGCCCACGGTGGGCCCGCCGCTGTGGCTGCTGGCGGAGCTGACCTATCGCTGCCCGCTGCACTGCGCCTTCTGCTACAACCCGGTCGACTACGTGCGCTACGGCCAGGAACTGGACACCGCGCAGTGGCGGCGGGTACTGCGGGAGGCACGCGCGCTCGGCGCGGCGCAGCTTGGCTTCTCGGGCGGCGAGCCGCTGGTGCGCGACGACCTGGAAGAACTGGTGGGCCACGCCCGGCAACTGGGCTTCTACACCAACCTGATCACCTCCGGCGTGGGCCTGACCGACGCGCGCCTGGGCGCGCTGCGCGCGGCCGGGCTCGATCACGTCCAGCTCTCTTTCCAGGATGCCACGCGCCAGATGAACGACTTCCTGTCGAGCACCCGCACCTTCGACCTGAAACGGCGCGTGGCGCGGCTGATCAAGGCGCACGGCTACCCGATGGTGCTCAACTGCGTGCTGCACCGGCACAACCTGCCGCATGTCGGTGCGATCATCGAGATGGCGCTGGAAATGGGCGCCGAATACCTGGAACTGGCCAATACGCAGTACTACGGCTGGGCCTGGGAGAACCGCCTGGCGCTGATGCCGACCGAGGAACAGCTGCGCGAGGCCGAGGCGGTGGTGGAATCGTATCGCGCCAGGATCGGCAAGCGCTGCCGCATCCTGTTCGTGGTGCCGGACTATTTCGAGAAGCGGCCCAAGAAATGCATGAATGGCTGGGGCTCGGTGTTTCTCGGCATCGCGCCGGACGGCGCCGCGCTGCCCTGCCATGCCGCCCGCATGCTGCCCGGCCTGGTCCTGCCTGACGTGCGCGCGCAATCGCTGCACGACATCTGGTACCACAGCGATGCGTTCCAGCGGTTTCGCGGCACCGCGTGGATGCCGGAGCCGTGCCGCTCCTGCGACGAGAAAGAAAAAGACCTCGGCGGCTGCCGCTGCCAGGCCTACCTGCTGACCGGCGATGCCAACCGCACCGACCCGGTCTGCGACAAGTCGCCGGATCACGCCATCGTGCGCGAAGTGGCCATGCATGGGCGCCTTGCCGCCCACGGCCAGCCGCAGGCGCCTGTGCATGAGGCGCCGCTGGTGTTTCGCGCCGACGCCGCGTCGCGCCGCCTCAGCGGGCCGGCCCGCTAGCGCGCGCGCCCCGCGCCACGCCGCGCTGCGGATCGTAGCCCAGCAGCGCGAACATGAAGAACGCCACCGCGCAGCCCGCCACCACCGCCAGGCTGGTCCACTGCGCTTGCCCGTACAGCGAGAAACGGATCGCTTCGACGGCATGGGTGAACGGATTGAAGCGCGCCAGCTGGTAGACGATGGTGGCGCCGGATTCCTCCAGCTTCCAGAGCGGATAGAGCGCCGAGCTGATGAAGAACATCGGGAAGATCACGAAGTTCATGGTGCCGGCAAAGTTCTCGAGCTGCCGCACATGCACCGACAGCAGCAAGCCGAGCGCGCCCAGCATCAATGCAGCCAGTGCCATCACCGCCAGCGCCCCCGGCAGGTCCTGCCACGCGAACGTCACGCCGAAGCCGATCGCCACCGCCAGGAAGGCCGCCATCTGCAGCAAGGACAGCAGCGTGCCGCCGAGCAGCTTGCAGGCCAGCAGCCAGCCGCGCGGCAACGGCGCCGTGAGCAGCAGCCGCATCACGCCCATCTCGCGGTCATACACCATCGCCAGCGAGGACTGCATGCCGTTGAACAAGGCGATCATCGCGACCAGGCCGGGCGTCATATAGACCTTGTATTCGATATAGGTCTCGTAAGGCGGGATGATGGCCACGCCGAAGACATTGTGGAACCCGGCGGCAAACACCAGGAACCACAGCAATGGCCGCACCAGCGACGAGAACAGCCGGCCGGGCTGGTGGAAGAACTTGCGGATCTCCCGCCCGGCCACCGCGCGCAGCGCGCGCATTCCATGCAGGACGGGATGTGTCATGGCGTCTCCCCGGCACGCTCAGCGTGTCATGCGGCACGCTGTTTCCGGGGCATCCGCGCCCAGCGTGTCCAGGTTGTTCTTGGGATGCAGGAAGCCCTCCACCGGCGCCGTGGCAACCACGCCGTCGGGGTGGGAGAGCAACAGCGGCTGGCGCAGCTGGCCGTCCCAGGGCCGGAAGCTCAGGCGCGGGCCCTTGAAACCGTCGACCACCACCTCGCCAGAGACCAGCGCGTCGCGCTGCGTGGCGAAGCCGGCCTTGGGATAAGCCGCCACCGTTGCCGCCACCGCCTTTACGGCGGCCCAGCCGGCCCAGTCGAAACCAGCCATGGGACGGCCGGCCGCCTTGCTGAAGCGCCGGTTGAGCTGCGGCCCGCCGTTGCGTTCCCAGGCCCAGTGCCAGGCCTGCGCGGTCAGGCCGCTGGCGCCGGCCACCGGGCGCGGCAGCTGGGTGGCATAGGGCAGCGCGCGGGCGAACTCGCCATCGCTGTCCGCCACCACGACGGCGTCGTAGTCGACCCCGGTGGTCAGCAGGTTGAGATTGGACAGATCGCGCTCGCGCGGATCGTTGGACAGCTTGAAGGGGCGCTGCGCGGACCAGCTGACGCCGAACCGCTTGGCCGACTGCAGGAAAGCGGCCTGCTGCTCGCGGTCGGCCGGCCGCGGCCCGACCAGCAGCAGGGCCTTGCGCCATTTGCGCGCGGCCAGGTATTGCATCAGCGCGTCGGCACGCATGCGCAGGCTTGGCAGGGTATGCAGCAGGTTGGGCGCGCAGGCGGCGCCGCGCAGGCTGTCGTCCTCGGCGGAGACGTTGAACAGCAGCGCGTCCGCCGGCCTGGCCGCCTTTGCGGCCTGCACCACAGCCGGTGCGGGCAGGTCCAGCACGAAGTACTTCACCTTCCTGCCGACCAGTCCGCTCACGGCAGCGGCGACTTCATCTGCGCCGCGCACCTCGACCGGTTCCAGTACCAGCGTCACGCCAAGCGCATCGAGCGCAAAGCGCGATTCCGCGACGGCAACCCTGGCGCCATCCAGCGGGCGTCCTTCGGGATGGCCGGGATAGCGCTTCTCCAGTTGCCGGCTGTCGTACCTCGGGTCGTCGGCGAGCGACACCACGGCGATGCGAACCTCCCCGGCAGCCGCGGTGCACGACAGCAACAGGCAGGCCAGCGGCAATGCCCACCGGCGCCGGAGCATGGACCAGCCGGACGCGTTTTCCCGCATCATGTTTCCCGCCTTCAATCGTCGATCACCACGGAATGCGGCACCCGCCCGACCCGGATCGCGGTGACCGCCTTGCCGCGCGCCGTATCGACCACGCTGACATCGTCGGACAAGCCGTTGGTGACATAGAGCAGGCTGTTGTCGCGGTTCAGCCCCAGCCCCCAGGCACGCTTGCCGACCAGGATATAGTCCGTCACGCGTTTGCTGGCGGCGTCCACCACCGCCACGTGGTTGGCGCGGCCCAGCCCCACGTAGGCGCGCTTGCCATCGCTGGCCAGGATCATGCCGACCGGGGTGATGTCGTCGGCACGCAAGCCCTTCGGATCGAAGCGGATGGTGTGCGCCGCCGTCAGGTCGCCGGTGCGGATCACGCTGACGCTCGCGCTCAGTTCGTTGCTCACCCACAGCTCCTGGCCGTCCGGTGTCAGGATGAAGCGGCGGGGCCGGTTTCCTACCTGGATGTTCTTGACCACCTTGCGCGCCGCGACATCGATGACGTGCACCATGTTCGCCACCTCCGAGGTGACGTAGACGCGCTTGCCGTCCGCGCTGGCCTTGACCCCTTCCGGCTCCTCGCCGACCTTGACCTCGAACAGCTTCTTGCCGGAGGCCAGGTCGAAGGCCGACAACAGGGCGTCCTCCTCGTTCGACACATAGAGGGACTTGCCGTCCGGGCTCAGGTCGAACATTTCCGGATCCTCGCCCACGCGCAGCGCGCCGACCGTCTTGCGGGTGGCCACGTCGATCACGTCGATCCGGTGGTCGTCGCTGCAGGCCACATACAGGCGGGTACGGTCCGGCGAGAACTGCAGGTGGCGCGGCCGCTTGCACTGCGCCAGGGTGCCGGTCACCTGGCGCGTATCGGCCCGGATCACGGTGAGGCTGCCGTCCTTCTCGTTCGAGACGAACAGCTGGCCGGTGCCGGCGCTCCAGCCCGCGCCCGGCGCCAGGCAGAGTCCTGCCAGCAAGGTTGCCCGCAAGCGGGCCAGCACCGCGTGGCGCCTCGTCATTTCCGCTCCTCCTGTTCCGATGTCCCGGTCAGGGACAGGAATGCCGCTTCCAGGCTCCCGCTGCCCGCCACGCGCATCAGTTCCGCGGGCGCTCCGTCAAAGCGCACGCGGCCGCGATGCACCACCACCACGCGGTCGCTCGCCTCGGCCTCCTGCACCAGATGCGTTGCCCATAGCACGCCCACCCGGCGTTGCGTCGCCAGCCGCCGGGCTTCTGCCACGATCTGCACGCGCGAGGCCGGATCGAGGCCGACCGTGGCTTCGTCCATCAGCAGCAGGTCGGGCTGGTGCAGCAGCGCGCGCGCCAGCTCCACCTTGCGGCGGTTGCCGCCCGACAGTTCGCGCACCGGGGTACGGCGCCGCTCCGCCAGGCCCAGCTGATCGAGCAGCGGCGCTATCCGGGCAGCGGACTCCTTGCGCGGCAAGCCATGCAGATCGGCATGGAACAGCAGATTGGCCTGCACCGACAGGTCGAGATCGATGGCCGGCTGCTGGAACACGATGCCGATGCGGGCGAGCGCCCGGACCGGCGCCGCGCGCATATCCGCACCCATGACTTCGACGTGGCCTTCATCCTGCGCGAACAGCCCGGCGAGAATCTGGAACAGCGTGGTCTTGCCAGCACCGTTCGGTCCCAGCAGGGCCACCAGCTCGCCGCGCCGCACCCGCAGCGACACGCCGTCGAGCGCGGCCCGGTCGCCAAACCGCTTGCGCACGCCTTCGCAGGACAGCGCGTGGGCGAACAAGGCGGGTTCCGGGGCACGCGTCATGACGATGTCTCCTGCCCGACGCCAAGGCCAAGGCGTTCGGCAAATTCCCGCTCCCTGACCCAGGCCCGTTCCAGATAGGCCTGGTATTGCGCCGTATTCAGATAGGTCAGCTCCTGGTCGTACCTGGCAAGCTCGGCGATATGGCGGGGCTGGAACATGGCGTGATGAAACGCATCATGCAGGCGGCCGACGATGCGCGGATCGGTCCCGTGCGGCACGCCGATGCCGTACGGCGAGTTATAGACGGCATCCGGATAGCCAAGCTCCTTCACGGTAGGCACCTCGGGCCAGTGCGCCGAACGCTTCTCGCTGAATACCGCCAGCAGGCGCAGTTGCCCGGACGCCACGAACGGCGCGAAGCCGGTGGAATTGACGCCGGCCATCAGCGAGTGGTTGGCGACCGCCAGCATCTGGTCGGCGGTGCCGCGATACGGCACATGCACATAGGAGACGCCGTTGCGCGACAGGATGTCTTCCATGCCGAGATGCGCCGTGGTGCCGATGCCCGTGGAGCCCACCGTCAACCGGCCGGGATGCGCGCGGCCCCAGTCGAGCAGGTCGGCCAAGGACCGCAGGGGGCTGTCGGCCGGGACCAGGATGCCGAAGGTAACGCCCGAGATCATCAGCACCGGCTGGATATCGCGCAACGGCTGCCAACGCGTCTTCTGCTGGTGCGGCAGGCGGTACAGCGTCAGCGGCAACTGGCCGATGACGTAGCCGTCCGGCTTTGCGGCGGCCAGCGCGGGCCCCACCAGCGTGCCGCCCACGCCCGGTTTGTTCTCCACCACGATGGGCTGGCCAAGCACCGGGCTGGCCAGGTCCGCAAGCATGCGCATCGTGATATCGGTGGCGCCGCCCGCCGGCCAGGGGACGATCAGCGTGAGCGGCCGCGACGGATAGCCGCCGGCCATGCTGCCCGCGCTGGCCTGGGCCTGGGCCCGGTCCGCCATGCCGGCGAGCAGCGGCGCGGCAAGCGCGCCCAGCCCCGCGCGCAGGAAGCTGCGGCGCGCACTGGCGTGCTTCCCGTGGATTCGGCTGGTCATGGCTTGGCGCCGAGATAGCGCAGGGTTTCGGTTTGCAGCGGATGGACGAAATCCCGCGCCAGATCCGGCGCCTCCCCCGGTACTTCGCTCTTGAGCAGCAGCACCTGCCCGGGCACGCGCCCGGACAGCACGAAGGTGTAGCGCTTGCCGACCAGCTTTTCAAAGCGGACGTGGTTGGGATCGTCCAGGTAGGGCTGGATCACGATCTGCCGCGCCGGTACCGGCTTGCCGTCCAGCTCCGCCGTCACCGGGGTGATGGCCGGGCCCTGCGCCAGCGCGAGGCGGATGCGCTTCTGGAAATAGCGCGGCTGGCCGCCGGTCAGCCGGCCCATCTCGGCAATATCCTTCTCCAGGAAGTAGAGAATGACAGGATTGCCCTGCAACGGCGCTTCGAGCGCGAAAGGAGCGGCGCCGGCGGCATCGCTGACGACCGCGCTCACCCCCTTGCTGCTGCGCGACAGCCTGACGTGCACTTCCTCGCTGCCTGCCGGCACCAGGCTGCCGCCCTTGTCGAAGCGGTAGACAAGATCGGCCGGCACCCGCACGGTCTTCAGGTGGTCGGCCATGAACAGCAACTGCTCCGCCGGCTTGACGGGATCGCCGGCGGCACGGACGGCGCTCGCCGCCACGGCGCCCGCGATGCCGCACAGCAGCGCACAGGCGATGCGCAGCCTAGGGCCGGCCCGCGACCGGATTGCCCTTGTCGTCCACCAGGGGAATCCGGTAGTCGGCGAGAATCGCATCGATCTTGTCCCGGTTGCCTGCAATCCAGCGATCCACTTCATCTTTCCACGCCTTTTCGCCAAAGCGCACGCCCATGGCGATCTCGTAATCAAACTTGAGCTGCGGGTCAGGCCGGAACGGCACCATCACCCATTCGCCCGCCCCCGCATGCTGGCGGGCCAGATAGCCCGCGATGGGCCCCCACAGGATGGCGACGTCGATCTTGTCGGCCAGCAGGTCGCGCTCGACCACGCCGCCCGGCGCCTCGTCGGGATCGCCGCTTTGCTGCTGGTAGACCACGGCCTGCTCGAACAGCCGGTTGCGCAGCAGCCAGTCCACCGACGGCGCGCGCGAGAAGATGCCGAAGCGCAGCTTGCCCAGGATGTCGGGCGGCAGTTTCAGCAGGTCCTCCGGCGTGGCCACGCCGCGCAGCGCATCGCGCTGGCGGAACACCAGCGCATAGGTCGAATGCATGTACGGCCGGGTGTTCGCCGTCAGTTCGTAGTCCTTGGGCACGCCGACGATCAGGTCGCATTTCCAGCGGCCGGTGTCAGGATCCCTGGCGCGCAGCGTATTGCGCACGAAGCCCATGCGCTGCGGGAAGAAGGTGTAGGCCACCTCCTTGCCGAGATCGCGGGCCATGGCCTGCGCGATCTTGTTCTCGTAGCCCTCCCCGCGCTGGTTCGACGATGGCAGGCTGTTCGGGTCGGCGCAGACCCGCAGCACCTTGTCCGGCGGCGGTGCCTGCGCCCCGGCTGGCCGCGCCGCCAGCGCGCCCGCCAGCATCATTGCCGTCAGCGCCAGTCTCCCGATGCGCCTGCGTCGGCTCCTCTGCGTCGGCCCGGTCATCATTTTTCGGCCGGATAGACGTGGCCCGGCTGGATCTTGCCATCCGAGCGGCCCTTGAGATAGCCATACAGGTTCTGCCAGTTCTTCTGCATCATGTCGGATCCCCCGAAATTCGGCATGCCTTTGTCGATCCGGCCCTCCATCATGATCTTGTGGAAATCGTCCTTCGACAGCTTCTTCAGGGAATCCACCAGCGAGGGGCCGACCATGCCTTCCTGCTGCGCGCCGTGGCAGCGCTCGCATGCCATCGCACGCCAGGTCTTCCAGCCTTGCAGGGTATTGGTGTCCACCTTGTTGCCTTCGCTCACCGTATAAGGCGCTGCCGATTGCGCGGCTTCGCTCTTGCTTTGCGCGCCGCACACGGTGCAGGCCAGCAGGGCGAACACTACCATTGAGGAACGGAACATCTCTTCA
>NZ_JARJLM010000291.1 GCF_029335485.1 Cupriavidus basilensis
CGGCACCACCTGAGGCGGCGGCGCGGACGGCGGGAACTCGGCGGGCACGGTGAAATTAAAGCGGCGCCATTCCGATGCGAGGTTCCATTCGCGCGTGTTGACGGCGTTGATCTGGAACGGCTTGGGCAACTGCGTCAGGTCCAGCCGCATGCGGGCTTCGGCCAGGTAGGTCTCGCCCGGCTTGACCATATTGCGATCGAATACGCGCCACCCGCGCACGCGCTGGATGAATTGCAGCGCGCCCTTCAGGCGCATGAACGGCAGCTGCAGGCCGCCGGTGGAAACGCGGTACTGGCGCGTGAGCGGATGGTAGGACAGCCGCACGCTGCGGCTGGCGTTGACCGGCTTTTCGTCGAACCAGTACCAGCGTGGCCGGGTAAGCTGGAAGTCGACCACAAAATAGAGCGAGATGCCCTTGTTGAGCGCATCTTCCAGCGGCGGCGGCAATTCGAAATCGAAGCTGGCGGCCAGGTCGAAACCGCCGTCCTGGTACTCGATGCGGGCATCGTTGACTTCAATGCCTTCGGCGCGCGCCGTTCCCGGCGGCATCGTCAACGCCATCAGCACGCCGAGCATGAGCGTGGCCGCGAGCCACCAGCGCGCCAGCCATGCGCGCACGCCGCGCACAGGGCCGGCTATTGCCCCGCCTGCCGCCGGGGACGCGCATGCACTGTCGCCAGGGACACGAAGGACGGACAAGCAAAGCGGGCTCGGCATCGGGATCGATTGGGATCGGTCAGGGTCGTTTCTGGAAGCGGGCGTAGAAGAAGCCGTCGTGGTCGGCGGGCAGGCCGTCGTTGCTGGCACTTCCGCCGCCAGTCACCTGGTCTTTACTGCCGGGCAGCATCTGGCCGGGCGCCTGCAATCGTATCGCATCTGTTAGCTGTGCACCAAACCAGCGCGCCTGCTCTTCCCCCTCCGTTGGGAAAATAGAACAGGTGACATAGACCAGGATGCCGCCCGGCTTGAGCAGGTTCCAGAGTTGCGACACGATGCGCCGTTGCTCGGTGACCAGGCGGGGGATGTCCACCTCGCGGCGCAGCCAGCGGATATCGGGGTGGCGGCGCACGATGCCCGAGGCGGAGCATGGCACGTCGGCCAGGATGCGGTCGTATGGCTTGCCGTCCCACCAGTCCTGCGGGCGGCTCGCGTCGCCCACCACCACGGTGGCTTGCTGGCCCAGCCGTGCAAGGTTTTCGTCGATGCGCGTGGCGCGCTGGGCATCGCTCTCGAGCGCGGTCACGTCGGCCTTGGCCAGCTCCAGGATGTGGCCGGTCTTGCCGCCGGGCGCGGCGCAGGCATCGAGCACGCGCAGGCCGTCGGCCAGGTCCAGCAGCGGCGCGGCCAGCTGCGCGCCGGCGTCCTGCACCGAGACATCGCCTTCGGCAAAGCCGGGGATCTGCGACACGGGAAAGGCGCGCACCAGCCGCACCGCCTGCGGGCCGATGGCCACGCCGGCCATGCCGGCGTTGGCCACCCGCGTGAGGTATTCGCTGACCGAGACCCGCGCGGTGTTGACGCGCAGGGTCATCGGCGGGCGCACGCCGGCGCTTTCGGCCAATGCGGTCCATTGGTCCGGGTAAGCCTTGCGCAGCGCGTCCAGCCACCATGCGGGCAGGTTCCAGCGTGCCTCGTCGTCCTGGCGCACTTCGGCCAGCAGCGCCTTGCGCTCACGCAGGAAACGGCGCAGCACGGCATTCACCAGGCCGCGCGCGTGCGCCGTCTTGGGCTCGGAGGCGGCCGCGCTCACGGCCTGGTCCACCACCGTGAACTCGGTATAGCCGCCCTCGCCCTGCTCGTCTTCGACCAGCAATGCCAGCGCCACCGCCAGCAGTGAATCCACCAGCGCACCGGGCGGCCGCGTCACCAGCTTGGTGACCAGCGCACGCGCCGTGCCGAACTGGCGCATGGTGCGGTAGGCCAGGTCCTGCAGGGCGCCGCGCGTGGCGGCATCGCGCACGCGGTCGAGGCGGTACTGCGCGGCGGCGTTGTCGATGGCCAGCGGCAGCGCACTGCCTTCGTTGACCCCGCGTACGGCGGCCGCGGCGGCGAGCATCTGGAAGGCAAGTGATTCGTGTGGCAGGCGCATGACTGTGAGGCGGTGAGGCGGTAAGACCGGGTGGCAAAGGGCAAGCCGCGAGCGGCGGGGACTGGCGGCAAGGCCAGGGCGGGACCGCAAAAAAAGCACTGCCCGCCGCTTCCGGGGAAGCACGGCGGGCAGTTTACCCTGTATGCGCCCGGAGCCGGCTTTTTTGCGTCCCGCGGGCCGGGGTTGCAGCGGGCCTCAGGACACTAGAGCGGGTAGGTGCCGGTCTGGGCCATCTGCATCAGCCGCGCGATCCGTTCCTCGGTGGCGGGGTGGGTCGAGAACAGGTTGGCGATGCCGCTGCCCGAGAGCGGGTTCATGATCATCATCTGCGCGGTCGCCGGGTGCGCTTCCGCGGTCGGGAACGGAATGCCCTGGGCATAGCGGTGGATCTTGTCGAGCGCCATGGCCAGCGCCTGCGGATCGCCGCTGATGGTGGCGCCGCCACGGTCGGCCTCGAATTCGCGCGCGCGCGAGATGGCCATCTGGATCAGCGAGGCCGCCAGAGGGGCCAGGATCGCTACCGCGATGCTGGCGATCGGGTTGCTGCGGTTGCCGTTCTCGTCGCGCCCGCCGAAGAACATGGCGAAGTTGGCCAGCGCGGCGATGGCGCCGGCCATGGTGGCTGCGATGGTCGAGATCAGGATGTCGCGATGCTGCACATGGGCCAGCTCGTGCGCCATCACGCCGCGCAGCTCGCGCTCCGACAGCACGCGCAGGATGCCGGTGGTGGCCGCGACCGCCGCATGCTCGGGATCGCGCCCGGTGGCGAAGGCATTGGGCGCGTCTTCGTTGATCAGGTACACGCGCGGCATCGGCAGCTGGGCGCGCTGCGCCAGCTCCTGCACCATGCCGTAGAACTGCGGCGCCGTGGCGGCGTCGACCTCCTGCGCGTTGTACATGCGCAGGACCATCTTGTCCGAGAACCAGTACGAGAAGAAATTCATGCCCAGCGCCATCACCAGCGCGAACATCATGCCGCTGCGGCCACCGATCATGCCGCCGATGACGATGAACAGCGCCGTGATGGCCGCCATCAGCATGAAGGTCTTGACCCAGTTGAACATTGCAGTGATCTCCGAAAAAATCATCCTCGCGCGCGCCGGGTGGCCGGGCTGGCCGCGCCCGGGAAGCGCGCCGCGGTGATGTTTAGATGGTACCCCGAGGCGGAAATTCAACGGTGGGCTGCCTAAAAAAATGGCAGCCAGGAGGTGTGCCAGGCGTGCCTATCGCTGGGCCAGCGCCAGGCGCGCGCCCAGCCCGATAAAGGCCGTGCCGACCATGCGATCCAGCCAGCACTTCAGGCGCGGGGCCTGCCCGACCTTGCGCGTCATGGTGCCGGCGGCCCAGGCCACCAGCGTGCTCCACAGCGTGGACATGCACACCATGATGCCGCCCAGCGCCAGGAAGGCCAGGGCCTGGTGTGCGGCGTGCCGGTCGACGAACTGCGGGAAGAAGGAAACGAAGAACAGGATCACCTTGGGGTTCAGCACATTGGTGAGGAAACCCTGCATGAACAAGGCCCGCAGGCCGCGCGCGTCGGCTTGTCCGGCGCCGGCGGCGCCAGATCCGGCCAGGCCGGGCCGCTTCCACAGCAGGCGCAGCCCGAGCCAGACCAGATAGGCGGCGCCGGCGAACTTGATGATGGTGAAGGCGGAGGCCGACGCCGCCAGCAGCGCCGTCAGGCCGAAGGCCGTGGCCAGCGAGTGCACGCAGCAGCCGGCACTGACGCCCAGCGCCGAGACCACGCCGGCCGCCCTGCCCTGCGCGATGCTGCGCCCGACGATATAGGCCGTGTCCGGGCCTGGCGTCACATTGAGGAGGAATACCGCGCCGATGAACAGCGGCAGGTCAACGATGCCGAGCATGGGGATTCCTCGCGTGCGGGTGGCATGGGCGCAAAACGGGCGCCAAGGCGGCGCGCAGGCGGATTATGCCTCGCCTTCCGGCAGCGCGCAGCGGGTGCCGGGAGGCAGGGGCATGCCCTGCAGGAACGGCTGGGCCGGCAGGCGGCGGCCGCCCGGCTTCTGCAGTTCCGTCACCCGCAGCGCACCGTCGCCGCAGGCAATCACCACGCCGTCGGCGTCCGCCGCCAGCACCGTACCCGGCACCTGCGGCTGGCCGGCCGTGGTTGCCAGGGGCTGGGCCTGCCAGCATTTGATGACGGTCTGGCCGATCTGCAGGGTGGCGCCTGGGAAGGGATTGAAGGCGCGTACCTGGCTGGCCAGCGCCGCAGCAGGGCGGCGCAGGTCCAGCGGCGCCTCGTCCTTGCCGATCTTCCCGGCATAGGTGATGCCTTCGGCGGGTTGCGGCGTGGCGGTCAGGGGCTGGCCGGAGGCAAGCCTGTGCAGCGCGTCCACTACCATGCGGCCACCCAGCGCGGCGAGGGTGTCCTGCAGGGTGGCCGTGGTGTCCCCGGGACCGATCGGCACCGCCTCGCCCTGGATCATCGCGCCGGTATCCAGGCCTTCGTCCATCTGCATCAGCGTGATGCCGGTCTGCGTATCGCCGGCCTCGATGGCGCGGTGGATGGGTGCCGCGCCGCGCCAGCGCGGCAGCAGCGAGGCATGGATGTTGAGGCAGCCATACTGTGGCAGTTCCAGCACCTCGGCCGGCAGGATCAGCCCGTAGGCGGCCACCACCATCACGTCCGGGGCAAGCTGCGCGAGCGTATCGACGGCGGCGCCGGCTTCTTCGGGGTATTTGCCGTTGCGGCGCAGCGAGCGCGGCTGCAGTACGGGCGCGAGGCCGTGCTCCAGCGCGTACTGCTTGACCGGGCTGGCCTGCAGCTGCAGGCCGCGGCCGGCCGGGCGGTCGGGCTGGCTGAGCACCGCCACCACCGGGAAACCGGCCTCATGGATGGCCTGGAGCGCCACGCGGGCGAATTCAGGCGTGCCGGCAAAGGCAACGCGCAGCGCTTGGGATGGGTGTGCGGCTTGGGACATGGCGCGCTCCGGCATATAAAGCGGCACCGGCCGCATCAGCGGCCGGTAACTTGATTCATCGGGAAGGCAATACGATAGCAGACCCGGTGGCGGGCTCATACCGGCGCGCGGCCGGCGGCTGAGGCTCGCGGGGCTACATGCGGCTGCGCTCGCGCTTGTGCAGCTTGGTCAGCTTGGCCTTGATGCGCTGGAGCTTGAGCGGTGACAGGTATTCGACGAAGACCTTGCCCCTGAGGTGGTCTATCTCGTGCTGGATGCAGACCGCCAGCAGCTCGTCGGCCTCGAGCTCGAAGGTCTCGCCCTTCTCGTTGAGGGCGCGCACGCGCACGTGGTCCGGGCGCTCGACACGGTCGTAGACCTCGGGCACCGACAGGCAGCCCTCTTCCCCCACCTTGCGGGTATCGCTGGCCCAGACGATTTCCGGGTTGATGAACACGCGCAGTTCGTCGCGGGTTTCGGAGATATCGATCACCACCACCTGCTCGTGCACGTCCACCTGGGTGGCGGCCAGGCCGATGCCGGGGGCTTCGTACATGGTCTCGGCCATGTCCTCCACCAGCTTGCGGATGCGGTCGTCCACCACGGCAACCGGTTTTGCCACGGTATGCAGGCGGGGATCGGGGTAGGTAATGATGTCGAGTTTGGCCATGATGCTGGGGCGCAACGCCTCCTGCTCACACATGTGGCCCGCGTTGCGGCAACGGGTGTTTACATGCAGAATCGGGGCGCAAGTACAAAAATTCAAGGCGCGCCGCAGCAGGCGCGCTCTCCAGGGTCAATCCGGCTGTTCTGCCAGCCGGTTCGAGAAAATGCGCGATCTTACCAAAGAACACCAGGCGGTGCCGGGCCGCAGGCCGCACGCGTTCGCCCGTTGGATATTGTGTGCGGCTGGCATCACTGCCGCCACGGGGGCGCCAGTCCATGCCGCCGACCTCGCCGTCACGCCCGCCCAGCGGGCCCGGGCCGGCGTTACCGCGCAGCAAGGCATCCCCGCCACCGACCTGGCCACCGACGCGCCCTCGCAGTATGTGGTGCGCGGGGGCGATACGCTCTGGGGCATTTCCGGCCGCTTCCTGCGCCAGCCCTGGCGCTGGCCTGAACTCTGGGGCATGAACCAGCAGCAGATCCGCAATCCTCACCTGATTTATCCCGGCCAGGTACTGTACCTGATCCAGCGCGACGGGCGTGCCTGGCTCTCCACCGCCCCCGACGCCGGCGGCACGGTCCGCCTGACGCCGGCGGTGCGCTCCGAGGGCGGCCCGGGCGGCGCCATCGCCAGCATCTCCGCCAAGGATATCGAGCCCTTCCTGATCCGCCCGCTGGTGGTGGACCAGGGCACGCTGGAGACCTCCGCGCGCATTGTCGCCCTGCCCGAGTCGCGGGTCTACCTTGCGATGGGCGATTCCGCCTATGTGCGCGGCATAGCGCCGCCCGATGCCGTGGTCGGCAGCGACTGGCAGGCTTTCAAGCCGGTCAGGCCGGTCAAGGACCCGGTCAGCGGCCGGGTGCTGGGCTATGAGGCCGAGTACCAGGGCAACGTCCGGGTGTCGCGGCCTCCCGAGGGCTTTGACGCCGTGACTACCGTCAAGGTGACCCAGGCCCACCAGGAAATGGCCGCCGGCACCCTGCTGCTGCCCCAGCCCGCCCGCGAGCCGGTGCGCTATGTGCCGCGCGCCCCCGACGTGGCCATCGACGGCCGTATCGCGGCGGTCTATGGCGGCGTCCAGTTTGGCGGCGCCAAGCAGGTGGTGGTGCTGAACATCGGCACCGCCGCGGGCCTGGAGCCCGGCCACGTGCTGGCGCTGTCCCGCGCCGGCCAGGTGGTGCCGGACCGTACCGATGGCAATCGCGCCGTCCTGCTGCCTGATGAGCGCTACGGCCTGGCCTTCGTGTTCCGGGTGTTCCCCGGCGTGGCCTACGCCCTGGTCACCGACGCCTCGAACGCGATCGAGGTCGGCGACCGCGTCACCTCGCCCCGTTGACCGGGCGCACGGCAACCGGCCCCGATGCGGCGGCGACCACGCGCG
>NZ_JARJLM010000292.1 GCF_029335485.1 Cupriavidus basilensis
CGGCACCGCATGCAGCCCGGCCAGCAGATCGGCCACGGACACCGTGCGCTGCGGCTGCATCGCCCGCATGTCCTGCAGCCACGCCGGCGCCCCGGCCGCCTTCCAGAACCGGCGCCAGTCGGCGCCGGACAGCCCCAGCCGCCCCGGTTCGAAATAGCGCCCGCAGGACTGGATCAGCGCATGTTCGCGATCGATGCTCTGCCCGGCGGTGCAGCAGTAGACTTCCTCCGGATCGCCCCCGCGGCAGGTGTAGTCGTCGGAGGGCGTGTCGCGCCCCACCAGGTAGCTGTAGACAAACAGCTTCCACACGCTGCCCAGCGGCGTCTGCAAGCCCGCCGGCAACGGTGCCGCGGCGCTGCCGTCGAGGCGGGACAACCAGGCCTCATTGCCCGCCAGGCGCGCAAAGCGCAGTGGCTCGGCCACGCCGGACTGCGCCGGTACACGCGCGGCAGCCGGCACGGGCGTGGCGCACGCCGCGCCCATTGCCGCCGCTATCGCAAGCCGGCGCCACCAGCCCGGCCGTGTGGCGCACGGCATCGGCCAGCGCCGTGCCGGCGACCCGGCCCGGCCCGTTGCCTGGCACACTGCCCCGCTCATGCCTGCCTCACTCCACCGTCAACGGGAAGCCCGCTGCCTTGCCATCGCCCTGCAGGGCCTTGGCATCCGGCTGGTACATGCGGAAATAGCGCACCGGCGGCAGGTTGAACTTGCCCGGCAGCGAGAAACGCACCAGCTGGCGCAGCACCACCGGGCGCTCCAGCGACACCACCGGCTGGTGGTAGGACAGCATGCCCATTTCATAGGTCACCGCGCGCTGGAACGGCTGCAGGCCGGTGGCCTTGTTGTCGGGATCGGGCAAACCGTCGATGCGCAGGCCCCAGGTGGTGCCCTCGACTTCGCCGCCCGGCGGCAGCGGCGCCTCGACCAGGCCATAGCGATAGGCGCCCTGGCGCGGGCTGAGCACGATCTCGTCGACGTAGAGCGTATTGCTGTCGAGCTTGTCGCCCGGCTTGACCGGCTTGGCCGTGAAGTTCAGCCCGGCCGTGCCCGCCGCGGCGGCGGCGTCCGCCTTGCCCTCCTTGGCCGCGCCATCGCTGGTGGGTACCAGGCGATAGAGCTTGCGTTCGATGCCGATGGGCAGGCGCGCGGCTTCCTGCGCGCGGCTGCGGTACGACACCACCGCATTGGTATTGAACGACTGCGAGGCCGCGTCCATGTTCTGCGGCACGGTGAGCGCCAGCGTCTCCGGCAGTTGCGCGCCGGTCCAGCGCCATTCCGGGCGGCCCAGCTGGCTGCGCGCGGCCTTCCAGTTGCCTTGCGGCACGCGCAGCGCGGGATCGCCCTCGCCGGCCAGGCCGCGGCCCAGGCCGCCGCCAAGCGCCTTGTTGAGCCAGACCAGGGTCACGGCGCGGTCGATGGTGGGCGAGGCGGCGCCGGCGCGGGACAGCAGCGCCTGCACATCGGAGGTGGCGGCACCCTTGCCCGCCATCAGCAACAGGCTCTGCACCAGCGGCGACGGATCGTTGGCGAGCGTCTGGCGCGCAGCGTCGGCAGCAACGGAAAGACCTTCCGGCATCGGCTGGCCGATCTGCCTGTAGAGCTGCGCGGCCAGCACGGTCGCCACGCGGCGGCCTTGCGGCGAATCCGGCGCGGCAAACACCAGGCTCTCGCCAACCGCGGCGCCAGGCGCATCCGTAGCGGGGCGGCCCAGCTCGGCAGCCACGCCGCCGAGCTGCGTGGCCACCGGCAGGCCCATCTCGTTGATGAACCACAGGGCCAGCGTGCGATGCAGCAGCGGCTCTCTCATGGCCTGCTTGTAGGCTTCCAGCGTGCGCTTCCAGTGATCGGGCGGCAGGCTGATGCCCACGGCGCGCGTGGCGAGCCAGTCGGCATAGTAGGCATAAGCGGTCAACAGCGCGCTGTTGCCCACGGTATCGCCCCACCAGCCGAACTGCCCGTTGACGCCGGCCAGCAGCGCCAGGCGCTGGCGCTGGGTACGCAGCAGCGCGTCGATGCCCTGGGTACCGCCGCCGGTGTCGGCACCGGTGGCGGCAAGGCTGCGCTGGGCCAGCGCCAGCGGAATCAGCCGGCTGGCGGTCTGCTCGGTGCAGCCGTAGGGATAGTTGAGCAGGTCGTCGGCCACGCGGGCGAACTGGCTCGCGGCGCCATCCACGAAGCGCAGGCGCACGTCCTGCGCATCGGCCGGCAGCTTGAGCGCGGCGTTGGCCCCGGCCAGCGGCAGCGTCAGCTCGCGCTGCGAGAGCCAGCCCGTGGGTTCGACAGTCAGCGTGGTCTGCAAGCGGTCCACCGTCCTGCCCTGGAGCTTGATCTCCGCATTGACCACGCCGCTTTGCAGCGCGCTTTGCGCGACTGGCAGCCGCACGTAGTTGGCGCCGCGCTTGAGCGTCACGCTCTGGTTGACGTTGAGTCCGGCGCCGATCACGACCAGGTCCGCGGCCACGTCCTGGTCGCCCTGGTTGAAGGCCACCATATCGATGCGCGGCGCGTCCTCGGCGCGATAGCGCTGCGGACCGGTCCACTTGAGGTAGAGGCCCTTGTCCGAACGGATGCTGGCGGTGCGCTGCCCGACCACGCCGTCGCCCGCCATGGCGCGCACGGTGACACGCCAGCGGGTCAGGGAGTCGGGCATGGTGAAGCTCATGCGCGCGCGCCCGTCGGCGCCGGTGCGCAGGTTGGCCTCCCAGGCGGCGGTGTCTTTCTCGTCACGGCGCGGGCGCTCCAACACCTTGACGCCGCGTTCGTTGTAGCGGCCGCGCTCGGGGCCGCCGGCGCCCGGCTGGGCCGAGACGGCGAGGTCGTAGCCGATGAAATTGAGGCTGGACGTGGTGCGCACGCTGTTGCGGCGCGGATGATAGAAGAAGTCCACGATGCTCGGCGCGATTTCCGGCTGCAGCACGTAGACCATCTCGTCGACCACGCTCACAGTGAGATTGGCCGGCACGGGCTTGCCGTTGAAGGCGCTCGACAGGTCCAGCGTGACGGTGTCGCCGGGCGCGTAGACCGCCTTGTCGCTCTTGACCGCCAGCTCGATGGTGGGCTGCACCACGGCAATCCCGGCGTTCTGGAACACGTAGTCGCCGTCCTTCACGTACAGCACGGAGAACGTCATGTTGGGGCTGAAGTCATTGCCCACCTTGATGCGCGCGCGCCACTGCCGGTCCGTGACTTTTTCCAGCGAGAGCCAGTCGCCGCCCTTGGACAGCAGGCCGCGCCGTTCCACACGATCGCGTTCCAGTGTCAGCAAGGCGTCTTCCACCGCGAGCGGGAACGTCACCAGCGCCTCGGCGGTATCGCCGATGCGGTAGCGGTCGCGGTCGAACACGATCTCGATATTGCCGGGCACGGTCTGCAGGCCTTCGCCGGCCACCCAGTGGCTGGCCGCGGCCAGCAGGTTGCCGGCGCCGTCCTTGACGGAGAGTGTGTACGAGCCCGGCTGGTCGAACTTGACGGGGAACGACAATGCACCACCGGCGCCCGGGCTGAGCTTGCCCTCGGTACGCGTGCGCGATTCAAGCCGCACCAGTTCCCACCTGGCCGGTGCCTGGGCCGGCGCCTGGCCGGTGGCGGCCAGCGCCTGCAGCTGGAAGGTCGCGCTCTGGCCCGGGTTGGTGAAGTTGGCCGGCGTGCTGAGCTTGTACGGCGTGGCGCCGCGCGCGATCAGCAGTTCGCGCGTCACCTTGACGCGATAGGCGGCGCCGTCGTTGGCGAACACCGTCACCACGTAGCGGCTGGGGTCCTTGGCCGCCGGCAGGGTCAGCGCGGCATTGCCGCTGCCATCGGTGCTCAGTTCCTGCTGCTCCAGCTTGACCGGGAACAGGCCGGCATACTGCAGCTCGCCTTCCACCATGGTCACCTGCTGCGCGCGCAGGCTGACCGACAGCCTGGCGTCCTTGACCGGCTTGCCGTCGGGGTAGCGCAGCTGGATCTTGCCCTTGACCACCTCGCCGGTGGCGTAGTCGGCCTTGTCCAGCGCCAGGTTCACGTCGAAATGCGGCTTGATGTATTCGGCCACGCGGAAGGCGCCGCCGTAGGTGTTGCCGCCGTAGTCGAAGCGCAGCGTATAGCCGCCCGCGAGTGCATTGGCCGGCAGCGTGAAGCGCGCGTCGGCGCCGTTGTCCGCGGCCAGCGCGGTATTCACCGAAGCCAGCGGCGCGCCATTGGGATCCAGCACCTCCAGCTTGATATCGCCGGCGGCGGCCGGCGCCGATTCGGTGGCGTTGCGGAAATTGCGGCCGATGAACTTGACGCGGACCTCGTCGCCCGGGCGGTACAGCGGCCGGTCGGTGAAGGCGTACAGCTTGGTGTTGTATATCTCGCTGTCGTAGTAGAAGTTTTCCGAGATAAAGGCGCCGCCGGCCGGGTCCACGCCCAGCAGGTAGCTGCGTTCCGGACTGGTGTGGGCCAGTTCAGCCGCGCCGTCGGTGCCGGTGGTGGCGCTTTGCAGCACGCCCAGGCCATCGGTCCAGGCCAGGCTGGTGCCGGCAACCGGACGGCCGCTCTTGCGCTGCGCGGCCCAGACCAGCATGCCGTTGCTGGTGCTCTTGGTGATCGCCACGGTATCGGAAACGAACAACAGCGTATGGGCACGGTAGGTGCCGATGATGCCTTCGACGATGTACAGCCCGGGCTTGAGCTTGCCCAGCGGCACCATCACGTTACCGGCGTCGCGCGGCAGGAATTCGCTGCTGCTGCCTTCGAGCTTGACATCCTTGGGCGGCTCGATCTCCTTGGCGTCCCAGATCGGATAGCGGAAACGCTCCACCAGGTCGTAGCCCTTGAGCGGCTCGTATTGCGGATTGTTCTCGAAGCGGGTGGGCTGGGCGATCTGCTCGCCCATGCTGAACTGGGGCGCGTCCTCGACCGCCTTGCTGCGCGTGGCGAAGGACAGCACGCGCTGCCATGCGCGGCGCGCCTGCTTGTACCAGCTATCCCACAGATAGGACAGCGTATTGGCCAGGCCTTCGCCGCGGTAATTGGCCTTGACGTCGATCCGGTGCAGGTTCTTCTGCGCCTTCAGGAAAGCGATCGGCTCCGCGACCCGGTACACCAGGATGTCCGCGCCGCCGTAGCGCTGCAGTTCGCTCTTGTATTCGCGCCCCGGCGCTTCGAGCCGCACCCGGGCAGTCTGGTCGCTGCCGAAACTGGCATCGGACAGCAGGAAGAAGGGCTGGCCCTGGAACGCGCCATAGCCGCTGGAGGGCACCGGGTCGAGCGTGGCGCTGGGCCGCTCGGCGGCGCTGGCGGCATGAGCGCCCGCCAGCAGGGCAAGCGCCAGCAGCACGCGGGCAATCACGGAATTCAGGAACGCGCTTGCGCGCAGCGTGACGACAGGCATCGTCTTTACCTCGACAGAAAGGCGAAACGGAACACGCCGATGAAATTGGGATTGCCGTCCTGCGGCTGCCAGCGCGTATCGTTCCATTGCATCAAGCGGGAAAGGGTGACGGCACGCAAACCGTTGTCAGTACGGGTCACGGTGCCGGTGTGGTAGGCCAGGTACTGGCCCATCCAGATCATCAGGTGCTGTTCGTCGCCCTGGTCATAAAAAAGCAAATCGCCGGGCTGGGCCAGGTTGACGTTCCTGGCAACGAAGCGGCTATTGCCCTGCACCAGGGCAAGGGCGGAGGCATAGGCTCCGGTGCTGCCGTCTGCACGGGTCCAGCGCTGGCCAAGCGTGCGCTGGCTCGGGGTCAGGCTGAGCTCCGGCGGCAACTGGCGGGCCGAGGCGCCGCCCTGCATGCCGTTGGCGCGCAGCCAGCGCGCGTCATGCACCTTGAGCGCCTCGCCCACCGCAAAACGCACCAGGCCCGCGCAATCGCGCTGGTACCAGCGCGGGGTCGGGCCCTGGCGCAGCTGCTCGCCGACGATGCGTACGAACCAGGCGCGAAACGCCGCCGACTGCGTGGCATCGAGCACGTCGGCCTCGGGCGTGTCGGCTTCCAGGCCCGATAAAGCCCACGCGCGGCCGGCGCCGGCAAGGG
>NZ_JARJLM010000293.1 GCF_029335485.1 Cupriavidus basilensis
CGGCAGCCAGTCAACGAACCACCTCAGCCGGCCGACTCCGCCACTGCCCTGGCCGGTGCCACCGCATAGTGATCGAACTGCATCGCAAAGCCTGCCCGCCCCGAGCTCAGCGCGCGCAAGCTGCCGATATAGCCAAACATGCCGGCCAACGGCACATGCGCCTCGACCACGACGGTGTTGCCACTGCCACCCCGCTGCGACTGTCCCCGCACGAGGCCCCGGCGCCGGTGGATATCGCCGATGACGTCACCCACGTGATCGGCGGGCGTCACCACCTCCACGGCCATCACCGGCTCCAGCACCACCGGCGCCGCATCACGCGCGCCTTCGCGGAACGCGGCCGCCGCAGCGGTCTCGAAAGCCAGCGCCGAGGAGTCGCGCTCGTGGTAGCCGCCGTCCAGCAAGGTGGCCTTGAAGTCGACCACCGGATAGCCCGCGAGCACGCCTTGCGCCGCGGCGCGGCGGATGCCGGCTTCCACCGCCGGCACGAACTCGCGCGGCACGGCGCCCCCGCTGATGCGGCTCTCGAACTGCAGCCCTTCCCCGCGCGCCAGCGGCTCGAAGTGCAACAGCACTTCCGCGTACTGGCCCGGGCCGCCGCTTTGCTTGCGATGCAGATAGCGAGCATCCGCGGCACGGCTCAGCGTTTCGCGATAGGCCACTTGCGGGCGGCCTACCGTCACCTCGACGCTGAACCGCGTGCGCAGCTTCTCCAGCGTTACCTCCAGCTGCAGTTCGCCCATGCCGGACAGCAGCGTCTGCCCGCTCTCCGGGTCTTGCCGCAGCCGCAGGCTCGGGTCTTCCTGCACCAGCACCTGCAAGCCGCGCGACAGGCCGGCCTGGTCCGCGTGTCCTTTCGGCTCGATGGCGACATCGATCACCGGCTCGGGCGCATCGATCTTTTCCAGCACGACGGGATGCGCAGGATCGGTCAGCGTGTCGCCGGTCATGGTGGCCTTGAGGCCGGCAATCGCCACGATGTCGCCTGCCACGGCAACGTCGCGCTCCTGCTTCCTGTCGGCGTGCATCTCGTACAGCCTGGCCACGCGTTCGCGCTTGCCGCTGCCGGCATTGAGCACGGTGTCTCCCGCGGTGAGCCTGCCGCGATACAGGCGGACAAAGGTCAGCGTGCCATGCGCGTCGTGCACCACCTTGAAGGCGAGCGCCACCAGCGGCTCGTCCGGCGCCGCGCTGACTTCATGCCGCTCCACTTCGCCCGGAGCCGGCAGATAAGCGGTCACCGCATCGAGCAGCGGCTCCACGCCCTTGTTCTTGAAGGCCGAGCCCGCGAGCACGGGCACCACGGCGCCAGAGACCGTTGCGCGCCGGATGGCTGCGCGCACAGCGTCTTCGGTTGGCGCGCGGCCAGCAAGATAATCCTCCAGCAGGGCGTCGTCATGCTCGGCCAGGGTTTCCAGCAGCCGCTCGCGCCATGCCGCGGCCCGTTCGGCCTGCGCCTGGGGCACGGCCTGCGTCGCGTAGCCGGCCCCGCCCGTGCTGTCGTGCCATAGCAAGGCCTGCATGGTGACGAGATCGACCACGCCGGTGAAATCGCCTTCACTGCCGATGGGCAATTGCAGCACCAGCGGCACCACGCCAAGCCGATCCTCGATCATGCCCACCACGCGCAGGAAATCCGCGCCGGTGCGATCCAGCTTGTTGACGAAGGCAAGGCGCGGCACTCGATAGCGGTCGGCCAGGCGCCAGTTGGTCTCGGTCTGCGGCTCCACGCCGGCCACGCCGTCGAACACCACCACGGCGCCGTCGAGCACGCGCAGCGAACGGTTCACCTCGATATTGAAATCGATGTGCCCGGGTGTATCGATCAGGTTGATCTGGTGGCCGCGCCAGAACACGGTGGTGGCGGCGCTGTTGATGGTGATGCCGCGCGCCTGCTCCTGCGGGTCGAAATCCATGGCGGCGGCGCCGTCATGCACCTCGCCCAGCCGGTGGCTGGCGCCGGTGTAGAACAGGATGCGTTCCGAGGTGGTGGTCTTGCCCGCGTCGACGTGGGCGATGATGCCGATATTCCTGAGTTTCCTGCGCTCTTTTCTGCTTTCCATGATGGGCTGCCTACAATGCAAACACCCTGGCGGGTGCGTGCCTGCCAGGGTGTCCGTGGTCCCTGGGAGGCGATCTGCGAGGCCTCCCGGACTGCATGTGCAGCCGGGAAGCTATGGGATCGCTTGCGGGGCGGCGCCGGCATGCCGCATGCGGCACGCAACCATCGTGGTGGCTACGCCAGCCGACGCCGTTACCGCACCAAGGGACGAGCGCAAGCTCCCGTTCCCTTGGCCGGTTTGAATCGTGGCGATCAGCTTGTCGTAGGTACGCATGGCGTGTCAGATGGTGGCGAATCGGAAAAACAAAACCCCGGAGGCCTGGGGGCCGTCCGGGGTTGGCGATGATCTTCTTCGTCGTTCCCGGAACCGGCCTTGCAGCCTTCCGGGCGGGACGCTCGGAAGACTAGACGTGAATAGCCAGCAGCACGCGCTCACCGTAAGGTGTTGCGGCATATGCTGCGATGGCGATGCGTTGCGCTGCTTGCTTCATGTCGTCTGCACTCCAGAGAATGGAGCGGAGTCTAGCACTTGTTGGAGAAACGTGCAGCGCACCATACGTGCACCCCGCCCCAAAGTGCGCTAGGCTGAAAAAAACATCCCCACGCAGGAGCTCCCCATGCCAAGTCATCCAGTCCTGGAACGGGTCACCGCCCGCATCGTGGCGCGCAGTGCCGGCACCCGCCGGTCCTACATGGAGCGCACCCGCGCCATGGCGGGGCAGAAGGTGGAGCGCGCCCAGCTCTCGTGTACCAACCTGGCCCACGCCGTGGCCGCCATGCCCGAGCAGGCCAAGATCCGCCTGAAGGCGCAGGAGCGCCCCAACCTCGCCATCGTTTCCTCCTACAACGATATGCTGTCGGCCCACCAGCCATTGGCGGAGTATCCGCAATGGCTCAAGGAGGCCGCGCTGGAAGCGGGCGGCACCGCGCAATTCGCCGGCGGCACGCCCGCCATGTGCGACGGCGTGACGCAAGGCCAGGACGGCATGGATCTCTCGCTGTTCTCGCGCGACGTGATCGCGCTGTCCACGGCGGTGGCGCTGTCGCACCAGATGTTCGACGGCGCGCTCTATCTCGGCGTGTGCGACAAGATCGTGCCCGGACTGGTGATGGGCGCGCTGTCCTTCGGCCACCTGCCGGCCATCTTCGTGCCCGGCGGGCCCATGACCACGGGCATGGGCAACGAGGAGAAGGCCCGTGTGCGCCAGCGCTATGCCGAGGGCAAGCTCAGCCGCGCGGAATTGCTGGAGGCGGAAAGCAAGTCCTATCACGGCCCCGGGACCTGTACCTTCTACGGCACCGCCAACTCCAACCAGATGTTGATGGAGATGATGGGCCTGCACCTGCCCGGCACCGCCTTCGTCAATCCCAACACGCCCCTGCGCGAGGCGCTCACGCGCGAATCCGCGCGCCAGGCGCTGCGCCTGGTGCACGGCGGTGGGCGCTATACGCCGGTGGCCGATGTGCTCGACGAGCGCGCCTTCGTCAACGGCATCGTGGGCCTGCTGGCCACGGGCGGCTCCACCAACCACACCCTGCACCTGGTGGCGATGGCGCGCACGGCCGGCATCGTGCTGGGCTGGGACGATTTCGCTGAACTATCGGAAGTGGTGCCGCTGCTGGCGCGTGTGTACCCCAACGGCAGCGCGGACGTGAACCAGTTCCAGGCGGCCGGCGGCCTGCCGGTGGTGATTCGCGGCCTGCTGCAACTCGGGCTGCTGCACGACGACGTCACCACCGTGGTGGGCAAAGGGCTCGCGGACTACACCCGCGAGCCGGTGCTGCGCGACGGCAAACTCACCTGGATCGACGGACCCGAGGCGCCGCTGGACGACAGCATCGTGCGGCCCGCCAGCCAGCCGTTCGCACCCGAGGGCGGCATCAAGCTGCTCGACGGCAATCTCGGCCGCGCAGTGATCAAGATCTCGGCGGTCAAGCCCGAGCACCATCTCGTGGAAGCCCCTGCGCTTGTGTTCCACACGCAGGACGCACTGATCGACGCCTTCAAGCGCGGCGAGCTGGAGCGGGACTTTATCGCCGTGCTGCCATGGCAGGGGCCGGCCGCCTGCGGCATGCCCGAGCTGCACAAGCTGACCCCTACGCTGACCGTGCTGCAGGACCGCGGCTTCCGCGTGGCGCTGGTGACGGACGGACGCATGTCCGGCGCATCGGGAAAGGTGCCGGCCGCCATCCACGTGTGCCCGGAGGCGTTGAGCGGAGGCGGCATCGCCCGCGTGCGCGACGGCGATCCGATGCGCGTGGACGCGAACGCCGGCGTGCTGACGGTGCTGGTGCCGCAAGCGGAGTGGGCCGCGCGCGACGTGACGCCGCCCGACCTCTCCGCCAACCGGCACGGCGTGGGGCGCGACCTGTTCGCCAATTTCCGGCGCCATGTCGGCACGGCCGAGGCCGGTGCGTGTTCGCTGTTCGCGGAGGAGGGCTAGACACCAGCCGCGCGACTCAGAAGCTATGGCTGATGCCCGCGCCAAACCCGGTGCCGCCACCGGCGTGCCGGCTGTGCCGGTACGACATCGCGCCATACAGCGTGGTGCGTTTCGAGAGCGCGTAGTCCAGCCCGCTGGTGACGTAGCCGGTGACGCCCGCCTGGCCATAGCCCTGGAAATCGCGCGCGCCGGAGAGCTTCAGCGTGGCGGCGCCCACGCGCCAGTTCACGCCCAGCGTGGCGGCGCTGCGCCTGGCGCTGGCATCGCCGAGGAAGGCCTGGCTGGCGGCGCTGAGATGCGTCTGGCTGTACGAGGCCATCAGCCGCACCTTGCTGAACGCATAGGCCAGTCCGGCGAACCAGGTGTTGTCGTATGCAGCGTTGCGTTCCGCCGTGAGCATGGCGGACCACGGCCCGGCATCGTAGTTGAGCGAGGCGGCGAGCGGCCGCGCGCGGTCCCGGTTGCCGGCGGCGTCCGGCGTTTCGTTCTTTTCCACGCCGGCGGAGACATGCACATGCACGCCGCCCCACTTCGGCGAATCGTAGAACACGCCATTGTTCAGCCGCGAGTATTCGCCCGCCGGACCGTTGTGGTACGGATCGGTGCGATAGGACGGGTGGTACACGTACCACGCCACCGAGCTGAGACGATTGAAATTGTCCCAGCTGTCGTACTGCCAGTCGTATTGCCACATGGGCGTGAGCGCGCGGCCAAAACGCAGGTCGCCATATGGCGACTTGATGCCGACCGTGGACTCGCCCTGGAAATACGGCGAGGCGCCGCTGCCTTCGAGGCGGCCATCGCCCATGTCGAAGCGCGTTTGCAGGTGCATGGTGGCAGCCCAGCCAGCGCCCAGCGGCTCGCTGCCGCGCAGGCCGATCAGGCTGCGCTGCATGGTGCCGATCTGGACCGGTTGTCCGGGCGCGGGCCGGAAGATGCCGACGTCGGCAAGACCATAGAGCGTCAGGCTGCCCAGCGCATGCGCCGGTGGCGCGGTGGGGGCGAGTACGGCGGCGCATGCGAGTGCTGGCAGGCAGCGGGACGCGCCTTCGCAAGCCTGTCTTGCGGCGCGAGCGCCAAAGGACCGCGATGCGGACTTCCGGGTGGCGCCGGGGGCGGCGTTCAGTGCGGTGTTCAGTGCAGGCGTAATGTCAAACGTCAATGCCA